>CAKTPR010000091.1 GCA_934591725.1 uncultured Oscillospiraceae bacterium
ATGGCCCGTTGGTCAAGTGGTTAAGACACCGCCCTTTCACGGCGGTAACATGGGTTCGAGTCCCGTACGGGTCACCACGTCGTCGCAAGCTTCGTATCGCTTGCGACGACTTTTTATGCTTTGCATCAAAAGTCATCTCGCGCTCACTCCGCTGCTCCTCCTCTCCAAATCGAACCCGCTCCGCTGGGCTTCGATTTGGTTCCTTGTCAGTCCGCCTTTGGTGGACTGATTTCTTTTGTATATCTCCCGCGGGACTCGAAGGGAGCGGGAGTGAATGACGTGCCGGGGGCACGTCAGAGCCGCGACCTGGCTCGCCCACAGGCGAGGAGTCCCGTACGGGTCACCACGTCGGAGCAAAGTCCGCTCCTCTTGGCTTCAAGTTGGTTTGTTACGTTCTTTTACACTGCGGCCCACTCCGTTGGGCTCGCAGTTTATTTTTTGTGTTCTGCTCCTCCTCTCCGAATCAAACCCGCCTATGGATTGGCTTTGATCCAGTTTTTATTTCTTTAATTCCTTTTAATTTTTTTCTTAATAATCCGGGTTATTATACAGACACATCAAGGGAACGACCTGATGAAAAACAAAAAATCAAATCCGTTCAAGAAAGGAATTATGAATATGAATAACCTGCTCAACAAATACGAGGCTCTCGAGTCCGCTCTCCGTTACATTGACCTTGACCCCAACGCCGTCCGCGTTATCTCTGTCAGCCTTTGCGGCGCGCATTATGAAGTCGTACTCCGCAGCGACTGGATGGAGTATGACTGCTTCGTCGGCTGCGTGAGCGGCAACGTTGCGGGGCTTGACTACTTCCCCCATGTCGACGCCGACGAGCTTGACGGCACCCCCTGCGACGAATACCTCGGCGCAGCCGAAGAGCTCGCTGCGTAATACATCCTCTTCTTTCCATCCACCATTCACAGCACAAAGCACCTGTCAGCCGACAGGTGCTTTGTGCAGACTGTCAAAAAAGCATTTTTGCCAGTCTGCTTGAAAATCTGAACTTTCAAAAAAAGTTCAGATTTTATTCTTATTGGACGTGAAAGACACCCCTCCTGGGTTTCTTTCACCGTATCTTCCTTCCCGTAACTTTAGCTGTCTGCGGGTTCTTTGACACGCTCTTGTGCATTACTGCTTTATGCCGTTTGTTCCTTGCCATCAACAATAGCTGTGCTGCCATAGAGCTGAAAGTCCGGGCCGCCGTTATCGTGGATATCGCAGTTATCGAACACGGCGTTACTGTCATTGAGCGTGACTGCACCGTATTCGCAGTCGTATATCTCGGTATTGCTGACGTTCATATCGGTGCAGCTGCTTGCGGTGATGCCCATGATGCCGCAGCCGAAGAGCGCGCAGCCGTCGATCGTCGCGTCATCGCACAGGTCAAAGTACAGAACGCCGCCCGTGCAGTAGCCTTTCTCCTCGGTGTGCCCCGCTGTGAAGCCGCGGAGCGTTAGGCCGGAGCATCTTTCAAAGCCGAGCACATCCGCATAGCGCGGTACGGCGGCAATAGTGACGCTCTCCGCGCCCGCACCCTCAATGGTCAGCCCGTCAACGCCGGTTATGACAAGGCTCGGCCCGTCCCAGCGCAGATCCCAATGATAGCGCTCAGTCTTGGATACACCGTAGCCTGCGGCGGTGCTGAGATCATAGGTGCCGGGTTCGAGATATATAATCGTATCCGGAGCGATGGCAGCGAGGAACTCATCCACGGTCGTGACGTGCACCTTGCCGTCCTCGCTGACGGCCACATCCGGTGTGCCGGCCACCTCAGGGACATAAGCGTTCCAGACGGCGTTCTCCGTTTTCTGCATTTCCTGAAGCTCACTGTAAGTATAGACGTTTCCATCGGGATCGACAGCCTTGCTGTTTTCATAAAGGCTGCCGAGCTTTTCCATATCTGCGTACCAGTCGATGATGTCATTGTCCCCGAGTGCGCAGCCCTCGACCGTGACCGGGACAAGCTCAGAAGCGAACATATCGCGGAACTTATTGCCGCTGACCTCACAGCCGCCGATATATACGCCGCTCGAACGGGAGCTGTTGAAGAAGACGTCTCCGCTGCTGTCGCGTATGGTGCTGTTGAGCAGGGCGAACTTGTCGCTGTCGATCGTCCTGAACATGCCAAACTCGGCGGTGATGCCGTGGAAATCGCAGTTATCAAAGCTGACGTTTTTGCTGTCGTATATAAACGCCGCGCCCTGCGAGCAGTTCCATATCTCGGAGCCGGTGACGGCGACATCCTCGCAGCCGTAGGTCGTGACGCCCTCGGTGCCGCAGCCGTAGAGCGAGCAGCCGTCTACCGTCACTCCCTTGGTATTTTCAAAGCACAGCACGCCTCCGGAGCAGTACGCGCCGTCGGTATGCCCGGCGGTGAAGCCCTCAAGCGCGATGTCCTCGCAGTCGATAAAGTGAAGGACGTTCACCCAGCGCGGCTCGGTGACGATGCAGGTATCGCGGTTTGCGGCGCGTATGGTAAGGCCGGTGACGTTTTCGATGACAAGCTCCGCGCCGTCGCCGGTGTCCCAGCGGTAATATCCGGAGCCGCTGCCCGTACCGTAGTCAGACGCCTCGGTGAGCATATAGCGCTGGCCGGTAAGCTCGATCACCGTGTTCGGCGCGATGGCGGCAAGCAGCTCATCCACAGTCGTGACCTCTGTCACAGGCCGGCCGTTCTCCGTCTTCGGTGCGGGAGACTCAGTCGGCTCAGTCTCCGCCGCGTGGGAGGCAGGCGTCTCGCCGCAGGCGGCGAGTGAAAAGAGCATTATCACTGCGATCATCAAACTAAGAAGCTTTTTCATGGAAATTCTCTCTTTCGTTATCTGGCAGAAATTGCCTGTTTATATCTGTAAGACGGCCCCGTGCTGTTTTTGTTTCCGCACTTGCCGCCGATTCAGCAAATCTTAAGCTTTCTTCAGAAGAAATCACGGAAAACGCGCAGAAATGTTTTGACAAATCGCGAACTATAGTTTACAATAAGGTTACACATTTTAGAGCGTGTATCAGTATGTGTTATAAATCTTTATATGAAAGAGGTTAACGATATGAAGAAGAATGTTATCGCACTGGCTCTTATAATAGTCATGCTGTTTTCGCTGTCCGCCTGCGGCAGCAAGGATGAAACTCCCGCCGCGACCGAAGCTCCCGGCCAGTCCGTTTCCGTGGACGACCTTCCCGTCGCCACTCCCGGCGCTCCCGCGGTTCCGGAATCCGGCATAACCACCTATGTCAGCGAGGTCAACGGCATAAGCTTTGACTATGACGTGCAGTATGTTGCAATGACCAATCAGGCCGGCAACGCAATAATCTATGCCGGAGACAGCACCGACCTGCCCTTCTGCACCGTTTCCCTGATTCCGATGACCGACGCTGAGTCGTATCTCAAGGAGATGGCTGCGGCTTCCGAGATAGAGCTGGGCAAGAACCTTCAGACCAAGGCCGGCGACCCGACCAAGGTCGACTTCGGCGACAGGGATATCTGCTACATCTACTACACCTACAAGGATAAGGATGCCGGCGGCACCGTCGCCTGCGCATACTATGCCGAGAACCTTGAGGACGGCAGCGTTGTCGTCTACAATTCCACTGCGCTTGAGGATCAGGCCGATGTTGTCAACGGCATACTCAAGCTCGCGATAGAGACCTTCCACATCGCCGCCGACGGCACGAACGTGTAAAAAGCAATACCGGTAACTTAAAAGCGCGCTGCAAATATCTTGCAACGCGCTCCTTTTTTATTCCCTCGCTCCGGTTTCGAGGTCGGAGATGTGCATGTACTCATCGTAGGTGCAGACGCGGTCGATGATGCCGTCGTCTGTGATCTCGATGATCCTGTTGGCGACGGTCTGCGTGAGCTGATGGTCGTGGCAGGAGAAGATGATGTTGTACTTGAAGGCCTCAAGGCCGTTGTTTAGCGCGGCGATGCTCTCAAGGTCGAGGTGGTTCGTCGGCTGGTCGAGCACGAGGAAGTTCGCGCCGGAGAGCATCATGCGGCTGAGCATGCACCTGACCTTCTCGCCGCCGGAGAGCACCTTGACGCTCTTATAGACATCGTCCCCGGAGAAGAGCATACGTCCGATGAAGGTGCGCAGATAGCTCTCGCGCTTGTCGGAGGAGAACTGGCGCATCCAGTCGATGAGGTCATAGTCGCAGTTTTCAAAATAGCTGTTGTGATCCTTGGGGAAATAGGCCGTGGTGATGGACGCGCCCCACTTGACGCTGCCGGAATCCGGCTCCTCCTCGCCCATGATGATCTTATAGAGCATCGTCACGGCAAGCTCGTTCTTGCCGACGATGGCGATCTTATCGTCCTTACCGACGATGAAGCTTACGTTATTGAGCAGCTTCACGCCGTCGACGGTCTTGCTGACCTCGGTGACAAAGAGCCTGTCCTTGCCCGGCTCGCGCTCGGCCTTGAAGCCGACCCACGGATAGCGCCGGTTCGACGCAGGCAGCTCTTCGACGGTGATCTTATCGAGGAGCTTGCGCCTTGACGTGGCCTGACGGGACTTGGACTTGTTCGCAGAGAAGCGCGCGATGAAGGTCTGCAGCTCCTGTATCTTCTGCTCGGCCTTCTTGTTCTGGTCGCGGATGAGCTTCTGGATGAGCTGGCTGGATTCGTACCAGAAGTCGTAGTTGCCGACGTACATTTTGATCTTGCCGTAGTCGATATCCACGATGTGGGTGCAGACGTTATTGAGGAAGTACCGGTCATGGCTCACGACGAGCACCGTGCCCTCATAGTCCATGAGGAAATCTTCGAGCCATACGACGCTCGCAAGGTCGAGGTTATTCGTCGGCTCGTCGAGCAGGATAACGTCCGGGTGGCCGAAGAGCGCCTGCGCGAGCAGCACCTTTACCTTGAGGCGCGGGTCTATCTCGCGCATGAGGCTCTGGTGCAGCGCGGTGTCAACGCCCAGTCCCTGAAGGATACGCCCGGCGTCGCTCTCGGCCTCCCAGCCGCCGAGCTCGGCGAACTCCTCCTCAAGCTCCGCGGCACGTATGCCGTCCTCGTCGGAGAAATCCGGCTTATCGTATATCGCGCTCCTCTCCTTGCCGCAGTCATAGAGCCGCTGGTTGCCCATGATGACGGTGTCGAGCACGGAGTAATCGTCGTACAGGCTCTGGTTCTGCTTGAGCACCGACATACGCTGCTTCGCGTCGAGCGTGACGCTGCCGCTTGTCGGTTCGAGCTCACCGGAGAGGATCTTTATAAAGGTAGACTTGCCCGCGCCGTTTGCCCCGATGATGCCGTAGCAGTTGCCGGGAGTAAATTGCAGGTCTACGCGCGAAAACAGCACGGACGAGCCGAACTGCATGGAGAGGTCATTTACAGAAAGCATATAAAAACTCCGTTCAAAGTAGTGCTCCCAGTATAAACGCTCCCGCTGCGGCTGTCAATGCCGCGCGGCGTTTGTTGACTTTTGAGCCGATTTATTATATCCTTATATGGTTAATCCATATATTCCGGGAGCTTCCCTATGATTGATACCCTGAACCAAAAACAGGAGAGAGCCTTCTCTCTTATTATAATACTCATCCTGCTGGCGTATTTTGCGGCGTTCGCTATCGTGAACTTCGCAGGCTTTGCGTATTTCTCCACTGCCGATATGTATGAGGACACTCTCGTTGCCCGCCTGATGTGGGAGCAGAAAACGCTCTTCCCGGCAAACTACATCTTCGGCAACCAGTATTACGTTATCGCGACGCCGGTGTTCGCGGCGCTGTTCTACGGCCTTACCGGCAGCATGAACACCGCGATGGCGCTCGCGACGACGCTGATGTCGCTGCTGATAGTGCTCTCGCTCATTTGGATGATAAAGCCTTATATAAAAAGCCGCTCCACGCGGCTCGCAGTGCTGCTCGCGCTCGCCGCCGCAGTATATATGCCGTACATTATCGACGCAGATGAGGGGCAGCTGTTCTTTGTCATGGCGAGCTACTATGCCTGCTATCTCATAACTTTCTTCTTCCTTGCGGGCGACTATGTCCGCGCGCGGACGGACTCTTCCCTGCGCCCCGCGGCGCTGGCTGTCTCGCTGGTGCTGGCCTTCTGCACGGGCATGCAGAGCCTGCGTCAGACCTGCGTGAGCATCCTGCCGATACTGGCCGTCGAGTTCGTATCCGCGCTGCGCCGGCTTATCGCGCGCGAAAAGCTCTGGCCCAGAGGGCAGCGTATGCCGCTCTGCCGCGCCCTCGGCTACGCTACCGCCAACATTGGCGGAGCACTGCTCATGAAGCTGCTGGCTGTGCCGAATATGTCCATATACTCCGACACCTCCGTTCTGGACGGAACGGGTCTTAACGGAAAGCTCTGGCGCTTCATCGCTGCGTCCCGCACCGTGACCGGGCTTGAGTGCGTCAAGAATAACGGCGGCTTCTTCGTGCTGATGTTCGTGTTCTTCACGGCGCTGCTGATCGCCGCGGCAGTGCTCCTGATCCGCAAAGCCAAGGCCGCGCCTGAGGGCATCGGAGCGTACTGGTGGCTCGCGGTCGTGAGTCTGCTCGCAGTCGTCGCGGCCTCGTTCTGCACTACGGTGAAGCTGCGGGCGATATACCTGTTCATCTACTATCCGCTGCTCGCGCTCTCTGCGGCGGTAGTCCTTGAGCGCGCCGCGCCGAAGCTGCGCCGCGCTCTGCTCATCGCGCTGTGCCTGCTCTCTGCCGGGAATATTTATTTCAGCTATGGGGATGATCTGCGCAGCGTTTTCAGCGACAGCAAAACGCCCGCCGAGGAGATATGCAGCTACGCCGTCGACAATGGCTATGAGCTGCTGTACGGCAACATTGCGCACCTCACCCCCAGCGCTGCGGCCTATTCCGACGGTAAGCTCATCGCGGGCTGCTGGGAGGACGAAGTCATTTTCCACGCCGTGCCCTATCTCAACACAAGAGACGTCTACCGCAGGACGGACTATTCCCGCGCGCTCTTTGTCTTCTATAAAGACGAGGTCGACGCGGCATATACCGAGGCCGCCGGGAGCGGCGCTGTGCTCACCGAAAGAGCGCGGATCGGGGACTATGTGCTGTGTACATCATCGCAGCAGCTCATGTACCCGACGACCGATATAATAGAGTTCTATGTGAGCTACGGAGAAGTGCCGCCGCGGTGACAGCAAAAATCAAGGCCGCCCGGTTTCTCCGGGCGGCCTTGGCTCAAATATTGTTCCGTATCAGATACCCAGCAGCGTATACGCTGCCGCAATGAGCATGCCTACGACGAGCAGTGCCGACGGATTATAAGCAACATCTTTCATTGTATACCCTCCTGTGATATTTTGTGATTTGCTTTATGGCTATAAGACGGCGGGCGCTGCATTTTGTTCCCGGTATTTGGAAAAATTTTCCCGGGAGCCATGGAGATAAGCTATGACAACAAAGACGAAGAAAATACTGCTTGTATGCGCGCTCGCGCTTTTGGCGGCGGCTCTGCTCTTTTTCGGGTACAGAAAGGGCGTGGAGCTTTACAACACCAAAAACGCCGAGGAGCTGTTCGCTGCCGGGGATTATGCCGGTGCGCGCGCGTGGTACGAGAAAAACAGCAGCGCCGGGGACATCGCGCGCTGCGACTATGAGCTGAACCGCGAAGCATATGAAGCGGCGGAGGCGCAGCTCGCGGCCGGGGAATATGACGCGGCACGGCTTGCCTTTGAAGCCCTCGGCGATTTTGAGGACGCGGCGGACAGAGCGCTGGAGTGCAGCTTTCTCAAGGCGCGCGCTCTGACGGACGCGGGCAGCTATACCGGCGCGCTCGATGTGCTCGCCGTGCTCCCGGAGGGTTACGCTGGCGCGGAAGAGCTCACCGAGGACGCGAAGGAGGGGCTTTACCATCAGGCTCTCGCGGCGACCTACGAATGCCGCATGGACGAGGCGATCATTCTCTGGAACAGTCTCGGCAGCTATAAGGACAGCGACGCTCTCCTCAAGCGCTGCATGAGCCGCATTGTCAATATGGCCGCCGGCACGGACGAGCGCGTAAACTATGCCCCCTACGCCGGGAAAGAGGTCGGCGACGGTATACTCTACTGGCACCGGCTGGGGCTCATATACGTGCCCAAGGAGTGCAACGCCGACACGCGCTGCATGATCTTCTATCCGGGTGGGTACGACAGCGCGCTTGCAAACTCCTACTATCAGGACTACATTTACGCCGGTACATCCCCGAACGCGATAATACTATATATGTACACAAACGGCTTTTACGACATGGAAAACCGCATCGAGGATGCGTACCGCGCGCTTGAAGAAGCGGCGCTGGAGAATAACGTTTTCCTGCATGACATGGTCGTGTGCGGAGCGAGCAACGGCGCGTATACCGCCGTCAACACTGCGGCCTATCTCTATGAAAATTACGGCATCGCCGTGCGCTATGTGCTCACCTTTGACGCCGGGGCGCACTGGGCGCACACCGACAAGGTGCTCACCCCTGAGCAGTGCGGCCTGACCGCCGAATCGGGGACGGAGTTCCTGCTGTTCGAGGGCACGGGCGTCGGCATGAACAAGAGCGCGATACACACTATGGTGCGCCACGGCTGTGACGTCACGAT
>CAKTPR010000092.1 GCA_934591725.1 uncultured Oscillospiraceae bacterium
TACCCTCGATTGACAAGAGCATACACGCCTGACAGCGTGCCTTTCCGGCGCTTTTTGTCCTTTTCGTCTTGATGGGTTACGACACATCTGCGACTCAAAAGCCAAAAATCACACGAAAATTCACCGCTGTCAGGTGCAAGCAGTTTTGCCGTAGCAGAAAAGTGGTCAGACGACGAAAAGGCCGCAGGCAATACTTTGTGTATTGGTAAGACCTTTGAGGATGTATGGGCGCTTTTCTGCCCGTCAAAACCGTGTGTGTCCTTGTCAATCGATGGTATTGAAAGGAGCGCATGCAAATGAGATTTCTGCATCTATCCGACCTGCATCTGGGAAAGCGCGTAAACGAATTTTCCATGATGGAGGATCAGAAATACATACTGACAAAAATAATAAACATCATTGACGAGCAGGAACCGGATGCGGTCATTATCGCCGGGGATGTCTATGACAAAGCCATACCCTCAGCTGAGGCGGTGGAGCTGTTCGATGATTTCCTCGTCCGGCTCTCGCAGCGCGGCTTAAAGGTCTTTATCATCAGCGGGAACCACGATTCGGCAGAGCGTATTGCGTTCGGCGGCAGACTGATGGACAAAAGCGGGATATATATGTCGCCCGTCTACAATGGGCACATTGAGCCGATAACATTGTCTGACAGCTTCGGAGAAGTTGAGGTATATTTGCTCCCGTTCGTGAAGCCGCCCGTCGTCCGCCGTTTTTTCCCGGACAATGAGATCACGTCCTATACCGATGCGCTGCGCACCGCGATCGAGAGCATGAATATCGATCACTCCAAGCGGAACATCCTTGCTGCGCACCAGTTCGTGACCGGCGCCGCGCTCTCGGAGTCGGAGGATATTTCCGTCGGCGGAACGGAAAATGTCGACGTCAGCGTTTTTGACGGCTTTGATTATGTCGCGCTTGGGCACATTCACCGTGCGCAGAAATGCACGAGCGAATATGTGCGGTACAGCGGAACGCCGCTTAAATATTCTTTTTCCGAAGCGAAGGATACAAAGAGCATCACCGTTGCGGACATGAAAGAAAAGGGGAATATTGAGCTGTCCTTTATTCCGCTTGTACCGAAGCGCGAGCTTGTTGAAATAAAGGGTACTTATAATGAGCTTACGCTCAGGAGCTTTTATGAGGGCACTTCGTACAATGAGGATTATATGCACATCACACTGACCGACGAGGAGGATGTACCCGATGCCATGGCAAAGCTGCGCGTCATTTACAAGAACATAATGAAGCTCGATTATGACAACACGCGTACCCGCCATTCGGCGGAGATAAACGGCGCGGCAGACGCTGCCGCCAAAACTCCCCTTGAGCACTTCAGCGAGTTTTATGAGCAGCAGAACGGCCGGCCGATGAGCGGCGAGCAGAGTGCATTTATGGCTGACATTATCGAGCAGATCTGGGGGGACGAACAGTGAGACCGATAAAACTTAAAATTTCGGCTTTTGGCCCTTATGCCGGCGTTACGGAGCTTGATTTTGATAAGCTCGGAACAGGCGGACTGTATCTTATCACCGGCAACACCGGTGCGGGAAAGACCACGATTTTCGACGCCATCACCTATGCGCTGTACGGCGCACCGAGCGGCAGCAGCCGTGATACGTCGATGCTGCGTTCAAAATATGCCGATAACGACACGCCTACCGAGGTCGAGCTGCGCTTCAGCTATTACGGCAAGGAGTATACCGTAAAACGGAATCCCGAATATGAACGCACTAAGAAACGCGGGGACGGGCGCACCCTGCAGGGAGCCGCCGCCGAATTTATTTATCCGGACGGAAAGGTCATAACGAAGATACAGGATGTCGACAACGCGGTCAGATCCGTGATCGGGATCGACAGAAACCAATTCTGCCAGATAGCCATGATTGCTCAGGGCGATTTCATGAAGCTGCTCCTCGCGCCGACGAAGGAGCGTATGGAGATATTCCGTCATATCTTTAAGACGGAACTGTTTTCCGAGCTGCAGGAGCGCCTGAAGAAAGAATCGAAAGCGCTCAACGATGAATGCACCGCTGTCAGAGGGAGCATTGCTCAGTATATCGGCGGTATTATGTGCGGCAGGGATAACGTCGCGTCCATCGAAGCGGAGAAAGCAAAGAGCGGAAGCCTGCCCATGGAGGACACTGTCACGCTGCTTGGAAAGCTGATCGCCGAGGACACGGCTGAGGAAGAAAAACTCGGTGAGCTGCGCGAGAGCATTCAAAAGGAGCTTGACGGGGTAAAGACCCGCATTGCCAAGGCGAAGGATACCGCTGCTGCGAAGAAGGATCTGGAGAAAAACGAAAGCGCCTATTCCGCCCTGTCGCAGCGCATGGAGATCGTACTTGCAAAGTGCGAAGAAGAAAAGGCGCGGCAGCCGGAGATCCAGAAGTACAGCGAAACCGCGGCGAGGATCAAGGCGTCGCTTCCCGACTATGATGAGGCGGCAGCAAAGCAGAGCGCCGCTGCCGGTGCGCGCGCTTTCATAGACGCGGGCGGGAAAAAGCTGCTTCAGCTGGACGAGTGTGTGCAGCTGCTGACTGATGAGATCGCAGCCCTTGCCGCCGAGGACAAGGCCTTGCAGAAAGCCGGAGAGAGAAAGCTCCGGCTGGATGCCGAGCTGCGCGAGCTCAATGACCGATCTGCCAAGCTGGACACACTTAAAAGAAATATTGTGGCAGTCAGGGTCTCCCGCGAAAAATATCGGATGGCGCTCAAAGAGTATGATGAAAAGGCGTTGGCAGCTGCCGCGCTTGATGACGAATTAAAGCACAAGAACAAGATATATCTTGATTCGCAGGCCGGTATTTTGGCAGATACGCTGGAGCTGGGCGCACCCTGCCCGGTGTGCGGCTCGACAGAGCATCCGCATAGAGCGATCAAGCCCGATAATGCGCCGACAAAGGATGAGCTCGAACGGCTTCAGAAAAAGCTTGCCGCTGCAAACAGCAGCGCCAACACAGCGCGGGAGACTGCCGGCAGTCTCAAGGGGACGCTGGAGGAGAAGGAAAGCAGTGTCCGCTCCGAGACAGAGGCGCTGCTCGGCGTTCCGTTTTCCGATGATGCCTTGGCTGTAATAAACGAACGCCTTGCCGACGCTGAAAACAAAGCAAATGAGATCAGTGCGCAGATATCAATTGAAAATAAAAATATTGCGCGTAAGGCCGAGATAGAAACGGAGCTGCCGCAAAAGACCGACGCGCTGGAAAAGGCGCGCGCGGAAAGCGCCGAACTCAAAAACGGAGTGAGCGCGAAAAAGGTTGAGCTTCAAGCTGTGGAGAGCAGAGCTGCCGAACTCAAGGAAAAGCTCAGCTTTGCGTCCAAGGAAAAGGCGGAGGCAGAGATATACACGCTCAACGCGCTGACAGCGCAGATCAAAAAAGCTTATGAAGCGGTTCAGAAAGAGCTGGAGCAATGCAATGTGGAGCTTGCGTCTTTAAAATCGGCAAAAGAGGAGATCCTGAAGCGGCTTGACGGAGCTACGGATGTCTCTTTGGAGAAGGAGACCGAAGCCCAAAGCGTACTTGAAGAGAAACTCAAAGAGATAAATCAGGATGAGAAAGCAGTACACAGCAGAGTGACGGCAAATACCGGCATTTTGAAGAGCATCAAGGTGAAAGCTGAGGAACTGATCACCGCCGAAACGAGATATTCATGGGTAAAATCGCTTTCCAACACTGCAAACGGCAATATTTCCGGAAAAGAAAAGGTGATGCTGGAGACTTATATCCAGATGAATTATTTTGACAGGATCATTGCCCGCGCCAATACGCGCCTTATGATAATGACTTACGGTCAGTACGATTTGGTGCGCCGGAAGGAGGCAAACAAAGTGGGACAGAGCGGTCTGGATCTTGATGTCATTGACCACTACAACGGCAGCGAGAGAAGCGTCAGATCACTCTCAGGCGGTGAGTCCTTCAAGGCCTCGCTCGCGCTTGCCCTCGGTCTGGCAGATGAGATACAATCCGCTGCCGGCGGGATCAAGCTCGACACGATGTTTGTCGATGAGGGCTTCGGCTCACTCGATGAGGATTCCCTTACTCAGGCAATGAAAGCCCTGACCTCCCTCGCCGATAACGACCGCCTGGTAGGCATTATTTCTCATGTGGGTGAGCTCAAGCAGCAGATAGACAAGCAGATCATTGTCACCAAGGACAGGCAGGGCGGAAGCAAGGCGGAGATCGTTGTGTGACCATAATAACTCTGCACCGCAAAATAACATTGGCCGCCGGGAATAACGCCCGGCGGTCTTCTTTATTTATTCAGCAGCGGCGCGGGCAAAGCGCACATTCCGGAAAAAGAAAAGCCGGTGCGCAAAGCCTTATTTATCAATGAGTTGCGCGTTTTCGGCGGCTGAAGCCGCGAAAAAAATTTTGTAGGATTTCACATAATTTTTATTTCAAATTTTATAGTGATTATACAATGAACGAGAAAAAAAGCACCCAAAATGCACGGTTCGGTTATTTCACTTTTTAGATTGTAAATTTTAGGGCATTGCGCATTTTTTGACAAAATTGACATCAAAAAAGTTAGATGTTATGTTTTCATCAGAAAGTTTGTTGCTCACAAACTGAGAGGAAAAAGTCCTGCTGAGGCAACGTTTTGGGTGCGGCTGCCAATGACGGACATTAAAATCGTTCTAACAAAACAGGAGGAAAAAAGTATGCAGAAAATGAAGAAGATGCTTTGCCTGGCGCTGGCGCTCGTTATGGTTTTTGCCATGGCGGCATGCGGCGGCTCCGACAAGCCCGCCACCGACGCGGGAGCTCCTGCAGCCGATGCAGCAGCTCCCGCAGCCGATGCAGCAGCTCCCGCAGCTGACGACACCGTTTACACTCTTAACTTCTACCACATCTTCGCAGGCGTAGGTCATGAGCAGAAGTGGATCCAGAAGGCAATCGAAGAGGTCGAGGCTCAGTCCAAAGGCCACATCAAGATCAACTGCGTTCCCGACGGCACCATGGGCGGCGAGGATGAGCTTATCCCGCAGGTCTTTGCAGGCACTCTCGACATGAGCCTTTCCGGCCCCTCTGTCTGGGGCACTGTCGGCGGCATCGATGAGATCGGCTGGTCTGAGCTTCCCTACGTTGTCACCAACTACTCCGAGATGAACGCTCTCGGCGAGATCCTCCCCGAGCTCACCAACAAGCAGCTTGAGGAAAAGGGCATCGACCTCTACTGCCTCGGCGCAATGAGCCAGGGCATCCGCTGCCTGCTCACCACCGAAGGCCACAAGGTCGAGACCATGGCAGACTGCGACGGTCTGAGGATCCGTGTTCCTTCCTCCGACGTTTACCAGGAGACCGTTGCGGCATGGGGCTGCTCTCCCACCGCTATGTCCTCCTCTCAGGTCATCACCTCTCTTGCTAACGGCACCATCGAGGGCTTTGAGAGCGATCCCGCTTCCATCACTGCCCGCGGCCAGCAGGAGTCCTTCAAGTACTACATCGAGACCTACCACATCGCTTCCCTGAACCTGCTCATGATCAACAAGACCAACCTTGAGAAGCTGCCTGTCGAGTATCAGGACATCATCAAGAACGTCTTCAAAGAGAAGTGCATCGAGCAGTGCGTTGACCGCGTCGGCGCAAACGAGGCAGAAGTCGAAGTCATCAAGGCCGCAGGCGTTGAGGTCGTGACCCCGACCGCCGAGGCTCTGCAGGAGTTCATCGACGCTGATAAGGCTTTCCAGCAGAAGAAGATAGCCGAGTGGGGCGTTGAGGACATCGTCAACGAGGCTCTCGAGTACGTCGCTGCAAACGCGAAATAATCGTTCCGCGAATCGCTTTCCGGAGAGCCATTACCGGCTCTCCGGAATTTCAGGTATTCTTAAAGTAAGCGCCGTTTCCAATCCGAAACCGAAAGAGAGTGAATCATGAAAAAACTCTTAAATGCCTATTATAAAATCGACGACTGCGTCGAAATTATCATCAAATACCTGTGCGCACTGCTGCTGGGGATAATGATAGTGGTCTGCTTTGTGAACACTTTCTCCCGCTACGCGCTGCACCACTCCTTCAGATGGGCTGAGGAGATCATCATCTACTGCGCTGTGTGGGTCACCTGCGTGGGCGCGTCTCTCACCGCGAGAGCCGACGACCATGTCACGCTCGACCTGCTGCAGGAGCTTGTAAAGAACCCAAAGGTCAAGGCCGTCCTGTACGCGCTCACGCGCACGCTGGCCTGCTTCTTCCTGATAGCGCTCATGCCGGCGGCAATTGAAATGGTAAAGATCTATGGGCCGAGATACTCCACCTCCACGCACCTGCCGCTGTGGGTGCTGTACGTGTCGTACCCCGTCGGTTCCATTGCTATGGTGCTGGGCTACCTGCGCATCACGCCGGGAAAGGTCAAGGCACTCTGGACAAACACTGTTGAAAAAACCGAGTTTGAGAAAATCAATGAAGGAGAGATAGAATAATGTTAATAATTGCCTGTATTTCTCTTCTTGCACTGATGCTGCTCGGCGTTCCCATCACGTTCTCCCTGCTCGGCGCGGGCTTCCTCGCCGTGCTGCTCGGCGATGGCGGACTGCCGATGTATATGAACTGCCGCGGCTTCATCAGCGGCGTCAATTCGTTCACGCTGATGGCAATACCGTTCTTTATGATATCCGGCTCGATCATGAACCAGGGCGGACTTTCCAAGCGCATCATCCAGTTCTGCTCGTCCCTGTTCTCCTGGCTGCGCGGCGGTGTCGGCATCGTCTGCGTCGCGGCCAACATGATCTTCGGCGCAGTTTCCGGCTCCGGTACCGCGGCTGTCGCGGCTATCGGCTCCATCACCGCGCCCGATATGGAGAAGATCGGCTACAAGAAAGAGTTCACCGGCGCAATGATCGCGGGCGCCGCGTCCACCGCGCCTATCATCCCGCCCAGCAACGTCATGATAATCTTCGCGTCCATCACCGGCCTTTCCATCACCCGTATGTTCCTCGCCGGTTACACCCCCGGCCTTGCCATTGGCCTTATCCTGATGGTGATCTGCCACTTCTACGCGAAGAAGCACAACATCGACTACGGCGGAAAGTTCCACCTCAAGGCTGTTATCAGCTCCCTCGGCGAGTGCTTCTGGGCACTGCTGATGCCGCTCATCATCATCGTCGGCATCACCGCAGGCTTCTGCACCCCGACCGAAGCCGGCGCTATCGCCTGCGTCTACGGTCTGTTCGTCGGCGTGGTGTGCTACAAGGAGCTGAACTTCGCGAAGATCAAGAAGGTTCTCTTCAGTGCGGCTGAGGGTACCGGTCAGGTGCTGTCCCTGTACGCGGCATCCACCGTGTTTGCATACATATTCACGGTCGAGGGCTTCGGCGTCAAGTTCCAGGAATGGCTGATGAACGTCTCCTCCGGCAGCGCGATCGTTATCGAGCTGCTCATCGCGGCCTTCGTTCTGCTGATCGGCTGCTTCATGGAGCCCGTCGCGGTCATGCCCGTTATCCTGCCGCTGGTGTTCCCGCTGCTCCAGCAACTGGGCTGCAACATGGTTCAGTTCGGCCTTATGTTCTCGATATGCACCATTATCGGCGGCCTGACTCCTCCTGTCGGCAGCTACCTGTTCGTCACGGTCACTGTCGTCAAGACGGGCGTTACAAAGCTGATCCCATGGATGATGGTCATGATCCTTGTCGACCTTATTGTCGTCGCACTCGTGACCTTCGTTCCCGGCTTCTGCACCTGGCTGCCCGACCTGCTGCTTGGGTCGATGTAAAAGCATTTATAAAACGCGCAGAAAGCGGACATTATCCGCTTTCTGCATAAGTATTTTCGGAGCTTTGCTATGGATAACAAATACAGCGTGTACCGCCAGATACGGTACGACAGGACTTACAGGACTCTCGGCAAAATGAACTGGATACGGGTAGTGCTCGGCGCAGTGCTGCTGATCTCGATATTCTTCATATCGGGTACGGTGTCCGAGTATTTTGCGGCGAGGGGAAACTATGCCTTTGCAGAGAAAATGATGCTCGCCCCGGCGTGGATGGAGAAATACAAGCCGGAGACAAAGGCATACCTCGAAGCCGGTGAGCTGTATGAGGGCGGCGACTATGACGGCGCGTATGCCGCGGCAGTCGCTGTCGACGCCGGGGAGCTTTCCGACAGCAAGAAAACGGTCTACTCCGTGATATGCACGGCGCTGTATGAGCACTTCGACGCGGCAGGGGACACCGGCCGCGCAGCGGAGCTGAGCGAAAGAATACGGCAATGCACCGTGGATAACAACTGAATATGTGAATAACAGCCATCCCCCGGCGGAGCGATGAAGCTCTGCCGGGGG
>CAKTPR010000093.1 GCA_934591725.1 uncultured Oscillospiraceae bacterium
CTCATAATGTGGCCGTAGCTGTGATAGAAGGGGCTTGCCTCATCGAGGAAGGCCTCCCACAGCTCCGGGTGGTACAGAGCGTTGCCGCCGCCGAGCGCGACGAAGTATGACAGGTTCGACAGCAGGCAGCCGAAGGCTATGCCGACGAGCAGCAGCGGCTCGAACTTCTTGACGATGCCGAAGTACAGGAGCACAAAGGCGATAAGGATCATGATAAGGTTCTTCCAGCCGCCGTCCATGAAAAAGGCGGAGAAGCCCGATTCTGACCACAGCTTATAGAACACTCCAAGAACGTCCATAGCTCTCCTCCTTATGCGATGACGACCAGCGGAGTACCGGTCTCAACGACCGCGCCCTTGGTAACATTGATCTGCGCTACCGTGCCGGACTTCGTGGCGGAGATCTCGTTCTCCATCTTCATGGCCTCAAGGACGATGAGCACGTCGCCTTCGTTGACATGCTGACCCTGTGCGACGTTTATCTTCAGTATGTTGCCGGGCATGGGGCTTGTGACGACATCGCCCGCGGCGAGCGCACCGGCTGCCGGTGCCGCTGCGGGAGCTGCCGCAACAGACGCTGCGGGGGCGGCAGGTGCTGCAGCTGCGGGAGCTGCCAGCTCATATTCGTTCACGAGCATGGCCTCGCCCTGCTCTACCTCTACCTCGTATACGCGGTTATTAAGAGTTACTTTGTATTTCATTTGTCCTTGACCTCCCTGATGGATTTGAAGCGCAGTTCGTTTAAGGGTTTTCCAAGCTTATCCGCGACAATGGCCATGACCATCGCGGCGTCTCTCGGATCGGTGTCATAGAGCTTCAGCTCTCCGGCTGTGCCGGTAGCGGCTGCCGGTGCGGCAGGAGCAGCGGGTGCAGCGGCAGGAGCTTTGGCCGCCTTGCGCTTTGCGCTCTTGAACATAAGGTCGCCGACGAACATCACAAGGATCATCAGCATTATGATCCCGATGAACACGACCGCGTAGCCCAGCAGCGCCGTCATCGCGGCGTCGCCGACAGAAATGTTTATAAGGTCATTCATGTTTCATCTCTCCTCAGATCTGCTCTATAGAATAGCGGACGCTGTGCTCCTCCGCCTCCCTGCGCTTTTCAAAGAAGTTCTCCGCCACCTGCGGGAAGGCGATGTAGCTGAGCACATCCTCCTCGCATCTTGCGGTGTCCCCAAGCTCGGCCTGTGCCTTCTCGAAGGTGTCCGCCGGGAGCGTCTCGGCATAGCGGCCCTCGATGGGCTTCTCACCGCCGAGGATCTTTGCCCTGACCTCGGGGTCGATGGGCGCGGGGGTCTTGCCGTATTCGCCGCGGCAGTATGCGCGCATCTCCGCACCGACGTTCTTATAGCGCTCACCGGCGAGGACGTTCTGCACAGCCTGAGTGCCGACGAGCTGGCTCGTCGGGGTGACGAGCGGCGGATAGCCCATGTCCTTGCGCACGCGCGGGGTCTCCTCAAGCGCTTCGTCGAACTTGTCCAGCTTGTTCATCATCTTGAGCTGGCTGAGCAGGTTCGAGAGCATGCCGCCGGGGATCTGGTAGGTCAGGCACTGGGTATCTGTCGTAAGGGAAATGGGGTTGAGGGTGCCGTCGGCAATGTACTCGGCGCGGACGTGCTTGAAGTAGTCCGCCATCTTGTGCAGGATCGCAGGGTCAAGGCTCATGTCATAGCCCATTTCCTTGAGGGTGTAATAAAGCGTCTCGGTCGCAGGCTGCGAGGTGCCGCCGGAGAACGGGGATATGGCGGTGTCGATAACGTCGGCCCCGGCCTCGATACCCTTGAGATAGGTCATGAAGGCAAGTCCCGTCGTGCAGTGCGTATGCAGCACGACCGGCAGGTCGACCGCATCCTTCAGTGCGGAGACGAGGTCATAGCAGCTCTGCGGCGTCAGTATGCCGGCCATGTCCTTTATGCAGATGGAGCTCACGCCCATCGCGGCCATTTCCTTTGCAAGCTCGACGTACTTATCCAGAGTGTGTACAGGGCTCGTGGTATAGGAGATAGCGCCGGAGGCCATCGCCCCGGACTTCACCGTCTCCTCTATGGCGACCTTGAGGTTATCCGTATCGTTGAGCGCGTCGAATATACGGATGATGTCTATGCCGTTTCTGACGGACGCACGCACGAAGCGGCGGACTATATCGTCGCTGTAATGCTTATAGCCGAGGATGTTCTGCCCGCGCAGGAGCATCTGGAGCTTGGTGTTCGGCATCGCCGCGCGTATCTTGCGCAGCCGCTCCCACGGATCCTCATTGAGAAAGCGCAGGCACACGTCAAAGGTCGCGCCGCCCCAGCACTCCACGGAATAGAACCCCGCCTTGTCCATCTCCGCCAGCATCGGCGCAAACTTCTCATACGGCAGCCGAGTCGCGATGAGCGACTGGTTCGCATCCCTCAGTATCGTCTCTGTAAACTCTACTTTCTTCATGTCTCCTCCCCCGATCTAACATATAATTATCGGTTTTGCCGACTGTTTTGCGAATCTTCAAATTCTCACGCATTGTACCACATTATAGCACAGTGCCCGGTAATATTCCATTGCCAAAACCACCAGCTTTTTCCGCCGTTTGGCAGATTTTTGACACTCATTTTTTGCTTTTGTTACAAAGCTGCGGGCAATGCCATAAAGAAAATGTTAAATATTGGGCGGGTAAGCGGTCAAGGACTCAAGCCTTTCGGAACATTATCGCTTTATCATTCGTCTCAGATATCAAGACGCATGGAAAGATCAGACGGCACTTGCAATATTTGACTTATATGGAGGAGTTATGAGAAAACACATAAAGCTCATCTGCGCCATGCTTATTGCCGCTGTGCTGCTCGCATCGAGCGGCTGCGCGCACGGCGCGTCCCCCGCCGCGCAAAGCCCGGCGTACACAGCGGCAGAGCCAATAACCATTGCCGAGCCTCATACACCCACGGAGACTGTCATGGGCTACGTGAGCACCGAGGTCGAAACTCCCGAATGGATCGAGAGCTTCAAATGCAGCGCTCCCGTCGGTGACTGGTTCCACACTGTGGCATACACGACCGACGGCGGCATCGCGGTCGCAAGCTATGACACGCTCAATGACACATGGCAGCGGTATGACCTCGGCACAGAGCCTGCGATCTGCCCCTCTGTGGAGTTCTTTTCTGCGGCTGAGAGCTCATTCTGGGTCGTGCTGAGAGAGAGCTACACGGATGCGGAGATAAGCGCAGACGACCGTTCGCGGGCGCTGAATTACTACCTTGTGTATATCGACGCGGAGACCGGGGAACAGGCATGCTCATACCTCGCATTGGACGAGCACCAGCCCTATTACATGGCAATCATCGCGCTGGACAAAGACCGCGCGCTCCTCAGCGACGGGGAGACGACGTATCTGCTCGATCCCGCGGCCGAAGTCATTGACACGCCGCCGCTTGAGATACTGGGCGGCGGGCTCCATGTATACGTAGACGGCGAAATGTACGTAGGCACGTATGACGGCGTTGCTCATTTAGATAAAGACACGCTCCAATATACGGACACGGTCAGCAAAATGAAGGATCAGCCTGTTTACGGCAGCTGCCTTGGGCGCTTTCTGACCACGAAAGACAGTACCCTGTATTCAGTATCTCTCTCAGGCGAGGAGACAGAGCTGTTTTCATGGATGGACGTCTCACTGAGCTACAGCCGCCTTTACGGCTGGGATGGCTTGGAAAACTCAAACGGCGATATTTTACACATGACTGACAGGATAACGAAGGTCTCCAAGGCTCAGGTGCCGGTAAAGAAAACCCTTATGCTGGCCTGCTTCGGGGACAGCTCAGTGCAGAACAATTCCGCCATACATTCGTATATCTGTTCGGATAAACTGATGGACGCGATACTCAGGTTCAATAACAGTGATCCTGAGTACCGCGTCGAGCTAGTGCCGTATATTTACAATAATGAAAACGAGCGCAATAGGATGATGATGTCCATCGCCACTGGGAGCGATATCGACCTGATAGACACGAGCCTGCTGCCCGATGGGGCTATTGACAGGCAGCTGCTTGTCGACCTGCTCCCGTACATCGACGCGGACGCCACCCTGAGCCGCGATGATTTCATCCCCACGCTGCTGAGCAGCATGATGAAAAACGGCGGCTTATATGAGTATGTGGACAAGTACACCATCCTAACCGTGTATACGCACCCCGAATTTGCCGGTGATGACACATGGACGGCAAGCGGCGTCAAGCAGCTTATAATGGAAAAACCGGAACTTAAAGTACCGTCGCTCCCGGAGAACATGAAGCTGCTGTTCTCATGGGCGGCGACGGCGGAGTTCATAGACCGGGCAAACGGCACCTGCAATTTTGACTCCCCCGCATTCGTCTCATGGCTCTCACTGATGAAGCAAATGACAGGGAGTGCGGTGGAGTATGCCCGCGGCAATGCGCTTTGCTGCATAAGCTACGACTTTGCCTGGGACTTTGGGCTCAAGGCTCATCTGACCATGCGCGGGGACTATTCAGTCGTTGGCTTCCCTGATGCAGCAGGGACTGGGAGCTATTTTCTCAAGCTCGGAAAGCCCGGACTTTCAGGCACTTCGGGATATCTTTCAGAAGAACTCGATATACGCACCGGCGGCGTGTCCACAAGCGTGGGCATACTCGCTTCCGGCAGCGGACGCGATGGGGCATGGCGCTTTCTGAGGACTTTCATCGGCAGCGAGGAAGAGCCGTATATCAGCAAAGGTATCCCCGTTCTGAAGGAGACCTTTGAACAGGCTGTGCAGGCGGAGCTCGACAGGGGCAGAAGTCAGGATGATCTTCCGTTTCCGTGTTACACGGCGGAGGACGCGGATACTCTGCGCAGCATCGTGTACGGCACGGATAAGGTCGTGTGCACGGACAAGGCCGTTATCGATATTATCACGCGGACAATCACCCCGTATCTTGAGGGCAAGGGAAGCGCCGAGGATGCGGCGCATGAGATACAGAGCAGGATGAGCATTTACCTTGCCGAGCAGGCTTAGGTTTGCCTGTAAGGGATGCGTTGTATCACTCCGCGTACCTTTCGCCGAAGCAGCGATCCGGCAGGCAGTCGGCAAGGCCGGTCAGCAGAGTGCGCATCCCCCGCTCCGGTTCCTCCTGCGCGGCATAGAGCTTCTGCGAGGGCACGGGGTTTCTGCTGAAGGACGCCCTCACGGTCGTGCCGACCTCCTCCCGGCTCTCCAGCAGGAGCGTGCCGCCGTGGAGATTCGCTATCGCAAGCGCGGCGGTGAGGCCAAGCCCCGCGCCGTGGTCAATGTCCGAGATGCCGAAGCCGTGCCTGTAGCGGTCGAACACGAAGTGCAGCTTCTCCGGCGCGATGCCGCAGCCGTCGTCATTGACGGAGATCACGACCCGCTCGCGATCCTCTATGAGACGCAGGCTGACTCTTGTGCAGCCTGCGGCATGCGTCAGGCTGTTAGAAATAAGGTTCAGGACGAGGTTCTCCGCAAGCGCCGGGTCTATGCTCACGGTCAGCTCCTTAGGGCCGTAATAGGCGACGCGCGACCCGTCGCTTATGAGGTTCACAGTGTCGGCCAGCTGTGCCAGCAGCGCCGCAAGGTCGGTCGGCCGCGGGACGAAGAACAGGCTCCCGTCGTCTATCGAGCGTATCAGAGTGACATTCGAGAGCATACGGTTTATCCTGTAATAATCATGCGTCACGGAAGCGAGCCCCGCAAGGAGCTCCGCGTCCTTGGCCTCCTCGGCGCGGGTGCGGAGCATCTCGGTCGTGACGCCCAGCCCCATCAGGCAATTGCGCAGGGAGTAGATCAGCGCGTCGTTTATGAGCGCGGCGGACTCCTCATGCTTTGTGAGGAACACTGCGCGCACTCCCTCCATTGAGGTCACGCGGACGATATAGCGCACGCCGCCTATCGGCAGGTCGCCGATAAATGACGCGGCCTGCGCCTCGGCTATCTCTACGCCGAATACGCTCTTTACAGTGCTGCCTACGCAGCCCTCGCCAAGGATCGCTTTCGCGGCAGAGTTTGCAAACTGTATCCTCCCGCCGCGCACGAGCACGGCGGCTTCGCTGGACAGCGCGAGGACATCGGCGGAGATCATAAGCATATCAATATTCCTCCTGCGGCATTTTGTACGGATATTTTATCAAAGCTGGACAAAATAAACAAGAGCGAGCAGAAAAACAGCAGATAAAATATCGAAATTTCGGCACATTTTATTTCGGAAACTGGGCTTTTCATATTGATTTTTACGAATATTATATGTTATTATTTGAATGTGAATAAAGCATATATTTCCTGCCCGGCGCTTTCCGCCGCGTGGGGTTTATATATGAGATCAATTTCGTATTTTCTTAAAAATGGAGGATATTACAATGATCAAAGTTGGTATCAATGGTTTCGGCCGCATCGGCTCTCTCGCTTTCAGAGCAGCCATCAAGTCTGATGACATCGAAGTCGTCGCCATCAACGCTCCCGGCCATCCCGCTTCTCACATCGCTTACTGCGTAAAGTACGATACCGTTCACGGCCGCTTCGACGGCGAAGTCGTCGGCAATGACGAGGACAGCACCGTTACCGTTAACGGCAAGGTCGTCAAGGTTCTCTCCGACAAGTCCTACCGTGACGCTACCCTCATTCCCTGGGGCGAGCTGGGTGTTGACTACGTTCTTGAGTGCACCGGCGTTTACCTGACCAAGGAAAAGGCACAGGCTCACATCGATGCCGGCGCAAAGGTCGTCATCATGTCCGGCCCCGCAAAGGACGATACCCCTATGTTCGTCTGCGGCGTCAACCTCGACAAGTACACCAAGGATATGCAGTTCGTCTCCAACGCTTCCTGCACCACCAACTGCCTTGCTCCTATGGCAAAGGTCATCAACGACAACTTCGGCATCGTCGAAGGCCTCATGACCACCGTTCACGCTTCCACCGCTACTCAGGCCATCGTTGACGGCTTCCCCAAGAAGAAGGATCTGCGCGGCGCACGCTCCATCTACAACAACATCATCCCCGCTTCCACCGGCGCTGCAAAGGCAGTCGGCAAGGTCATCCCCGAACTCAACGGCAAGCTCACCGGTATGTCCATGCGCGTTCCCACTCCCGATGTCTCCGTCGTTGACCTGACTGTCCGCCTTGAGAAGGCAGCCACCATGGACGATATCAAGGCCGCTATGAAGGCAGCTTCCGAAGGCTCCATGAAGGGCGTTCTGGAGTATGTTGATGATGAGGTCGTCTCCTCCGACTTCCGCACCGATCTGCACACCTCCATCTTCGATGCACAGGCCGGCATCTCCCTCAACGATCATTTCGTCAAGCTCGTCGCTTGGTACGACAATGAGTGGGGCTTCTCCAACAAGATGCTTGACCTCACCCGCCACATCGACTCCGTCCGCAACGCATAATTTCAACTGCTTTGCGAGCTGAAAGTGTATAATCTCTCGGATTTGAGGACTTTTTCAATAATTGTGACAGACACAAGCTGTTGTGAAAGACTCATTCTGTTAGAGAAACTATACACCTGAGCCAAATCGTTATCACAATAACCTCTTCCTGCTTTTCATCTGGCAGGAGGAGGTTATTTTTATGTTTTCTATGGATTTTTTGGTTAAAGAGTTCCTACTTGACTGTAGGGTTCGTTCGTTATCTGAACAGACAATTTTGAACTATAAGAAGCAATTGGGGCACTTTGTCAGGTTCTTGGAAACTGAATGTAAGGTGACAAATATTGAGGACTTGAAGCCCTTACACATTAAGCTCTTCATCCGCCATTATCAGGAGCGTCAGTGTAAGCCATCCTATGTCAATGACAATCTGAAAGCTGTGAAAACTCTCTGTGCCTATGCGCAAAGAGAGGGCTACATGGAGGAGCTTATAACCAAGAACATCAAGAATGTAAAAGAGCCAAAAGTGCTGATACACACCTTCTCCCCTGCTGAAATTTCCAAGATGATTAAATACTATTGAGAACTATATCCATTACTACAACACCAGACGTGTGCAGCGCAATCTGGGCGTATTGACGCCGATGGAAAAGCACGAACTCGCCCTCGCTGCATAAAAAGCGGCCAGCAGCGCTTAGCTGCTGGCCGAAAAACTTTATATTTTTTCACTGTCCTCTTGACGGGGTGCGGTTCACCATCTGCCGGATGCTCAAGGATGTGCCGGTAAATAGCATCAGCCTGGACAACGGCTCCGAATTCTCCGAATTCC
>CAKTPR010000094.1 GCA_934591725.1 uncultured Oscillospiraceae bacterium
TGCGCAAATGCCAGCAGCAGCGCCAGAAGCCCAAAGTTCACCGCGAGGAAGCAGCGCATGAATGCACCGGGGCGCGCATGCTCGGCATGGGAATAGAGCTTGAAGCTTATGAGGCTTGCCAGACTTGCGACAGGCGTGCCGAGCCCGCCGATGTTCACGCCGAGCAGGAGCTGCCTGCCGTTATCCGTGAAGCCGGAGAGCAGGAGCGCCGCCGGTACATTGCTTATGACCTGGCTCACCGCCGCGCCGAGCAGCAGCTCTCTCCCGCGCAGCAGGCTTTGCAGCAGCGCCTTGACCGCGTCCATTCGTGCAAGATTTCCCGAGAAAACGAAGAAGCAAACAAAGGTGAGCAGCAGCCAGAAGTCCGCCGTCAGCAGCCGCGGTCTGTCGAGGATAAGCAGCACAAGGATCACCATCGCCAGCATTATCGGCCATGTCAGCAGCCGCAGAACCGTACCCATGCACAGGAGAAAAAGAAGCACATAAAGCATCAGGGTCTTCCGGTCGAGCAGCGGCTCTTCACCGAGAAAAACCTCCAGCCGCTCCCTCGGCAGGCGCAGGCACAGAAGCGATATAAGCACCAGCGATATCAACCATATCGGGAGCGTCACGGAAAGAAAGCTGCCGATACTGAAATCATAGCGCGAGAACAGATAGATATTCTGCGGATTTCCGACAGGCGTGAGCATACTGCCGAGGTTTGCCGCCGCAGTCTGCATGACGACCACCCATATCAGCGCCTTTTCCTGATGCGCCATGCCGAGTACGACCACTGCAAAGGGGACAAAGGTCAGCAGCGCAACGTCATTTGTTATCAGCATGGAGCTGAAGAAGCTGAGCAGCACCAGCGTAAAACCGATAGCACGCAGGCTGCCCGCACCGGCGCACAGCTTATGTGCCAGCCATGCGAAAACCCCGGCGCGCCGAAGCCCCGCAACGACTACCATCAGGCAGTATAACAGCGCCAGCGTGCGGAAGTCGACATATCCCAGATATGCCGCGTCCGGCGGCACAAGGCAGCAGCTCACTATTGCAGCGATAAATGCGATGCACAATGTGATCTCGTGCTTTATGAAGTCCTTTATGTGTGCCACGGCTTATATCTTCTTTCCGTTCAGCACGGCCTGAATGAGTTTATCGCCCTGATAGCAGAGCTTTAGGGAGAAAAACGGCTCGTCCGTGTCCAGCAGGCGCAGGAATATCTTGTCGCCCTCCCATATCGGCAGGGACAGCAGACGCTCCTTCTCTATCCATTCGAGCACTCCCTCGTCACATTCACGCGGAGTCCCGCTGAAGTCATCGGAGGTGAACAGGTGCATATATTCAGTGCCCCACTCGTCGGACACAAAGGTGACTATACCACGGTATTGCCATGAGTTCAGCGTCAGTCCCGTCTCTTCCGAGACCTCGCGCATGACGCAGTCCTCCGGGCTTTCGCCCTCCTCAAGCTTGCCGCCTATGCCTATCCATTTGTCTTTATTCTCGTCGACGGTTTTCTTTACGCGATGGAGCATCAGGTATTTTCCGCCGCGCTCTATATAGCAGAGGGATGTGTTTCTCATCTTTTTCTCTCGTTTTTACTTATGGTCACCCGGCCAAGATCATTTGAGGATCATGCGGGTGATTTTTTCTTTTCCGGACTTGTACGGGAAGTAGCGCAGTTTAACATCAAGCTTGCCCTGCTTGAGGACGCTGCGGTAATGGGTGAAGGTGTCAAAGCTCTTTTTGCCGTGGTAGCTGCCCATGCCGGATTCGCCGACGCCGCCGAAGGATATGTGCGAGCTTGCAAGGTGGATTACGGTATCGTTGATGCAGCCGCCGCCGAAGGAGCAGGAGTTGAGTACCTTTTCCTGATTCATCTTGTTCTCAGAGAAAATGTAGAGCGCCAGGGGCTTGGGACGGGAGCGGATGAAGTCGATGCAGTCGTCAAGCTTTTCATACAGCAGCACCGGAAGCACCGGCCCGAAGATCTCCTGCTGCATGGCGGGGGAGTCTATCGGGACGCCGGTCAGCACAGCAGGCTCAATGAAGCGCGTTTCCGCGTCGCGCGCGCCGCCGATGGCGACGCTGCCGCTGTTATCGAGAATATTGCACACACGCTCAAAGTGCTTGTCGTTTATGATGCGCACCATGCCGGACATGTCACCATCGGGGAAGAAGCTGGCCAGAGCCTTTTTGTACTCCTCGATAAACGGCGCTTCAACGCTCTTTTCGATCATCAGATAGTCCGGGGCGACGCAGGTCTGCCCGGCGTTGAGCACCTTGCCGAA
Organism: uncultured Oscillospiraceae bacterium; assembly: GCA_934591725.1. Lineage (GTDB taxonomy): Bacteria > Bacillota > Clostridia > Oscillospirales > Oscillospiraceae > Limivicinus. Next base: position 2,271 of record CAKTPR010000094.1, read on the forward strand.
GGCGATGCGCCGCGCGGCGAGCGGGAGGTTCGCCGTCTCGTCGACGATGATGGGGCTCTTGCCGCCGAGCTCGAGCGTCACCGGGGTGAGCCGCTTTGCGGCGGCCTCCATGACGGTCTTGCCGACGGCGACGCTGCCGGTAAAGAATATGTAGTCAAACGGTTCATCGAGCAGAGCTTTGTTTGCCTCGCGCCCGCCCTCGACGGCGGTGACGAAGCCTGTCGGGAACGCGGACTCGATAAGCTTTGAGATGACGCGGCTGCTCTCAGGCGCGTAGGCCGAGGGCTTCACAACGGCGCAGTTGCCCGCGGAGATTGCCCCGACGAGCGGCATCAGGCAAAGCTGCACGGGATAGTTCCACGGCGCCATGATGAGCACGACCCCGTAAGGCTCCGGGCAAATATAGCTTTTGCCGGGAAGCTGACCTATGCCGGACTTCACGCGGCGTGTTTTGCTCCATTTTTTGAGGCGCTTTATGTGGAAATTGATCTCTTCGAGCAGCAGCCCCGTTTCGCACATATAGCTTTCAAAGGGCTGCTTATTGAGATCGGCCTTGAGCGCCGCGGAGATAAGCTCGTCATTTTCTATGATGGCCTTGCGGAATTTTTTCAGCATATCTATCCTGAAATCGACTCCGCGGGTCACGCCGGTACGGAAAAAGTGCTTTTCGGATTCTACGATCTCGTGTATATCCATAGTGCGTTCCGCCTTTCAATCAAACAGAATTGTGGAATATCTGAACTATTTTAATACCTTACCTTGTCGCGGGTGATGTCGCGGAGCGAGGGCGCGCCGCACATCGTCATTGTGGACTTGAGCTCGCCGGCGAGCTTATCCATGTATACCTTGAAGCCCTCCTCGCCGCCGCCGTAGATCATCGGGAGGATGGGCCGGCCGACCAGTACAGCGTCAGCTCCGAGAGCGATGGCGCGGAACACATCGACTCCCGAACGTATGCCGCCGTCGACGAGCACGGTCGTCTTTCCCTTGACCGCCGCAGCGATCTCCGGCAGGACTTCCGCTGTGGAGGGCACTCCGCCCTGGACGCGCCCGCCGTGGTTGGATACAACAATAGCGGCAGCACCGGCTTCGACGGCCTTTTCAGCGCCGCGGACAGTCATGATGCCCTTGACGATGAACGGCATTCTGGCGTAGGAGATTATCTCGCGCATCTCATCGACGGACTTGCTCCCGGCGTTGGGGTTCATGGCCTTGAGGAAAGGAAGCCCTGCGCCGTCAACGTCCATACCGGCGGCGAAGATGCCGTTTGCGTTGAGGACATCGAGCTTTTCAAACACTGCCTCCTTGTTCCAAGGCTTTATGACGGGGCAACCGATGCCGTCGACTTTCTTCATATCCTCAACTGAGGAGAGCATGATGGTCGGGTCGACGCCGTCGCCGGTCAGCGCCATGACGCCGTATTCGGCCGCAGCCTTGACGAGGATGGAGTTATAGGCATGATCCTTGTATTTCGGGCCGTAGTGCAGGTCGATAGAGCCGAGGGGTGCGGCGAAGATGGGGGCAGCAAACCTATGACCAAACAGCTCAAAGGACACATCGACTTCTGCATTGGGGCAGAGCGTGTCCATATTGACGAATATCTCCTGCCATTTATCAAAGTTGCGCGCGGCGGCGTTGCCGGGGTACTTGCAGCCGGGGCCGGGCATGGCGTTTGCGCAGGCTCTGCCGTTGCACACGGGGCAGGCCTTGCAGTAGGGGCCGACCTGATCCTTCGCGGCGGCCAAGATATCATTATAATTCATATCCTTATCTCCTTGTGTTACAGTTGGTCAGCGACCATATAAATGACCCATGTTGACCAACAATATCTCACAATGATTATGAGACAAATCACCGCCGCTGTCAATCGAAATTTGTAAAGCAATGCTCAGATAAACATAATTAAGTATACATATTTAGATTAACAGAAATCAGTTTGCATATTTTGATTGACGTAATTTTATTTACTTAAAATAATTTACGTAATTAAGTAGACGTATTATAAGAAGCATAATTAAGTTTACATAACACTGTCCCACGAAGCATTGATGCTTCGTGGGACAGTGTTATAATTTTGCTGATAAAAATACTTTATTCCACTAACTCGAAGCCGTGCTTTACGCGGCAGTTGCCATCGCTGTCGTAATTGTAATAGGTATAGGCACGCTCATTCCCTTCGGGGTGCTCGTCGTCGTAGGCCTTTATGAGGATGAGACGGCCAAGTTCATCATAGATATACTCGCTGCGAGTCCAGAAGCGGTCATTGACGGTGTACGCCTCAAGGAGCTTTCCGGAATCGTCGTATGTATAGGTGATGGTATTGGAAACCCTGCCGTCCGGATCGTGCCATATGTCGCGGAGAAGATGTCCGGCCTCATCATATTCGTAGTTTGACCAGCGCGTCTCCCGTCCGTCATTCACGCGGCGTTCAAGAGCAAAACCGCCGGGGGCGTAATCATACTCTGCCCAAGTTACCATACCGAGAGAGATATTTTCGCCGTGGGTGGTGACGATGCCGTCATGCTCCAAATAGCCCTCGGCTTCAAGCGGAACACCGAACAGCTCAAAGATGCTCATACCCAGACCGTAAGAGCTATAGCCGCCCAGATCTGGGACATAGCCGTTGCTGCCGTTGCCGGCAGTATATATGGAAACTGTTCGCCCGTCTGCAAAGGTGAGATAAAGGGGATTAAAGCTGCCACAGTCCAAGGCAGCGCCCGGAGTGCCGTCATCCCGGAGCATCAGGGAGAGCGTCGGGAGCTTATCGGCGGGCAGGGAATAGGACTTTCCGAGCTGCCGGACATAGAGGGAAGCGGAGGTGATGCTGTTCATGTCATACCAGACGTGGACATAGTCGGGGGTCTCAGCGGTGCCGATGTTCTCGGAAGCGCTTATGGCCTTGTATGGCAGAGCGTCGTATGCCGCGCCCATCGTCCATGTGCCGGTTTCGTCGGAGCTCATATTGAGACTGCGGCAATAGATATTCGTGCCGCCGGTGCTGACACATTCCCAGTCGAGATTTGTTTTCGGCGTGCCGCTGAACTGGATCCAGCCGTCCGCCATGAAGGATACAGTTATAAGCGAGTAATCAATGAGCTTGAAATCGGAGATATACGGCTCGATGGACTCCTTATAGGCGAGCTTTATATAGTACATATCCCAATCGGTAACGCGGCTGCCGAAGTCCGGCTCAGAGCTGAGGACGAGGGAATCGGCAGGGGATACGGCGTCAGAGGCGCTTTCGAGCGGCTCAAAGTCGCTGTCCATGCTGCGCATGGGATCAGTTAGCGCCGCCCAGTCGAAGCTCTCGGCAAGCCCCTCAAGCTGCTCATCCGTGATGTTGAACCCGATAAACGCATCGCCTATGCCGTCGATGATGCCGTCGCCGAGGTAGTCGGCGTAGCCGTCGTGCATGAAGCTCATGACATAGAAAGCGGTGTCGGAATCGAGCAGGATGAACGAGGCGCGGCGGTTACGGTCGTCGCTCTCGGAATTGGCAAGGTGCAGCGTAACACCGGTGGATGTCTCGTAGTCCCACTCGTTGAAGCCGTTCACGTCCTCGACACTGCCGACGACATAGCCGAGAGTGCCCTTGGAGGCGCGGCGGAAATCAAAGCCCACAGCGCAAGGAAGCTCCGCGGACGAGACATAGCCCTGCATATCGAAGGTGCCCTCTTCATATATATAAGAGCTTGCGTACCAGCTCTTATAACCGTCATGCTCACGGGTGAGCCTGCCGATGCCGGCGGCCTCATAGAAAGCCTTTTCCCCGGCGGGGACGGACATTTCACCCAGCGTGCGCAGACCGTACTTCTTGCATATCTCGTCTACCTTTTCGTAGCCCTCTTTGTTATGGACGAAGTACCCGCCGTACTGCCTGTACATTTCGAGCTGTTCCTCTTCGGAAAGGTCGCTGGTCTTATAGCTGTATGGGTGCGCGTCGCAGTATTCGTTCAGTTCACTGATGGCCATGTTTTCCGGGGAACCGGCAAAGCCCTGAAGGGAAATCACGGTGCGTCCGTTGTCCCCGCGCGTGCCGATCTTCAGGCTGCTTATGCCGAACCATCCGGTGGCCGCGGCGGCCGCAGTGAAGAGCGCGGAGATCACGGCGGCGATAAGCAGGGTGCGCCAGAGAGTTTTATGTGAGGCGCGCTTTTTATCGCCGGTGCGGTAGCCCAGCGCGTCCTGTGCCTCGGTTATGTATCGGGAGTCAATGCCGCTAATGGCGGCAAGAAGCTTTTCGGAATTCATACAAGTTCCTCCTCAATAAGAAATCTGCGGAGCTTGCCGCGCGTCCGGTGGAGCATGGAAGCGGTCTTGCTCTCGGAGAAGCCAAACTTCTTTGAAAGCTCCCTGACCGGGGCGAGGAACCAGTACCGGCTGACGAACAGCGCGCGCTCCGTCTCCGTAAGCTGGGCGAGAAAGCGGTTGAGCGCCGCGGCAAGCTCGCGGTTCTCGACCTCGCGCTCAAGGCTGTAGGCCGAGGCGGTGCACTCGTCCAGCTCGTCGAGCGCGAGCGCGACCTCACCGCCGCCGCGCTTCAAACGGTTCTTATCAATGACGCGGGAAAGGGCTAAGTTGCGCGCGATGCGTCCAAGGTACGGCGCGAGAGCCGACGGGCGCTTATCCGGCATGGAGTTCCACGCACGCATATAGGTGTCGTTCACGCACTCGTCGCTGTCCTCAGGGTTTTGCAGGACATTATAGGCGATGGTGCGGCAGTACGCGCCGAACTTCTTCGCTGTCTCCGCGATAGCCGAGTCCGAGCGCGCCCAGTACAGGTCAACTATTTTTGAATCATCCATGACTTGTCCTCCTCATAAGAATGGAGTGGAATGAAAGCCTTCACCTATATAAACTGCGTTTATCGCGATCCATTGCACCGTTCGTGCTTTTTCGACAGAAAAATAAATTTTACTTTCTTTTTCTTGATATACCGGCGCGGTAATGATATTATATTAGAAAAGATGCGCGGGGTACAGTCCCGCGCGTAAAAAAGAACCAGTCGTTTTCCTGCGGCGTATGCGGCGGGCGGACGGAAAGGGGATATATCCTATATGAGCAAGAAGATACTGAAGCTTATAGTCGCGGCGCTGACGGTATGCGTCGCGGTCATCGCAGTCGCGTGTACGCCGTTCGGCATAGGCGCGGAGCCTACCGCCGCGCCGACGCCTGTTATTGTGACACCTGATCATACAGCGTCGCCCAGCCCGACAGTTTCGGCCACGCCGACTCCGTCGCCCTCCGGCTCGCCGGAAGCGTCCTTGGCGCCGAGCCCCGGACTTGTGAAGCCGGAAGGCGCGATAACGCCTGACCCGTCCTTGTATCCGAACGCTTCCGCGTCTCCTGCGGCCACCGCACCGGCAGGCGCGCCTACGACCTCGCCCAGCACCAAGACCGCGCACAGCCACACCTTCAAGACCACGAAGGTCGAGGCGACGACGGAGTCTCAGGGCTACACGATATATCAGTGTACGGGCTGCGAGTTCTCTTACAGGGATAACTATACCCCAAAGCTGAGAGCAAACTCCACGACGAACAATAACAACAGCAGCAGCGGGACGACCGGCGGCAGCACCGGCAGCACCGGGAGCAGCAGCTCCGGTACCAGCTCGACGCCGAAGCCAAACGACCCGTATCTTGACGACAGCGGCAGCTGGAACGATCCGTACTCCGACGATTACAGAGGGGACTACGGTACGCATACCCACCGCTACTACAGGACTACCGACTCGCGCGGAAACGTGATCTACCGCTGCGACTGCGGCAGCTACTACTATCCCGATGACGA
>CAKTPR010000095.1 GCA_934591725.1 uncultured Oscillospiraceae bacterium
CCACGCCGGTGCTGCGTCTCGGCGTGAACGATGAGTTCGGCCGCAGCGGCAAGGCGACTGAGGTGCTCGATTACTTCAATCTCAACGCCGAGGGCATTGCCGCCAAGGCGCGCGAGGCAGTGAGACTCAAGTAAAATTACCTGTAACAGTCAAAAAATACTCCCTGGCCAAGCGGACAGGGAGTATTTTTTGAGCTTATGTAATTACTTCTCAAGCGCTTTCATAAAGCTCTTGATGACCTCGACTGCGCCGTTGACGCCGATGCGGCTGCTGTCGATGCACAGGTCATAGTTGCCGCTCTCGCCCCAGATCTGGTCGGTATAATACTTATAGTAGCTGGAACGATCCTTATCGACCTCGCGGATGAGCTTCTTTGCCTGATCCTCGGTGAGGTTCTTGCGCTTCATCATCGTCCTGATCCTGAAGGGCATATCGGCCATGATGAAAACGCGCAGGACATCGTCGCGGTTCCTGAGCACATAGTCCGCACAGCGGCCGACGAAGATGGCGTTGCCCTTGTCGGCAAGGCTGCGTATCGTGTCGAACTGCGCCGTCGCTATCTGGAGATTCAGGCGGAAGCCCTCGTTCATGCCTATGTAATGCGGCGTCGGTACAATGTACGAGGACACGCGCTTTTCATCATAGGTGTCTAGTATCTCCTTGCTGAAGCTGGAGTTTTCCGCCGCGTGGTCGACTATCTCCTTATCATAGCAGGTGTAGCCAAGCGCGTCAGCCAGTGCTCTGGCGATATCGTGCCCGTTGCTGCCATGCTGTCTTCCCAGTGTAATTATCATAAAAAACGCCTCCGTTTTCAGAATTTCACTGTATAAAATATACCACGCTCCGTCGCAGTTTTCAAGCCTTTTATGCCGCAAGGACAAGTGCGGCGCTCTGCGCGCATATACTGCTTCCATAGAACAGGAGGCAGACCATGATAAGATGCCGGAGACTCATATACAACACCGCCCTGCTGACAATTTCATCCCTGCTGATGAGCTGCATCGGCATGGCCTTTCAGGTCTGGCTCGTCGGACGCATCGGCTCGGCCGGCATCGGACTTTATCAGCTCGTCCTCTCGGTCACGAATCTGCTTGCGACCTTTGCAATTTCCGGTATCCGCTTTGCCTCGACGCGCCTTGTTTCCGAGGAGCTGGGGCTTGAGAATCCCGGCGGCATCCGCTCCGCGATGCGCCGCTGTCTTGGATATGCGTCGTTTTTCGGCGCGGCAGCGGGTGCAATAATGTGGCTGCTGGCAGAGCCGATAGGCTTTCTATGGATAGGCGACGCGCGCACGGTGATGTCGCTCAGGCTCTCGGCAATTAGCATGCCCTGTATCTCGCTGTGCTCGTCCGTGTCCGGGTACTTCACCGCCTGCGGCCGCGTCTGGAAGCCGACGCTCGTCCACTTTGCCGAGCAGCTTATAGGCATCGCGCTCGTTGCGCTGTGCCTGAGCGCAGTCCCCGCCGGGGACATTGAAAAAAGCTGCGCCGCCGTCACTCTCGGAAGAGTGGCGGCGGACGTGATAAGCCTTATTCTTATGGGTATCGTCTATCTTGCCGACAGGCACAGGCATTACGGGGAGCCTGCCCCGTCGGGCGGACTCACCGCGCGCATGCTGCGCATCGCCGTACCGCTCGCGGTGTCGGCCTACGCGAGGAGCGCGCTCTCCACGCTCCAGCACCTGCTCGTCCCGCGCGGGCTCAAGTCTGCCGGGTACTCTGCCGACGGCGCGTTATCTGGCTATGGCGTCATACAGGGCATGGTGCTGCCGATCATCTTTTTCCCATCCTGCATCATGTCCGCGGCCGCGGAGCTCATAGTCCCGGAGCTTACCGAGGCGCAGGTGCAGGGAGACGGGGAGGGGATACGCCGCGCGTCGCGCTCGCTTCTACGCCTGAGCCTCGGCTTTTCCGGAGCCGTCGCGGCGTTCATGTTTTTCTTTGCCGACAGCCTTGGCCTTGCGATCTATGACAGCGCGGAGGCCGGAGCATACATCCGCATCCTCGCCCCGCTCATCCCCGTCATGTATACCGACATGACCGTTGACGGCTGCCTCAAGGGGCTGGGGCAGCAGATGTGGAGCATGGGCATCAACATCCTTGACGCGGTGCTGGGGCTGGTGCTCGTGTGGACTCTGCTGCCGGTGTACGCGCTGCGCGCCTATATCGGGATAATCTATTTCACCGAGGCCGTGAACTTTATTTTGAGCATCCTGCGCCTGCGGCGGGTGCTGAACCGGTGCGGCGGCTGACGCGCTTCGCGTCGTTCCTGTGCAGGATGGGGGAGATGCGCTTATACAGCAGGAAGGTCAGCGCCGAGACGACGACGCCCTTGAGGAGATTGAACGGGACGACCGCGAACAGCACCAGTGTGCTGACGCTGTTTATCGCGCCGTTCACTGCCGTGCCCATGCCGACTATCGTATCAAGCGGCAGGCCGAACAGCTCCGAGAACTTCGGCAGAAGATAGATCGCGTTGAAGGCGCTGCCGAACACGGTCATGATGAGCGTACCGACGGCCATGCCGACGAGAGCGGTCTTCTTGCCGGGCTTTGCGTGGTAGATCATGCTCGCCGGAAGGATGAACGTGCAGCCGACGACGAAGTTTGCAAAGTCGCCGACGTAAGCGGTGGTAGTGCCCTTGAGCAGGAGCTTGACAATGACCTTCAGCAGCTCCGTCGCAGCGCCGGCCACGGGGCCGAGGTAGAACGTGCATATCAGAACCGGCATCTCGCTCAGGTCGAGCTTATAGAAGCCCGGCGCGAAGAACAGCGGTATCTCAATGAGCATGAGTACGCCAGCCATGCAGGCGAACATCGCCGTGTAGCTTATATAGTGCGTGCTCGAAAAGCTCTTCCTGTCATGGCAGACGTACTTTTCAAACAGCAGCGCGACGATGAATATCGCCGCGATTATCAGAACGCAGCTGACAACAAACGTAAGGTTTTCCATAATGTACCTCCGGAATAAAAAAATAAACCTGAAGACCGAGATCTTCAGGCACAGAAAAAATATATGTTAAACCGCATTGTGAGCGCTCACAATGACGGCCTGACATCTTCTTTCATCCAGACTGTAACTGTCGGTCCCGGAGTTGCACCGGGTCAGCCTTGCGGCTCGCGGACTTTACCGCCGATCGGGAATTTCACCCTGCCCTGAAGACGGTCTCAGTATAGCACCTTAGTTTTAGCTTTGCAAGAGCTTTTTAATAATTTTCTTGCGCAGCAGGGAAATATGTCGTACAATCATGCCATGAAAGTTTTTTGAGGGGAGGGCGCGGAGCGTGTACGACAGAGAGAATACCTGCTGCTTTACGGGGCACCGTCCCGCGAAGCTCCCGTGGGGCTCGCGCGAGAGCGACCCGCGCTGCGCGGAGCTAAAGCTGGAGCTTGCCGCGCGGATCGAGGCGATATACGAGTTAGGGTACAGGCACTTTATCTGCGGCATGGCCATCGGCTGCGACACGTTTTTTGCCGAAGCGGTCATCGCACTACGCGCGCGGCACGGCGATGTCACGCTTGAAGCGGCGGTGCCCTGCGGCAGCCAGCCCGATAAATGGACGAAGGCGCAGCGCCTGAGATATAACGAACTTCTCGACCGCTGCGATACTGTGACAGTTTTACAGTACGGCTACACGGACGACTGCATGATGCAGCGCAACCGGTACATGGTCGACCGCTCATCGCTGCTGCTTGCCTGCTTTGACGGCCGCCCTGGCGGCACGATGAGCACCATCGTTTATGCCGAGCGGCAGGGGCTCAGGACTGTGGTAATTGAGCTGTGATATAGACGAGCCTCGCTGCAACGAAATGCAACGAGGCTCAATCTGTCAAAAAACTATGCGCTGGAGCCGGATAACAGAGTAGCGGGGGAGTTTGAGGGGGCAAGGCCCACCTCAAATTAGATAAACCGCCGCCGAAAGCCTTGTTATATCAAGGCTTTCGGTAATAGCATTTTGAACGCTTTCAAAATGCTCGGCGGAAAGCGCGGTCAAAAAAGTCCTCGTGGAACTTTTTTGACAAGCTGAGCGAAGCTTTTGCGTGTTTTACCGGCAGATGAGTTCGCCGTTTTCGACGTCGACGGTGAGCGTCGCACCGGCGGCGATATCGCCGGAGAGGATGCGGCGGGCGATCAGCGTCTCTACGCTGCTTTGCAGGTAGCGGCGGAGCGGACGCGCGCCGTAGAGCGGGTCGTAGCCGCGCTCGATGATGAGCGCCTTCGCAGCGTCTGTGATATTGAGCTTGAGACTCTTGTCGGCGAGTCTCGCGCGCAGCCCCTCGACCATGATGTCGATGATGCCGTTGAGGTTGTCCTTCGTGAGCGGACGGAACATGATGATCTCATCCAGACGGTTCAGGAACTCCGGACGGAACGAGCGGTGCAGCTCACCCATGACGGCCTCCTGCGCCGAAGCGGAGATACTGCCGTCAGGCTCGATGCCGTCGAGCAGGTACTGGCTGCCGAGGTTCGAGGTGAGGATGATTATCGTGTTCTTGAAGTCGACCGTGCGTCCCTGAGAGTCGGTTATGCGGCCGTCGTCAAGAATTTGCAGCAGGATGTTGAACACATCCGGGTGCGCCTTTTCGATCTCGTCGAACAGCACCACGCTGTACGGTCTGCGCCGCACGGCCTCGGTGAGCTGGCCGCCCTCGTCGTAGCCGACGTATCCGGGAGGCGCGCCGATAAGACGCGAGACGGAGAACTTTTCCATGTACTCGGTCATGTCGATACGCACGATGTTGTGCTCGTCGTCAAACAGGCACTCGGCAAGGGACTTCGCAAGCTCCGTCTTGCCGACACCCGTGGGGCCGAGGAACAGGAACGAGCCAATCGGGCGGTTCGGGTCGGCGATACCGGCGCGGGAGCGGAGTATCGCTTCCGTCACCTTCTGCACGGCTTCGTCCTGACCGACGACGCGTTTATGCAGGAAATCGTCAAGGTGCAGTATCTTCTCGCGCTCGCCCTCCATGAGCTTTGCCACGGGGATGCCCGTCCACTTGGAGACGATGGAGGATATCTCCTCCTCAGTCACGGTGTCGTGTACCATGCTGCTGGCCTTGCGCTCCTCTGAGCGCTTCTCGGCCTCGGCGAGCTTCTTCTCAAGCGCCGGGAGGTCGGAGTACTTGAGCCTTGCGGCTGTCTCGTACTCGTAGCGCATCTGCGCGTTTTCAATGTCGGCGTGCATTTTTTCGATTTCTGCCTTGATCTTCTTGACCTCGTCGACGCTGCTCTTCTCGCTCTCCCAGCGGGATTTCATCTCGTTGAATTTATCCTTGAGGTTTGCAAGCTCCTCGCGCAGCTTGACGAGACGGTCTTTGCTGAGCTGGTCGTCCTCCTTCTTCAGCGCCATCTCCTCGATCTCCAGCTGCATGATCTTGCGGCGGATATCGTCAAGCTCCGAGGGCATGGAGTCTATCTCCGTGCGTATCAGCGCGCAGGCTTCATCGACAAGGTCGATGGCCTTATCGGGCAGGAAACGGTCGGTGATGTAGCGGTTCGACAGCGTTGCCGCGGCGACGAGCGCATTATCGTGGATGCGCACGCCGTGGTAGACTTCGTAGCGCTCCTTGAGCCCGCGGAGGATGGATATCGTGTCCTCGACCGTCGGCTCGTTCACCATGACCGGCTGGAAACGGCGCTCCAGCGCCGCATCCTTCTCAATGTACTTGCGGTACTCGTCAAGCGTGGTAGCGCCGATGCAGTGCAGCTCGCCGCGCGCCAGCATAGGCTTGAGGAGGTTGCCCGCGTCCATGCTGCCCTCGGTCTTGCCCGCGCCGACTATCGTGTGCAGCTCATCGATGAAAAGGATGATGCCGCCCTCGCTCTTACGTATCTCTTCGAGCACGGCCTTGAGCCGTTCCTCAAATTCGCCGCGGTACTTTGCACCCGCGATAAGCGCGCCCATGTCGAGGGAGAAGATCGTCTTGTCCTTCAGCCCTTCAGGCACGTCGCCGCGGACTATACGCTGTGCCAGCCCCTCCGCGATGGCCGTCTTGCCGACGCCCGGTTCGCCTATCAGCACAGGGTTGTTCTTGGTCTTGCGGGAGAGTATGCGGATAACGTTTCTTATCTCGGTATCGCGACCGATGACTGGGTCAAGCTCGTTTTCGCGTGCGCGCTTTACAAGGTCGGTGCCGTATTTATTGAGCGCGTCATAGGTGCTCTCCGGGTTATCGCCGGTGACGGGCGCGGTCTTTACCTTGCTCAGCTCCGTGGTGAAGGCGTTCTTCGTGATGCCGTGGGCGGAGAAGATGCGCTTTATCGCCGGGGTCGGCGCGGCGAAGATACCGATCATCAGGTGCTCGACGGACATGTATTCATCGCCCATCGATTTCGCTGCCTTCTCGGCGGCGGAGATGACGCGGCTTGTCTCATTGGAGATATAGACTTCGGGGTTCCCGCTGACCTTCGGCAGGGCGGAAATTTCACTGTCCAGCTCCGAGAGCAGGCCGTTGCAGTCAACGCCCATCTTGCCGAGCAGGGAGGGGATGAGCCCGCCGTCCTGATCGACGAGGGCGTAGAGCAGATGCTCCGGGGTTATATAGCTGTTATTGTTTTCCTGAGCCATGGACTGTGCTGTCTGAATGGCTTCAATGGTTTTCTGAGTGTAGTTCTGAGCGTTCATAAATGAGGCTCCTTTCCCGCATCAAATGTGGATTGATGTGTTTATGAGATAGGAATAATAGGAGGCTTCGACGTCGTGCGCGTCGAGCTTCCCGGCGAGGTAGGCTTTCATAAGCCTGTCGAAGAGCTTGATGTACTCCGACAGCGCCGAAGCGAGTTCATCGGTCGTGCAGTCCTTATCGGGCGCGGCGATCGAGCGGACGAACTTGCCGTCATAGAGAGCATAGTCGATGCTCGCCCCGGTGAGCGGCTTGAGGTGCGCGTCCTCAATCTGCTTCCACAGACGGAAGAAGGACGTCATCGCGGAGATGAGCGCCGCCGACTGCGTGCGGAATATCACCGACAGCTGGCCGATGGACTCGTCATGCCCGCGATACAGCTCCACCTCGTACTTCACCGTCGGGCGGTACTTGTACTCCAGCGAGCTTTTCAGCGACATGGAGTAGCTGTTCGGCGAGAAGAACGGCACCAGCTCGCGCGAAGGAGTCATCAGCGTCTCGATCGCGGAGAGCACGTCGTTTATCCTGCGCTCCGGCGTCGTGTAGTTCACGTATTCGGCAAGTATCTGGTTTATCAGCGCCGAACGGTTCGTGCCCATTCTGTGCGCCATCATATCGACCTCGCGGACGACTTCGTCGTTGAGCATCAGACTGTATAGAGTTTTCTTCATAGGTCACCGTCCCTTTTCTCTGAGTAAGCGACTCGCATCATCACTTACTTTGTGACTGTATCATACACCCTCTTACAAAACTTGTCAAGCGATATATATAAATATTCACACAAAATATATAATTTATTTTTCGGACAGTAAAGATAACTACGGCTTGATTTTTCCCGGAATATCGGTTATAATTACACAGCACACGGACAGGTATCGAAGTGGTCATAACGGCCCTGACTCGAAATGCGCGTTGGCTCTGGCCGTTTTCTCCACTGAAAACCCTTGATTTATAAGGGTTTTCGCCGGATCGAATTTCAAAATTTCATATTGTTCTTGCGTGTTTTTCTTGCATTTTCTCAGCGCACGGAAAACAGTTGAGATATACGGAGGGCTATCGAAGAGGTCATAACGAGAACGACTCGAAATCGTTTGACGGCCAAAAACCGTCCGTGGGTTCGAATCCCACGCCCTCCGCCAG
>CAKTPR010000096.1 GCA_934591725.1 uncultured Oscillospiraceae bacterium
TGCTCAAGCTCCTCCATCTGCGCGCGCAGACCATTCTTGTCCATCGCTTCAAGGATCTGCTCGCCGCTGATCTTATCGAGCGGGGTGGTGATTAGGCCGGCGTCATGGTTCAGGGTGCGGAGCATATCCGCCGCGGTCTGCACCTTGGCTTCGGGAGTGATGTCGGTACGGCTCATGACGATGAGGTCGGCGTTCTCGACCTGATCGTTGAAGAACTCGCCGAAGTTGCGCATATACATACGGCACTTGCCGGCGTCGACGACGGTGACCTTCGCGCCGATGTGCGCGCCCTCGACGTGCTCCACGGCCTTTGCAACGTCGGACAGCTTGCCGACGCCTGACGGCTCGATGATTATGCGGTCGGGTGCATAATCGTCCATGACCTTCTTGAGCGCCTTGGTGAAGTCGCCGACCAGCGTGCAGCAGATGCAGCCGGAGTTCATCTCGGTGATCTGTACGCCCGCGTCCTTCAGAAAGCTGCCGTCAATGGCGATCTCGCCGAACTCGTTCTCAATGAGCACGAGCTTCTGCCCCTTGTAGCCCTCGTTGATGAGCTTGCGTATGAGCGTGGTCTTGCCCGCACCGAGGAAGCCGGAAAAAATGTCTATTCTTGTCATGGTAAATCCCTCCATGTGATATACTTCTATTGGCCGCGTGGGAAGGTAATTATCCCCACCGGTCAATTATATTATTATACCACTGCGCGTCAATCCCCGCAAGAGCTTGAATACTGTTAAAGAAACAAGTTCCGTCTGTTCAGCAGTAAAATGCTATGATATAATACATATACCAAAACGATAAGGGAGAGGCTTTGCATGAGGAGAACGATCTGCATGATCCTCACCGCGGCGGCGGTGCTGACCCTGACCGGCTGCGGCGGAGGATACGATACCTACAGGCTCTACCCCAACGAGTTCCTGCTTGGCGAGAGCGTGTCCGATTCCGGGGAGGTTATCGCCCGCGGCAGCGCCGGGGATGAATATCCGCAGCTTTCGGAGGAGGATATTCAGGCCATGAACGGCGGGAAGGCGCGCTTCGTCTACGGCGACGAGGGCTATGTCACCTTCCTTCAGGGCAGGTTCTGCGAGGACAAGATCGAGGACTACGAACAGGCCGTGGCCGCCCTGCAGTCGGTGTCCGGGCTTATCGGTCTCGGCGCGGGATCGGAGTTCTTCTGCGTCTCCGGCAGTCAGGACGACGACGGGTATACCTATTATACTTTCCAGCAGCGCTACGGCGACGTCACCGTCATGTATGCGACGCTGCGCGTGGTGGTCGACCCTGACGGCTACACGGCAGGGCTTTCCAGCTCCTTCGTGCCGAACCTCGGCATCGCTCCGGTTTCCGAGAGCATCGAAAAGGAACAGGCCGAGGAGATAGTCAGGCAGCAGTTTCCGGATATAGAGCTGGAATATTACACGGAACAGACGCACAAGGTCGCCGTGACGATAGAGGGCGTATCCTACCGGGCGTGGGTGGTGTACACGAGTAACCCCAACACCACGGCGGGAGACTGGGGGATGCAGTACTTTGAGCACTTCGTGGCGGTCGACGGGACGTATCTTTACCGCCTGCCCGTTGCATCCTTTGAGAGCAGCAACACTGACGCCTTCCAGCCGCAGAGATACTTCGACAAGCTTGAGCGGCAGCTGGTGAGCTATGAAGCCGTCAGGTACGACGGCAGCACCGAGACTCTTACCGTGCCGGTCTCCTATAACCCCGCCACCGGGCGCTACTACCTCATGGACCCGGAGCGCCTGATCGCCGTGGGGGATTTCTATAATGTGGTCTACGGCGGGGATATGGACTTTATCAGCAGCGACGATCCCACAGTTTGGCGCAACGGCGATGTGCTGGCTTATGACCGATACATAAAAGCCTACGATTTCTATGCGGGTCTGGGGCTGTACTCCGTGGACGGCTCAGGACTGCCGATACTGGTATGCGTCGGCTACTGCGACTTTAACGGGCTGCCCGTGGATAACGCGGGCTACTGCGGCGTCAAATACGGCTGGGCGATATTCGGCGCAAGCGATGTGAACTATTTCAGCGAGGCCGTCGACGTCGTCGGCCATGAGTTCACCCACGGCGTGACGAGCAGCTCCGCCGTCGGCAGCTACTACGCCAACGCGTCCGGCGCGATAAACGAGGCTTACAGCGACATTATGGGCAATCTCTGCGAGATGATGGGCGGCTACACGAGCGACACCGAGTGGCTGGTCGGCGAAAACAGCGGCTATATCTTCCGCTCGATGAGCTCCCCGACGGACTATAAGCAGCCGGTCAAGCTCGGCGGGACATACTACATGCCGCCGACGGACACGCCGTCGGCTGAGGAAAACGACCTCGGCGGCGTACACCAGAACAGCTCGCTGCTTGCGCAGATGGCGTACATTCTCTATAAGGCGGGTATGTCACTTGACGAGGAGCGCTCGCTCTGGCTCACGTCGATCGAGCTCCTGACGCCGACGGTCGGCTATAAGGAGGTACACGCCGCACTTTTGATGAGCGTGGACATAAACGGCTTTGACGCACGCTATAAGGACGTCCTCACGGAGGCCTTCCGTGCGGCGGACATGATATGAGGAGGCGGGGAACATGAAAAAGAAAACGCTTTTTATCGCGATATGCGCCCTGCTTATAATTGCCGCGCTTATAATTCTCCCGTCGGCGCTGCGCGGCTATACGGTCAACAAGGCCGACAAGGCGTCAGAGCTCTCCGTTCCCGCGCCCTTCGCGCTCTACAGCGGGAAGGATATCGGCTTCAGCTTCCTGTACCCGGAGGAGTGCCGCGCCGGCTGGGAGGATGACTCCGCCTGCGTATATTACAGCGATGGCAAGCTTCTGGTCTCCCGCGCAGATAAAAATGGTATGAGCCCGGAGAAGTATTTCAAGAGCTGCGACAAGCTCATGCTCTCCACATTCAAAACGGTAGAGTCCACGCCGATCCAGGAGGTGCCGGTAGGCGGCAAGACCCTGTACCTCACGCGCTACAAGGTCGGCACCGGGGACGGTACAATGATAATAGACCGGTATCTTGAGCTGTACCGGAGCTTTTACCTGCAATATACGGCCATGTCGCCGGAGGCGAACGCGCTGAACACGCCGGTCTACTATGCCATCGACACGCTGCGTGTGTCGGACGGGGCGTATCGCGGGGCATTCTCGGAGAAAACGGAGCTGCACAAGAACGAGGAGGCGGGCATTTCGCTGCGCCTGCCCGTGATGCTGACGACCGAGGAGCTCACAGTCGGCTTTATCAGCCGCGGGGAAAACTGCGTCCTGCTCGCCGTGTTCTGCGACAGGGACGACAACGGGAATGCGATATATAACCGGCAGGATTTCATCGACAGAGCCGCCGAGAACCCCGACTTTGTCGCGGGCTACCTCGGCGCGGAGAGCGCTGTGTTCTCCGAGGGGCAGAAGACGCAGCTTGCCGGGCGCAGCTTCTACTGCTACCCAATGACGATGACCGCGGGCGGCAGGGAGTTTTCCGGTCAGGTCTGCCTTGCAAACGCGGATGAGACGGGCGTTTATCTGCTGTGCTACGGGGTGCGCGACGGCAGCCCCGCCGCCGAGGAGCTCACGGAGCTCTGCCAGACTTCGCTTGAAAGCATCAGCTTTGACTGATTCAGATATGTCAGATACGGAGGTAACGACTATGAAAAACATGAAAAAAACTATGGCACTTCTTCTGGCACTCATCATGCTTCTTTCTCTTTCGGCCTGCGGCAAAAAGGACGTGAGCGGGCTCGGCACGCTGGACATGGACGCGCCCGCCGCGTCCGACGGGATAGGGACGCTCGGCCAGCCGAGCGCCGGCGATACCCCGGCAGAGAAGACACCTCAGCCGGAGCCGACGCCTGTGCCGACCGAGGAACCCGCGGCGCTGAGTCTCGGCACATACAGCTGCGAGATGTTCTCCTGCTCGGCTCCTGAGGGCTGGGATGTGGTATGGAACACCTTTGACGCGGGCAACGGCACGATGCGCCTCACGGTGTTTATCAGCGACCCGGAGGATCCCAACAATATAATTTTCTACGTTCAGGGGCTGGAGCCGTTTTTTGCGGACACCGATGCAAAAAAGGCTCTGACGCCGTATCTGCCGAGCGAGTTTGAGTGGTCGCCGGTACTCACGGACGGACTGAACGCCGAGGGCGTTCTGCGCCAGTGGGGCGCAATTTACACCATGTTGGACATACAGGGCTATCAGGACATCGTCAGGTTCAAGAACTATTCCGTGCAGAACGTTATCCAGAACTACGTCGGCGAGAACAGCCTGAACACCGGAGTCCTCGCGGAGGTCAGCATACCGGGCGCTGCGACGAACTATGCAATGTTCCTTGAAAACACACTTACGGAGGAGTCCGCGTACTCGGTGAAATACTACGTCGCCCGCAGCAATCTCGGCTTCGTGATCGATCCGGAGCTGTACAACAGCAATTTGGATGCGTTTATTACCAGCAAAAACAGCTTCGACTTCAGCGGGTTTCTGAATAAATACTCCGTTTCCGCCGACAGCGAGCGCACCGGCACGTTTGACGAGCTGCCGCCGCTGCCGGTCTCGTGACAGGCTGGACAAAATTAGCTATTTTTCTGACATAAAAATTGCGGTAATCGGTTTACATTTCGCCGCGATGATGTTAAAATACAATGTGTCCATTCAATAGATGAGCAAAGAAAAAGCAAAAACTGAAAATGGAGATGAAACTAATGGAGAGACACTTCAAGACAATGGACGGCAACAACGCAGCCGCCCATGTATCCTACGCGTTTACTGAAGTTGCAGCAATCTACCCCATTACACCGTCCAGCCCTATGGCAGATTTCGTGGACCAGTGGAGTGCGGCAGGCCGTAAAAATATATTCGGCTCGACTGTAAAGGTTCAGGAAATGCAGGCAGAGTCCGGCGCCGCCGGTGCGGTCCACGGTTCTCTGAACGCAGGCGCTCTGACCACCACTTACACCGCATCCCAGGGCCTGCTCCTGATGATCCCCAACATGTACAAGATCGCAGGCGAGCTGCTGCCCGGCGTGTTCCACGTCAGCGCACGTACCCTCGCAAGCCACACCCTGAACATCTTCGGCGACCACAGCGACGTTATGGCTTGCCGCCAGACCGGTTTCGCGATGCTGGCCGAGTCCAACGTTCAGGAAGTCATGGACCTGTCCCCGGTCGCACACCTCGCGGCTATCAAGGGCAGAGTTCCTTTCCTCAACTTCTTCGATGGCTTCCGCACCTCTCACGAGCTGCAGAAGATCCAGGTCTGGGATTATGACGATCTCAAGGACATGGTCGACATGGACGCCGTCAAGGCCTTCAGAGACAGAGCGCTCAACTCCGAGCACCCCGTAATGCGCGGCTCCCACGAGAACGGCGATATCTTCTTCCAGAACCGTGAAGCTTCCAACAAGTACTATGAGGCAGTCCCCGCGATAGTCGAGGAGTACATGGGCAAGATCAATGCCAAGCTCGGCACCGATTATCAGCTCTTCAACTACTACGGCGCTCCCGATGCTGACCGCGTCATCATCGCCATGGGCTCTATCTGCGACGTCGCAGAGGAAGTCATCGACTACCTGACCGCTCAGGGCGAGAAGGTCGGCCTTGTCAAGTGCCGCCTGTTCCGTCCGTTCTGCCCGGATAAGCTCCTTGCCGCCATCCCCGCGACCGCGAAGAAGATCGCAGTCCTCGACCGCACCAAGGAACCCGGCGCACAGGGCGAGCCTCTCTACCTCGATGTCGTCACCGCTCTGGCAAACGCCGGCAAGACCGACGTCACCGTTATCGGCGGCCGCTACGGTCTCGGCTCCAAGGATACTCCTCCCGCTTCCGTGTTCGCTGTTTACAACGAGCTGAAGAAGGCGGAGATGAAGCGTCAGTTCACCATCGGCATCATCGATGATGTCACCAACATGTCCCTCACCGAAGAGCCCGCACCCAACACCGCGGCAGAAGGCACCATCGAGTGCAAGTTCTGGGGTCTCGGCGGCGACGGTACTGTCGGCGCGAACAAGAACTCCATCAAGATCATCGGCGACCATACCGATAAGTTCGTTCAGGCTTACTTCCAGTACGACTCCAAGAAGACCGGCGGCGTCACCATCAGCCACCTGCGCTTCGGCGACAAGCCCATCAAGAGCCCGTACTACATCAACAAGGCCGACTTTGTTGCCTGCCATGTTCCTTCCTATATCACCAAGCACTTCCCGATAGTGCGTGACGTCAAGCCCGGCGGCGTGTTCCTCGTCAACTGCCAGTGGGATTTCGCACAGCTCGAGCATCACCTTGACGCTGCTTCCAAGCGCTACATCGCGAAGAACAACATCCAGCTTTACATGATCGACGCTATCGACCTAGCCAAGAAGATCGGCATGGGCAAGCGCACCAACACCATTCTCCAGTCCGCATTCTTCTCTCTGGCAAAGGTCATGCCTGAGGCTGAGGCCATCCAGTACATGAAGGACGCCGCCCTGCACTCCTACCTGAAGAAGGGTCAGGACATCGTCGACATGAACTATGCCGCTATCGACGCCGGCGCTACCGCGTACCACAAGGTCGAGGTTCCCGCATACTGGGCCGAGGCCACTGATGATGACGCAGCCGAGTCCGTCACCGGTCTGCCTAAGACCGTCAAGATGGTCGAGAACATCCTCAACCCCATCGACAAGATGGACGGCGACTCCCTGCCTGTCTCCACCTTTGTCGATCACGTCGACGGCACCTTCCAGCTCGGCGCTGCCGCATACGAGAAGCGCGGCATAGCCGTCTCCGTCCCCAAGTGGGATGCCGAGAAGTGCGTACAGTGCAACCAGTGCGCATTTGTCTGCCCGCATGCTACCATCCGTCCCTTCGCGCTCACCGCTGACGAGGCTGCTGCTGCTCCCGAGCAGACCAAGCTCGCCGAGATCAAGGCCGGCAAGGGCAAGGGCGAATACAAGTTCACCATGGCTGTCTCCCCGCTCGACTGCATGGGCTGCGGCGTCTGCATCAGCCAGTGCGCTGTCCACGCTATCGAAATGGTTCCCATGGAGAGCCAGATCGAGCAGCAGGAAGTCTTTAACTACATGGTCAAGAACGTCTCCGAGAAGAAGGATATGTTCGTTGCCGACAATGTGAAGTTCAGCCAGTTCTCTCAGCCGTACCTTGAGTTCAGCGGCTCCTGCGCAGGCTGCGCCGAGACCAGCTATGCACGTCTTGTCACTCAGCTCTTCGGCGACCATATGATCATCTCCAACGCTACCGGCTGCTCGTCCATCTGGGGCGGCCCGGCTGCGACTTCTCCCTACACCGTCAACAAGGAAGGCAAGGGCCCCGCATGGGCAAACTCCCTCTTCGAGGATAACGCTGAGCACGGCCTCGGCATCTACCTCGGCCAGAAGAAGATCCGTGACGACCTGAAGAAGAGCGTCGAAGCAGTTGCTGAGCACGCTGAGAGCGACGAGCTCAAGAAGGCCGCTCAGGATTACCTCGCCACCTATGACGACGGCAACAACAACCAGGAGCCCGCAAAGCGTCTCGTCTCCATCATCGAGGCAAACGGCGCATGCTGCGACGCTACCAAGGAGATCCTCGCAAAGAAGGATTACCTCAACAAGAAGTCCGTCTGGATCTTCGGCGGCGACGGTTGGGCATACGACATCGGCTTCGGCGGCGTCGACCATGTTCTCGCTTCCGGTGAGGACGTCAA
>CAKTPR010000097.1 GCA_934591725.1 uncultured Oscillospiraceae bacterium
GTGCAGCCGATGCACTGGAAGCCATTGTCCTTCATCAGCTTTGCCGCGAGCGAGGAGTCGACCCCGCCGCTCATCGCGATCAGTGCTTTTTTCATTGGCTTGACCTCTGAATCATATAAAACCCATGTATTTGATATGCGACAGTATAGAGCGGTTTTGCCGAGCTGTCAAGGCAGAGGAAATTTTTCATAACAGGGCTTGACAAGGAAGTAAGGCAGTGCTAATATAATGCCTACAAAGACGATAGGTTATCGGTAAATGATAGGGGCGCTTTTTATGGAATATATATTTATA
Organism: uncultured Oscillospiraceae bacterium; assembly: GCA_934591725.1. Taxonomy (GTDB): domain Bacteria; phylum Bacillota; class Clostridia; order Oscillospirales; family Oscillospiraceae; genus Limivicinus. Next base: position 295 of record CAKTPR010000097.1, read on the forward strand.
TGGTTTCGATGTTGATAGCGGCAGCGGAAATGGAACTCAACACAAATAAAAACTGTATATTTATATTATCTAAAAGGAGCTTTTAACAATGAAAACTTATGAAAGAATCACCGATCTGATAGGTGGCACTCCGCTTCTGAAGCTTACGAACTACATAAAGGACAATGACCTTGGTGCGGACGTGTACGGAAAGCTTGAGTACTTTAACCCCGCCGGGAGCGTCAAGGACAGGATCGCACGTGCGATGATCGACGATGCCGAAGCTAGGGGCGCGCTCAAGCCGGACTCCGTCATAATCGAGCCGACGAGCGGCAACACCGGCATCGGGCTTGCCGCCGTCGCCGCCTCAAGGGGCTATAAAGTTATACTCACCATGCCGGAGACGATGAGCATCGAGCGGCGCAAGCTGCTCAAGGCCTACGGCGCGGAGATAGTTCTGACCGACGGCGCAAAGGGCATGAAGGGCGCAATAGCGAAGGCGCAGGAGCTCGCCGCCGAGACGCCGAACAGCTTCATCCCCAGCCAGTTCACCAACAAGGCCAATCCCGCCGCGCACTTCAGGACGACGGGGCCGGAGATCTGGGAGGACACCGACGGTAAGGTCGATATCTTTGTTGCGGGCGTCGGTACGGGCGGCACGCTCTCCGGCGTGGGCGAGTACCTGAAGAGCAAAAACCCGAACGTCAAGGTCGTCGCGGTCGAGCCTGCGGGTTCCCCGGTGCTCTCAAAGGGCACGCCGGGGCCGCATAAGATACAGGGCATCGGCGCGGGCTTCGTCCCCGATACGCTGAACACCGGGATATATGACGAGATCATCCCGGTCGAGAACGAGGACGCCTTTGCAACCGGCCGTGCGCTTGCCAGACGCGAGGGGCTGCTTGTCGGCATATCCTCTGGCGCGGCGGTCTTTGCCGCGGCGCAGCTCGCGAAGCGCCCGGAGAACAAGGGCAAGATCATTGTCGCCCTGCTCCCGGACACCGGCGAGAGATACCTCTCCACCCCGATGTTCTCGGAGTGAGAATAACAGAATATCAAAACGGACTGTCTCAATTTGAGGCAGTCCGTTTTGATGTGTGAGGGGATATATTTGCTATATACACCCCGGCGAGGATCACAGCCACGCCGACAGTCTGAAGCGCGGTAAAGCTCTCATGCAGCAAAAGCGCCCCGGCGAGGATCGATACCACCGTCGAGAACCCGATGAACGAAGCCGTGCGGTTGACGCCGATTTTTGAAATGGCGACGTTTGACAGGAAAAACGCCAGCACGGAGCAGCCGATGCCCTGATACAGTACGGCGGCCAGAAAACCGGGCGCATTGAACGGGAGCGCAATCAGCTCTGCTACGCTTCCGCGGAGCGCGGCGCGCACGAGGGCGAGCATGACGAAGAGCAGCGCCCCGGCGAGCAGCATCATATACGTGACCTCCGCGCCGGTGTAGCCATGCGCCTTGCCGACAAAGACGGTGTACAGCGAGTAGGACAGCACGGCGAGCAGCAGGAAAGCGTAGCCGGGCACAGACAGGCTCGACGCCGCGCTGACGGCGAACACCGTCACAAGTATGCCGGCAAAGGTGATGAGTATACCCGCGACCTGCGTTCTGGACGGCTTTTCCTTCAGCAGCAGCGCCGACGCGACAAGCGACACGACGGGGATGCAGGCGAAAAAGACCGCGCTCTCCGATGCCGTCGTATACCTGACGCCGACAGTTTCGGCAATATAATAGATGCACGGGCTCCACAGCGCCACGAGCAGCAGCGGCTTCAGGGACTTGCTGCGCAGGTCGATTTTAATAAGGCCGAGCAGCAGACACAGGCTCATCACGACGAAGGCAATGAGGAAGCGCCAGCCCAAGAGGGAGAAGGCGTCAGCGTATTCGGACGCTTGTTTTGTAAAGATGATGCTCAGACCGAAAAGAGTCTCGCCGCCGAGCGCGCATAAAATCCCGACGGTACTGTTAGTTTTCTTCGTGTTATTCATAGTCACAGCAGTGTGCATATCCATGCGAGCACGGCGCAGGCGGGTATGTATATCACAAAGTGCAGGATATGCGTCTTTTTATTGTAGCCGAACTGATGCGGCCCGCCGACTCCCTTGAGCTCCGGGTAGAAGTGCGGGAAGAAATTCGAGCGGCACAGCAGGAACCAGTCAAAGAAGAATATATCGTATATCTCCATGATATAGAGCATCGCGAGAAAGCGCGCGAAGAATTTGAAAAAACCATAGCCGTTTCTTACGCCGTCCCACGCGGCGAGGATGAATGCGCCGATGAACATCAGTATCGCCGTCACACATATTATCCAGCCGACGATGTGCGCGCCGGGGAAGCGCTCCGGTTTCTTATCGGGTATCGCGTCAAGATTTTCTTTGGGCGCGGAGGAGAATAACTTCTTATCCTGAATGAAGCCGACTCCGCCGTACAGCAGCAGAAAATACGCCGCCATGATGATGAGCGATGCAATCAAGGTTATCGCCATTTAAGTCCTCCCGTTGCCTTACTTCTCGTTGACGATCAGCTCAAGCACGTCGGGGCGCGCGTAGTGCCCGACGGCGTCATGCTCCATCTTGCACGCGGCGGGGAGGTTCATGTCGAGGTCGGCGTAGATTATCGTCTCCTCGTCCCAGACCGGCTGGGTCACATAGTGCCCGTAGGGGTCGATGATGCAGCTGCCGCCGCGGCACACGTACTCAGGCAGCTGCTCTACCATCTCCCGCTCGTGGATATCGGCGGGGTAGGAGCTGCGGCGGACTATCATGTCGGAGTTAATAAAGTAGCACTTGCCCTCGATGGCGATGTGCTGGATAGTTGCCTGCCATTCGGGGTTATCGTTGGTGTTCGGGGAGATATAAATGGTTATGCCCTTCTGGTAGAGCGCCACGCGCGCGAGCGGCATATAGCTCTCCCAGCAGATAAGGCCGCCGACCGGCCCCCACGGGGTCTCGGTTATCGGGAAATAATCCTTGTTCGCGTCGCCCCAGACAAGGCGCTCGGAGCCGGTGGGCTTGAGCTTGCGGTGAATTTTATATGAGCCGTCCGGTTCAAAGATGACGTTGCTGTTATAGAGCGTGCCTATCACCGCGTCGCGCTCGGAAAAGCCGAGACTGATGTACGCGCCGGTTTTCTTCGCCGCCTCGGCGAGCTGCTGGAACTCTGTCTCACCTGCGACGATGGACGCGTCATAGTAGCGCTTCCAGTCCTTGCGGCCGTCGGCGTTGCGCTTGCCCATGCTGAAGCCGAAGTTCATCCCGATGGGGTAGCCGGGTATGAACAGCTCCGGGAAGACTATGAGGTCGGGCTTCTGCGCGGCGGCCTCGTCAATGTACCGCAGCGCTTTCTCAAGTCCCGCTGCCTTATCGAACATCACAGGCTCAGCCTGCACCAATGCTATCCTGCAAATACTTTTAACGTCTTTCATGATCGATCCCTTTCCATAGCCATGCTCCTTATATCACGTAATCGTCCGCCGGATTGGCGCGGTGCTGATCCATGATATCCTGCAGCGTGATGCCGTCAAGATACTCGTTTATCACCTTGTACAGCCCCTGCCATACCGGGAGCACGGCGCAGTCCGCGCTGCGCGTACACACCGGCGTCTCCTCTCCGGCGCAGGCGACGGGGGCGAGGTCTCCCTCTGTAAAGCGCAATATCTCTCCGACCGTCAGCGCCTCCGGAGCCTTGGCGAGCTGGTAGCCGCCCTGTGAGCCGCGCTCGGTTTTCAGGATACCTGAGCGGTTATACATCGGTATGATCTGCTCCAGATATTTCTTGGATATGCCCTGACGCTCTGCAATGTCCTTGAGCGCGATGTATCCGCAGTTCTGATGCTCCGCGAGGTCGAGAAGCATACGCAGCGCGTAGCGCCCCTTTGTGGAAATTTTCAAATCAAAACACCTCTTTTATACCCCTATAATACCATGTTTTTAGTAGGCTTTCAACAGTGTACTTATCGCGCTTTACATGTATTTTACATGAGCGCGATTTTTCATTTTACGTGGCGGCGCTATTATTAAGGGCGTAGCGTGAAAGACTACAAAAAAGCAGAAATGAGTGTTCTTGATAGGAAGAACAAAAGGAGAAACGAAAAATGAAAAAGATCATCAGTATAGCACTTGCTGCAGTCCTTGCGCTTGCGCTTCTGGCAGGCTGCGGCAGCTCCGCCGCCCCGGCTGCCACGACCGCTCCCGCCGCTGACAATGCGGCTTCCCCTGCGACCGAAGCTCCCGCAGAGCTGAGCGGCACCGTCGCGACCGACGGCTCCACCTCTATGGAGAAGGTCATCGGCGCACTGGGCGAAGCCTTCATGGAGCAGAACAAGGGCGTGACCTTCACCTATAACCCGACCGGCTCCGGCTCCGGCATCACCGCCGTCGGCGAAGGCCGCTGCGACATCGGCCTGTCCTCCCGTGCACTGAAGGACGATGAGAAGGCCTCCGGCCTCAAGGAGACTGTCCTTGCCCTCGACGGCATTGCCGTTATCGTGAACCCCGCAAACCCCGTCTCCGACCTCGACGTTGAGACCATCGCAAAGATCTACACCGGCGAGATCACCAACTGGAAGGAAGTCGGCGGCAGCGACGCTGAGATCGTCCTCATCGGCCGTGAAGCCGGCAGCGGCACCCGCGACGGCTTCGAGTCCATCACCGACACCAAGGATTCCTGCAAGTACCGCCAGGAGCTGACCTCCACCGGTGACGTTATCACCACCGTCTCCACGAACCCTGACGCTATCGGCTATGCTTCCCTCGCTGCTCTCAAGGACAACGTCAAGGCTCTGACCGTCGGCGGCATCGCCCCGACCGAGGACACCGTCAAGGACGGCAGCTACGTTATCCAGCGCCCGTTCGTCCTCGTCACCAAGGACGGAACAGAGCTCAGCGCAGCAGCGCAGGCTTTCTTCGATTACGCAACCTCCGCTGATGCAGCAGACCTCATCGCGGCAGCAGGCGCGGTAGCAGTCGCAAAGTAACATTCCAACTAAACCAAGGCGGTCAAACACCGCCTTGGTTTATCAAAGCATATTGAAGTCGGTACCATCAATTGACAAGAGCACATACGCCTGACAGCAAGTCTTTTCGGCACTTTTTGTCCTTTTCGCCTTGATGGGTTACGACACATCTGCGTCTCAAAAGCCAAAAATCACTCGAAAATCCAAAGCTGTCAGGCGCGAGCAGTTTTGCCGGAGCAGAAAAGCGTTCAGGCAATGAAAAGCCCGCAGGCAATACTTTGTGTATTGGCAAGGGCTTTGAAGCGGCATGGGCGTTTTTCTGCCCGTCAAAACCGTGTGTGTCCTTGTCAATTGATGGTATGTTTTGATAAACCAAGGGAGCAGATCGGAGAAAATTTGATGAAGAGCAACAGAGCTTTTGAAAATATAATACACGGGGTCTTCCTGCTGCTCGGCCTGATAACGGTCGGGTGCGTGCTGCTCATCACGGTGTATCTGGTCATTTCCGGAATACCGGCGATACGCGAGATAGGGCTCATCCCGTTTCTGTTCGGGACAAAATGGGCTTCGACCGCGGCGGAGCCGAGCTATGGCATACTCCCGTTCATTCTCACAAGCATTTACGGCACGGCGGGAGCGATACTGCTCGGCGTGCCTATCGGCTTTATGACGGCGGTGTACCTTGCAAAGGCCGCGCCGCCGAGGATAAAGGCAGTCATGGGCTCGGCGGTCAGCCTGCTTGCGGGCATCCCCTCGGTCGTCTACGGCCTTGTGGGTATGCTGGTGCTCGTGCCGGGGATAAGGAAGATATTCCATGTCCCCGACGGGGCGAGCCTGCTCGCGGCTATTATAGTGCTCGCGATAATGATCCTGCCGTCGATAATCAAGGTCTCGGTCACGGCGCTCGAAGCCGTGCCGGGCGAGTATGAGGACGCGTCCCTCGCCCTCGGCGCAACGCCCGAGGAGACGTGGTTCCGTGTCTCCGTCCCGGCGGCGAAGAGCGGCATCGCCGCGGCGGTCGTCCTCGGCGTCGGCCGCGCGATAGGCGAGGCGATGGCGGTGATGATGGTGTCGGGAAACGTCCCGAACATGCCGGAGCTGTTCCAGAGCGTGCGCTTTCTCACGACGGCGGTCGCAAGCGAGATGAGCTACTCCAGCGGTCTCCAGCGTCAGGCGTTGTTCTCGATAGCGCTGGTGCTGTTCCTGTTCATCATGCTGATAAACGCCGCGCTCAACTTCTTCCTCAAGCGCGATAAGGAGGGGAACTGAGAATGCTCAAGCATAAATTCTCCGGTAAGCGCCGGGCATATATCGTCACGATGCGCACCCTTATGACGCTTGCCGCGCTCCTCACGGCGGCGCTGGTGCTGTTCATGATCGGCTACGTCCTCTATAAGGGTCTGCCGAACGTGACATGGAAGCTGCTGTCGACAAAGCCGAGCTATCTTACAAATTCCATCGGCATCCTGCCGGATATTCTGAACACGCTCTATATCGTCCTCGCTTCGCTCGTGTATGTTCTGCCCTTGGGCGTCGGCGCGGCGATATATCTTACTGAGTACGCCTCGAACAAGAAGCTCGTCGCGGCTATCGAATACGCGGCGGAGACGCTATCGGGCATACCGTCGATAATCTACGGCCTTGTGGGTATGCTGTTCTTCTGCCAGTTCCTCGGAATGCAGACCTCCCTGATGGCCGGCGCGCTGACGCTCGTCATCATGAACCTGCCGACGATAATGCGCACAACGCAGGAGAGCCTGAAGACCGTCCCGCAGAGCTACCGCGAAGGCGCGTTCGGTCTCGGCGCGGGCAAGTGGCGCGTAATACGCACGGTCGTGTTCCCCGGCTGCGTTGACGGCGTTATAACCGGCTGCATCCTCTCGGTCGGGCGTATCCTCGGCGAGTCCGCGGCGCTGCTGTTCACGGCGGGCTTTGCCCACGCGCTCAACGGCCTGTTCGACGGCCTTGCCGGCGCGGGTGCGACGCTGACTGTCGCGCTGTATGTCTACGCGAAGGAGCAGGGCGAGTTTGAAGTCGCCTTCGCCATCGCCGCTATACTCATGATACTGACGCTGCTGATAAACCTTGCCGCGGCGCTGGTCGAAAGATATTTCAAAAGGAAGAAGAGCTTATGACGCAGGATAAGAACAGTATAATAAAGGCCGACGATCTCTGCCTCTGGTACGGCACGCATCAGGCGCTGCACGATGTCAGCATCGACATTCCCGAAAAGAGCATAACCGCGCTCATAGGCCCGTCCGGCTGCGGCAAGTCCACCTTCCTCAAGACGCTCAACCGCATGAACGACCTTATCCCCGGCGTGAAGATCACCGGCAGCGTGAAATATAAGGGCGAGGATATCTATGACCCCTCGGCGGACGTCAACGAGCTGCGCCGTCAGGTCGGCATGGTGTTCCAGAA
>CAKTPR010000098.1 GCA_934591725.1 uncultured Oscillospiraceae bacterium
ACCACTTCAAAGCTCATCCCCTGAAAATCGACCTTGTCGCCGGGATGCAGCTTCTTACCGCGCTGGGTGCAGACCTCGCCGTTTACAAACACAAGTCCCTCATTAATGACGAATTTCGCCTCTCCCCCGGTGCCGACTGCCGCCGCAAATTTGAGCAGCGAATCCAGCTTTATAAATTCCGTATCAATAGCTATTTTTTCCATTTTTCTATTTTCCCAACCTTACAAACGTAAGTTCATTACCGTCAATCGATCACCAATAACTCGATTTGAAGCCCAGCCGCAGGCGGGTTCAAATCGAAAAGGAAGAACGAAGGAGCGTATATGTAGCTTTGCCCGACAGGGCGAAGCGAAATGCAGCGAGTTTGTTCTGACGTCAGGCGTGTAACCTAACCGGCAGCACCATATAGGTGAAGTTCTCCGTCCCGTCCGCAGCCTTGATGACGCAGGGGGAGGACGCCGTATTCACGCACACGAAAAGCTCATCCTTGCCCGCTGCCTTGAGCGCATCCTTGAGATACCTGTCATTGAAGCCGACCATGAGCCCCTCGCCGTTTCCGTCGCAGGTACAGACGTCGTCCGCGCGGCCTATCGGAGTCACGCATACGCAGTCGATGCTGCCGTCGTTGAAGGTGATCCTCACGGGGCTCGTGTTCTTCTCGCTGACGATCAGGGACACGCGGTCGATGACCGACATAAGCTCACCCCTGTCGACCTTGAGCTCGTACTTGAAGCTTTCCGGTATCGAGCGGCGGTAATTGAGAAACTCGCCTTCGAGCCTTCTCGATACGACGACCGTGTCGCCTATCGCGAAGGATATGTGCTTCTCGCCGACCGAAATGGATACCGGCGCATCCTCATCCGTGCAGATCTTTTCAACATCCGAGAGCGTCGAGCCGGGGACGACGAAGCTGCAGTTTTCAAGCTTGGAGCTTTCCAGCTTCTCTGTCCTCTTTGCGAGCCTGTATCCGTCGACCGAGACAAGTGTCAGCTCGTCCCCGTCTATCTCAAACAGCGTGCCGGTGTATATCGGTCTTATATCGTCGGTCGACACTGCGAATATCGTCTGGTTTATCATGCTCTTGAGGATGTTCTGCGGCAGCGTGATGTTATTCACCGCGTCGAACTTTGGCATTTCGGGGTAATCGTCCGGGCTTATGCCGATGATGTTATACTCGCTCTTGCCGCACTTGATGTTGACATTGTCCTTCTCGTCGACCGTGACTGAAACTATCCCGTCCGGCATACGGCGTATCATCTCTCCGAAGAGCCGCGCTCCGACGACTATCGAGCCGCGCTCGGCCACATCCGCCTCAATGCCGGTGTATATTCCCTTCTTCAGGTCGTAGCCTGTTATCGTTATCTTATCGTCAGCCTTTATCAGCAGTCCCTCCAGAGCCGGTATGGGGCTCTTGCCTGCGGCCGCTCTCGATGCTATCGTGCACGCGGACTGAAGCAGATATTTTTCGCATGTGAATTTCATTTCGGCTCCTCCTTGCAAATGAAAACAAATTTTCCTTTTTATCAATAAATAAATCTATTTTTTAAGTAGCTTTAGTAGTAGGCGCTGTGGATTGTGGAAAACACACCCAAAGCCTTGATTTCAGGGCATTTCCTCTGTGCCTCTTTCTGTGGAAATTTTTCTCTCTTTTAACACACACTCTCTCCACAATTTCTTTCAACATTCCTCTGCCAACTTTTCAACATCAGTTTTACGAAAACTCCCGCTCATGCCGAGATCAGACTGAGTTGATATTCGAGGTGATGTCCCTGACCGTTCCGGCCATAGACGGGTCGTTTTTCAGAAGCTGCTCGACCTTCCTGATGGAGCTCAGAACCGTCGCGTGGTTCCTGTCCTCATAATGCGTACCTATATCCTTGAGTGACAGCCCGGTCAGCGAGCGCATCAGGTACATTGACACCTGCCTTGCCATGGTCATGTTCTTCGAGCGGTTCTGGCCGCGCAGATCCTCCTCCTTGAGGGAGTAATACCTTGCCGTTTCGCGTATGATGATGTCCGGCGTCGGGGTGTAGGTGCCTATCCTTATGACGTCCTTTATCGCGCGCTTGACGGAGTCTATCGTTATAACGTCGTCCAGTATCTCCTTATAGGCCGTCAGGCGCTTTATGACGCCCTCAAGCTGCCTTATGTTGGAGGTTATGTTCGTCGCGATATACTCGACCGCGTCGTCCGAGAGAATGAGGCCGAGCTGTGCCGCCTTGTTGCGCGTGATCGCCATCCTCGTCTCAAGGTCGGGCGGCTGGATATCCGCCATCAGCCCCCACTCAAAGCGGGTGCGCAGACGGTCGTCGAGCTGCGCCATCTCCATCGGCGGCCGGTCTGAGGTGATGACTATCTGGTTTCCGGCCTCATAGATGTTGTTGAAGGTGTGGAAAAATTCCTCCTGCGTCCCCTGCTTGCCGGCGATGAACTGTATATCGTCCACCAGAAACAGGCTCACATTCCTGTACTTTGTGCGGAACTCCTCCGCCTTGTTCTCTCTTAGGGACTTTACCATCTGGTTCGTAAACTCGTCGCCCTTTATATAAGCGATGGACTTTTCCGGCGACCTTGAGTGTATCTCCTGACCTATCGCGAGCAGCAGATGGGTCTTGCCGAGGCCGGAGTTGCCGTAGATGAAGAGCGGGTTATAGGCCTTGCCTGGGTTTTCCGCGACGGCTATCGCGGCGGCGTGGGCGAATTTATTAGAGCTGCCGACGATGAAGTTGTCAAAGGTGTAGCCGTCCATTTCGGGAAGCGAGTTTTCGGACTTTTTCTTAAGCTCAAAGTCGTTTACCTCATCCCCGGCGAGAACGAGCAGGTCAAAGTCACACGCGAAGATATCCGACAGCACGGCCTTGATGCTCTCACTGAAGCGGCTGTTTATGATGTTCCTCTTGAACTCCGTCGTCGTGTGCAGCACTAATCTGCAATCCTCAATATCGACCGGGGTGCAGTCCGAGAACCATGTGTTTATCGCGGTCGGCGTGAGCTGGTTCGAGAGAATTTCAATGACCTTATCCCATATATCGTTGAGCGAATTCATCCCCATAACGGTCTACCTCAATGGCGTATATTTAATCAATTTATTATAACAGACCGCCCCATTTTTTTCAAGATTCAGCAAGAATTAAATTATAATAAAGAAGACCTTACAAACGAATTTTCGCTTGTAAGGTCTTTCAATAAAAATCAGTCCGCGGTGATGCTGTATACCGGCAGCCCTGTCTGACTGCTCAGCGGCTCTATAAGCTCCGCCTCCGCATCGGGCGTATATTCCCGAATGCAGCTGAGGAGCAGGTCGATATCTTCTGTTATCATATAGACCTCCGGATTATTTACCGCGTCCTTATACGGATTTCTGACTCCGTAGTGGCTGAGATCACTGACAACAGCCGACGTAATGTGCCAGCCGCCCATCGTCACTATTCTGTCCGCGCTCCCTGAAATGGCCTGTCCGAACATCGGCTGACTGCTGAAAAAGCTTCTTCCCATTATAATGCGCGAATCCAGCATCATAAGGTGCCCATCGTCGGCGAGCATCTGCACAGCTTCTGCATTATCGGATATCTCTTCTTCATTGCTGCGGTAATATGTGAATTCATCCTTCCACTTTGTCATGTATACGCATTGCAGTGCGGCCGCAATCACAAGTATCGCTGCCGTGCTTATCTGCCATCTGCGCGGCCTGCCGCCGGGAATATACCATAATATCACGGCCGTAAGAGCGAGCATGAGCCCGTAATTTACGCGGTATATGCCCCACCTGTCGGATAAGAAAAAATACACAAACTGGCACAGACATACGGCAGCAGACAAAACGATGCTGATGACCGCGCTCAAGTCATGCCTGCCGAACAGCAGCCACACAGCCGCCGCGAGAACAAAGCCTGCAAAGAACCAATCGCGTATGAGCTGCGGGACGCATATCGGGAAGAAGTCGATGACCGCGGTGTCCCCGCCTATGAGCCTGCGTTCACCTCTCAGCGCGGCTATATCATACATGGTTTGTGTGTCCAGCTTATCGGGGTCGTAAAAGTTCCAGCCGCGTATCTCGGAAACGTAGTCCTCGCTTATGCCAAGCTCCTTGTATCCTTCCTCATACATACTGTAATGGGGCGTACCGTGATCCATCACCAGTGTGCGCGCTTTATTATACTCAATATAGTCCGCCCACTCCGGGGCTTTATATGCAGCGGAGTCTATGACCCTGACCGCGCCGAAGAGCAGCAGGAGGAGAATAAAAGGCCGGATCGTCTCGAAGGCGCGATGAAGCCTGCTTTTTGCATCAGCGCCGCATTTGATCGTCTCCGTCAGCGGGTCTATTATTACCCAGCATATGACTGCGCCCGCCGCAAGAAATTCATAGTACCTGTACATCCCGCCGAGCAGTGCCAGTATGATACCGGCAGCCATTGACGCCCTGCGGCCTTTTGTTCCCTTTTCTCTGCCGAGAGAATAGAGCATCAGCATGACGCCGGATACCGTGGCGGCTGCCGTTGTCTTCGTATACTGGACTACTATATACGCGTCCATGCCGAATATGGAAACAAACCCTATTGAAAGAGCCAGAGCCGGGACAAGCTCCCAGCGCCGGAGCAGTATCCATGTCATCGCCGTGAACGACGCAAACAGAATTGCGTATTGAAACAGCGCATACCACGGCACCGCCGGCACAAGTGTGTACAGACCCTTCAGCAGCGCGCCGATGATCACGTTTATATAAACCATTCGCGCGCTCTTTTCGGACATGGAGCCGTTCACAAAATTGCTCAGCAGCCAATCGTCATTCGTGTCATAGTACGGCGAGAACAGACAGAGAAATATGCCCAGCAGCACCGCATTGATCCCAAGCGCTAAGAGGAGATCCCGCTTTGAAGATGAATATTTGTTCTTATCCATACTACCGTTCCCCGTTTTGACAGCAAATAATACCATCAATTGACAAGGACACACACGGTTTTGACGGGCAGAAATACGCCCATGCTGCTTCAAAGTCCTTGCCAATACACAAAGTATTGCCCGCGGGCTTTTCATTGCCTGAACGCATTTCTGCTCCGGCAAAACTGCATGCACCTGACAGTGATGGATTTTTGTGTGATTTTTGGTTTTTGAGACGCAGACGGGCTGACGCCCGTCAAGGCGAAAAGGACAAAAAGCACCGGAAAGACACGCTGTCAGGCGTGTGTGCTCTTGTCAATTGATGGTAAAAATATTATCTCATATTCCACATGAATTTTCAAGAAAAAGCGTCCGCCGATCTCTCGGCGGACGCTGAAGTATTATGCTGCTGTGAAGGCTTACTTGCCCATGTTCATCTGGGCTGCGACCTCTGCTGCGAAGTCCTCTTCCTTCTTCTCAATGCCCTCGCCCTTGGCGAAACGGACTGCATCAACAAACTTGACGGAGCCGCCCAGAGCCTTTGCGGCGCTGGCGATATACTTCTCGACGGTCATGGAGCCGTCCTTGACGAACTCCTGCTGGAGCAGGCAGTTCTCTTCGTAGAACTTGTTCATCTTGCCCATGACGATCTTTTCCTTGACCTGCTGGGGCTTGGAAGCCATCTTCGGATCCTGATCCATGAGCGCGAGAGCAATCTTCTTCTCCTCTGCGAGCACGTCCTCGGTGACGTCGCTCTTGTCCCAGAAGCGGGGATTCAGAGCTGCGATCTGCATTGCAACGTCCTTGCCGATAGCGGTGGCGTCAATGCCGCCCTCGACAGCGAGGTTCACGAGCACACCGATCTTGCCGCCTGCGTGAACGTAAGCGACGCTGGTGTTCTCGGCATAGCGGACGAAGCGGCGGATCTGGAGATTCTCACCGATGGACATGACCTTCTCAGGCAGAGTCTCGGCGACGGTCAGGTCGGAGTTGGGGTACTTGCAGTTGAGGAGAGCTGCGACGTCTGCGGGGTTGTCATTGATGACGACATGGCAGATGTCCTTGACGAAGTTGACGAACGGCTCGCTCTTTGCGCAGAAGTCGGTCTCGCAGTTGACTTCGACGACAGCGCCGACGCCGCACTTGGGGCAGACGTCTGCATAAGCCATACCTTCGGCAGCGATGCGGCCGGCCTTCTTTGCGGCCTTTGCAAGGCCCTTCTCACGCAGCCATTCGACTGCCTTATCCATATCGCCGTCGGTCTCGGTGAGAGCCTTCTTGCAGTCCATCATGCCGACGTTGGTCATCTCGCGGAGAGTTTTAACATCCTGAGCGGTAAATGCCATAATAATTTATCCTCCTGTTTTGATTTAGAAAAAGGGGCAAAAGGCGGTCTGTTGGAGTCTGCCTGTCGCCCCTGCGTTTATTTATTATTCCTCTGCTGCTTCTACAGCTGCCTCTGCGGGAGCTTCCTCGACCTCTGCGTCTGCGCCCTGGCGGCCTTCCTGAACGGCGTTGGCCATGGTGGCGGAGATCAGGCGGATGGCGCGGATAGCGTCATCGTTTGCGGGGATAACGTAATCGACCTCATCGGGGTCGCAGTTGGTGTCGACGATAGCGACGATGGGGATGTGCAGCTTGCGTGCTTCGGCAATGGCGTTGTGCTCCTTGCGGGGGTCAACGACGAACAGTGCGCCGGGGAGCTTCTTCATGTCCTTGACGCCGCCGAGGTACTTTTCGAGCTTTTCCATCTCGCCGAGGTGCTTCATGACTTCCTTCTTGGGCAGCATATCGAAGGTGCCGTCTTCCTGCATCTTCTTGAGCTGAGCAAGGCGGTCGACGCGGGTGCGCATGGTCTTGAAGTTGGTGAGCATGCCGCCGAGCCAACGAGCGTTGACGTAGTACATACCGACGCGTGCAGCCTCTTCCTTGACTGCGTCCGCAGCCTGCTTCTTGGTGCCGACAAAGAGAATGGTCTGGCCGTTTGCGGCGAGATCACGCACGAAGTCGTAAGCCTCTTCGAGCTTCTTGACGGTCTTCTGAAGGTCGATTATATAGATACCGTTACGCTCACAGTAAATATATTCGGCCATTTTGGGGTTCCAGCGGCGGGTCTGGTGACCGAAGTGGACACCGGCTTCCAGCAGCTGCTTCATGGATACTACTGACATTTCTTTTCCTCCGTAATTTGTTATTTTCCTCCGGGAACTTCAACCCCTCCACCAAGCCCTGAACACAAGGCCACATGGGGGAAAGTCCATTCCCGTGCGAAATGCTCTGATATGATACCAGAATTGTTCCCGGATTGCAAGGGCTTGAGTACAATTTTTCAAAGTTTTTGGAAAAAATTTATACTCTTTTCTTTATCTGTCGCTTGATTTATCCGCACGACTGTGGTATCATCCCTCTCGCTCACTCGGAGGGCAAGCCATTCATATGTGGAAACGACGAGCCGGATAAGGTGGCAGGCTGAAACGCCCGCTTCTTGTCCGGTTCTTTTTATGGCGGTAATACGCAATACGGCTGCGGCGTATGCCGGACAATTTACGTCCCGATTCAGTCACTCATGGAGGTCATAGCATGGATCTTATAAACGACAAGCTCAGTAAAATCTATCTGAAATATCTAGCCGCCGCATTCGGCAGTGCGTTCATGGGCAGCGTGTTCGGCCTTGTCGATATGGTCATGGTCGGGCAGTACCACGGGCC
>CAKTPR010000099.1 GCA_934591725.1 uncultured Oscillospiraceae bacterium
AGATGTTCCACAAGACCCTCGAGTACGCAGAGGCTGGCGACAACGTCGGCTGCCTGCTCCGCGGTATCGACAAGAAGGCTGTTGAGCGTGGTCAGGTTCTGGCTGCACCCAAGTCCATCCACCCCCACACCAAGTTCAAGGGTCAGGTCTACGTCCTGTCCAAGGAAGAGGGCGGCCGTCACACCCCGTTCTTCAACAACTATCGTCCTCAGTTCTACTTCCGTACCACCGACGTTACCGGCGTTATCTCTCTGCCCGAAGGCGTTGAGATGTGCATGCCCGGCGACAACGTCGACATGGACGTTGAGCTGATCACCCCGATCGCTATCGAGCAGGGCCTCCGCTTCGCTATCCGTGAAGGCGGCCGTACCGTCGGTTCCGGTGTTGTCATCGGCATCAACGAGTAATTCTCGATAACCCAAAGCAAACCCGCGCCCCCGTTCATCTGAACGGGGGCGCTTTTTCACCACCGTTTGAGACGGATTTATGTAAACATTTACAATTTTATTAAATAAGCTAAATATTGCTTGTAAGCTTGACTGCCTTATGGTAAAATACTCTGGTAATTTGGATCATTGTGTCCGCATCCGCCAGTGAACCTGTGCGCTTATCATCTAGAACTGCGAAGGTGTAACAGTGAAGAAAAGAATCAGTGAAACCGAAATAAACAATAAAATAGATATGGATGAGACCTATGACGAAGCCGCAGAGGCTGAAGCGCTCCGCGAGAAAAAGCTCAGGCGCAGAAAGCGCCAGCGCGTCTGGGACAGGATTGCCGGCTTCATTATTATCTCCGGCATCATTATCGGCTGTGCCTGCCTTACGCTTGAGTATATAATCGTCAAGGGCCCGTCGCCCGCGCTGCGTGATATTTTCATCAGCACCATGGATGAAACTCGCCGCTTCAAGTTCATCCCTCAGATCTTTCTCACCGCAGATGAGCTAAAGGAGATAAGAAGCGTCAAGGAGATGGATAAGGATATCACTACCGATACCTCGCTCATCACCATTCAGGCAGGAGAAGCCGCAAGGACCGATGACGGCAAAGACGCTTACGGCCTTGTCGATGACGATGGGGACGGCATCATTTTTACCGGCATCAAGGGAAACGGCTTTATCGGGTATATGATAACCGTTCTTGATCCGTCACGCGTTTTTGTCGGTATGCCTGACAGCTACGGCGGTATGGGTCTTACGCTTGAGGAGCTTGTTAAGAAATACGGCGCCGACGGCGGCATCAATGCCGGCGGCTTCAAGGACGACGGCGGCGGCGGCTTCGGCGGCATTCCTGAGGGCATTACCGTCATCAACGGCGAGATCTATAACGGCGGAGACGGTTCTCTCAACGGCTTTGCCGGGTTCGACAAAGAGGGCATCCTCCATGTCGGATATTTTGAGTATGACGATGTTATTGCTACCGGTATCGTCAACGGCGTGTCCTTCGGCCCCGTTCTTATTTCCAACGGTGAGCCGACTCCCTCTGAGTATCTTACGAGCGGCGTCAATCCGAGAACCGCCATCGCCCAGCGTGCCGACGGCGCAGTCATCATGCTCGTTATTGACGGCCGCCAGCTGCACAGCATAGGCGCAAAGTATCAGGATGTTATCGATATCCTTATGGACTACGGCGCAGTCAATGCCTGCAATATGGACGGCGGCTCCTCCACGGTCATGTACTACGAGGGGCAGTATGTCAACAGCTGTTCTGCCGAGAACGGCCAGCCGCGTCCGCTGCCCAATGCGTTCATGTTCAAGTGATGGCGAGGTGAGTCAGATGGCCAGAAAAAAGAAAAAGAACTCCCATGTATATTGGATATGCATGGGTATATATGCGGTCGTTCTGATCGCCGCTGCCACCTACGGCCTTACCAAGGTGTGGAAATACGCTGAGGAATATGAGGCAGCGCAGCCGACGGGTACGATGGATCAGTATGTCGCCGAGCTTAACGATAAGCTTTGGGGTGCCGGCATTGCCGACACCATCGCCTCCATGCCGCATGAGGTGCAGTCGGATGATGAGGTCGCTGCGTATGTCAAGGATATGCTCAAAACCGGCGTCACCTATACCAGAAAAGGCAGCTCTGAATCCGGCACTGTCGTGACCTACACCCTCAAGTGCAACGGCAGTCCCTTTGGCGTTGTCAGTCTTGTTGAGGATGAAAGCTATAAGGACAAGGTCGAATTCGGTATGCTGCCGTGGAAGCTGTATAAGGAGGAGTTTGACTTCACCGGCCTGTACAGCTCTGTCGAAGCAGTTGTTCCGAGAACCTTCTCCGTCTGGCTCAATGGAGTTGAGCTTGGCGATGAATATATCATCGAGGATAACATCCACTATGACGTGTTGAAAGACTACTATGATGAGTTTGAGGGACTGCCTACCAAGGTCAGATACAGGTTTGACCACTGCATCGGCAAGCTTGAACCCACCATCAAGGATGAGAACGGCAACGACTTTGTGATCGATCCGAATAAGGATGATTCCCAGTTTATCAAGCCCTGCGATGAAAGCGAGCTTGCGCGCCTGAGTGAGTTTGCGGCCGCCTTCGTTGACCGCTATCTGACATACACCTCCGGTGCGGTCGATCCGAACTATGGCTACCAGCGTCTTATGCCGTACCTGAAGCTCGGCGCCGACCTTGACACACGTATGAAGGAAGCGATGGACGGCTTGAGCTGGGCGCATACCTCTTCGGTGCGCGTAGACTCCACAGTTCTGAATAACGCAACCGCAATTGGCGACGGTTTCTATATCTGCGATATTACCGCCGAGGCTACGACCTTTGTTCCCGGCAAGGGCGAGGTCGTGGATACCAGCAACATGAGGGTCATCGTTGTCGATACAAACGACGATATCAGGGCAATTTCTCTGGAACTTTATTAAGAAAGACAGGTGGATCCGCGTCCCTGGCGGATGAACGGATATGTCAGAAAAAATCGATTGTCTGAAGTGCGTGGCGATCATTTTGCCGTCGCTCAACCCGAATGAAAAATTCAAAGGCGTCGTTGAGGAGCTTATAGGAAGCGGCTTCGAGCATATTGTCATTGTCAACGACGGCAGCGATGCGGAGCATCTGCACTGGTTCGAGGAGGCAGCAGCACATGAACAGTGCACGGTGCTGACACATGAGGTCAACCGCGGGAAGGGGCGCGGCCTGAAAACGGGCTTTGCCTATGTCGCGGAGAAGCTGCCGGAGGTCAAGGGCGTCATAACCATCGACGGCGACGGGCAGCACCTCACGCAGGATATCATTGCCTGCGGCGAGAAGATGCTGGAAAATCCGGATAAGGTCGTGCTCGGCTGCCGTGATTTCAATCAGCCGGGCATCCCGCCGAGAAGCGTCGCCGGGAACAAGACGACCTCGCGCCTGTTCCGCCTGTGCTACGGCATAAAGCTGTCTGACACGCAGACCGGTCTGCGCGCCATCCCCGCGAAGTATCTCAGGCGCTTCTGCGAAATTTCCGGAGAGCGCTTTGAATATGAGACGAATATGCTTCTCAATATGAAGCGTATGGGCATTGGCTTCATCGAGCAGCCTATCACCACGGTCTATGACCCGGAGGATTACAGCTCCCACTATGACGCTGTAAAGGACTCATGGCGTATCTTCAAGGTCATGTTCAAGTTCCTGCTCAGCTCCATGGGCTCGACGCTTATCGACCTTGGCGTGTTCTATCTGGTCATGAAGCTTTTCGGCGCGGGGCTTGGCGCATACCGTGAGCTCGTCTCCACGGCAGTTGCGCGCACCTGCTCGTCGTTTGCAAACTTCAGCGCCAATAACGCTGTCGTGTTCGAGAACAGGAAGCATTATAAGCGTGCCCTTGTGAGGTATTATTGCCTCTGTATACCGCAGATGCTCGTCTCCGCTGGGCTCGTGACGCTGATAAATCACCTGCTTGCAAACAGCGTGCCGATCCTTGCGACGCTTGTCAAGTTTGCGGTCGATACCGGCCTTTTCTTCATCAGCTACGGCATCCAGCGTGAGTGGGTCTTCACTCAGAAGGATTGATACCTACATAAAAAACCGGTCTCGGATTTTTCCGAGACCGGTTTTTTATGTATCCTTTATTCCGCTTTCGCACAGTCACGCGTCTTTTCAACGAACGCGATGCACAGCGCCGCGCCCGCGAGACACACGGCAGAGCCGATAAGCAGGGTAGTGCGCACAGAGAGACTGTCATACATGATCCCGCCGAAGAGTCCCGCAAAGATGGAGCCGAGGGTCGACATGCTGTAAGAGAGCGACTGCCCCTTTGCCGAATCCTCCGGGCGTATCGTCAGGCTGACGTACTGCACGAGCGCCGGAGTGATGAGCGCGAAAGAGCCAGCCTGCAATATCTGCGCTGCATACAGTCCCGGTATGCCCGGCGAGAGCGCGATGGCCAGAGCGCGCAGCACGAACATCACCGCCGCGAAGCGCACTGTTGCTGAGCACCTGACGCGCCGTGTGATCCTTTCATACATCAGCATGACCGGGATCTCCAGCAGCGCCATCACGCCGTTGATGCTGCCCATATCAGAGGAATCACCGCCGACGTTGCGCACGATGTTTATCATGAAGTTCGTTATCAGGTTGTGCGTGAAAAACAGCACCGCCACGCCCAGCAGCATTATGCAGAAGCGGACGTTTGACCGCATGAATTCCCAAAGCCCCTGGCCGCCGGTCTTTTCAGCGGAGCCGGATCGGACGGAAGGCTTTCCGAGCCGGACGAATTCAAGGCTGATGCGCAGCAGTATCGCCGCCTGACACGCGAGGATCACGAGCGCCGCGATCGTCAGCACACCGGTGCCGAGCTTTGCGATGCGCGCGCCGACGAACATGGACGTGAGCGCATATGCAAGCGAACCCATTCCGCGTGCCGCGCCGTAGTTCACATCCCCACCCCAGCCGCTCATAAGAAAGCACAGCTGAGTCTGTATCGGGTTTGCGATTATCGTTGTCGTAAGGTATACGCAGTACATCACCGACACCGCAATGCCTTTGCCGGACACCAGCAGGAAGCCGATGAGCGACAGCAGCTGCACTGCTATTATGACCCAGAGGGAGACGAACAGAGCGCTCTCCTTTGACCTGTCAAGCTTCGAGGCAAGTGACGGGGAGATGATGAATGCCGCGATGCTGCCGAGCGAGATAATAAGACCGAGCTCGGAGTTGCTGTAGCCGCGGCCTTGGAGAAAAACGGCGGCATAAGCCGAGCATACGCAGAAGCCCATCCAGAAAAAGGCCTGAACAAAGGAGTACTCAATATTGAGTGCGGTCGATTTCTTTCTCATTTCAAAACCCTTTCAATGAAATAAAAGGTATTGCAGCCGAAGCAAGATTATATCACTGCCGGAGCCTGCTTGCAATAAAGAAAAGCATCCCTCCGGAACAATGTCCGGAGGGGAGCAGATTCAGCCCTTCAGCTTTAGGAAGCTGCGCTTCACATTGATGTGTACCTTGTCGTATGCGACCTTGCACTCGCCGTCCAGCGCCCATTCAAGCCCGTGGGGATTTGTGATCTCGATATGGTCGGTCTGGAAGAAATCTATAAGCGGGCAGGAGTAATCCTGCGAGAGTATGCAGCGGATCACCATGTCAAGCTCAAATATGGTCTTCGGCATCTTTATAAGTATGACCTCAAGCTTGCCGTCGTCCGTGTCAACGATGTCGGATGGGAGTGTGATAGTCCCTGCGATGGAGGTGGAATTGCACACCGCGCCGAATATATAATCGTCCTCGTAGTCAACGCCGTTTGCCGAGAGCTTGAGGTGGATGGGCTTTATCTTATATACGTCCTTTATCGCGTCGAGGATATACGCCGTGTGGCCGAGCATATTCTTCATGTTCTGGTCGGTCGTATAGCTCAGCCACGAGAACGCGCCGAAAGCGGCGACATAGCTGAAGAAGCTGTCCTCAAAGCAGCCGATATCGAGCTGACGGACTTCCTTTTTCGCGATGTTTGCGGCAGCCGTCGGGATGTCTATCGACAGCCCGTGTGAAGCGGCAAAGTCGTTCGTACTGCCGCAGGGAATGTAGCCGAGGGCTACCTCCGTGTCGCTTGAGGCAAGCCCGGATATGACCTCGTTGAGCGTGCCGTCCCCGCCGGTGCAGCAGACAAGATCGTAGTCTGCGCCGAGCTGTGCAGCTATATCCGTAGCCTCGCCGCGGCAGGAGGTGACAGCCGTCGTGACAAGATAGCCGCTGTCCATGAGCCGGCGGATGATATCAGGGATATAGCGGATGACCAGCTTTTTCCCGGATACAGGGTTGATTATCAGCAGCGCGCGCTTGGGATACTTCTCCTTACAATTCAGAATTTCCTTTTCCATGATTACTCCTTGAAAACGTCCTCAGATATTAGCCAGAAGCAGGCACAGATATGCTGTGGGTATTGAGAAAAGCAGACTGTCCGCACGGTCGAACATACCGCCGTGACCGGGGATGAGATTGCTGAAATCCTTCACGCCGATCATGCGCTTGAGCAGCGACTCCGCAAGGTCGCCGATCTGCCCCATGGTCGAGGCGAGAAATGCCGTGCCCATGCACAGCCATACAGACAGCGTATGCTGATCCCTGAAAATGAAATAAACTATAAGCCCGACGAACAACGACGAGACCGCGCCAGTGATGCAGCCCTCAACGGTCTTGTTCGGACTCACGAGCGGAGCGACCTTGTGCTTGCCGAACCACTTGCCGCCGAACATTGCGAAGCTGTCGCACACCCAGGTCGACAGACACGCGAGGATGAGCGTGAACGCCCATATCCGGCTCACGCTTATCACCATTATCGTCCCGAACAGAACGCAGGGATAGGTGAGCCCCGCGAGAGTGAAGAGCGCGCCTTTACCGGAGACCTCTTTGTGTATCACGCCGGAGAAGAGAGCCAGATATATGCAGAACACAAACAGCGCGCTGTACGCGAGCATGCCGGTGTCAAACACCGCATACACATCCTGCAATATTACAAGCGCCGCCTGGAATGCGATGTACACGAACATCACCCACAGTGTGCAGCGCGCTTCGAGCTTCTCAACATTCTTGCTGAACTCGTATGCGCACAGCGCCGCAGCGGCGGCAAAGAACAGAACGCGGGTGACAGGGGAGACCAGCACGCAGGTAAAGGTGATGGTCAGCAGGACGACGGCGGAAATTACTCTGGTTTTCAAAACGGGGACCTCTCTCTCTTGCCAACTGATGCTAAGCTTAAATGAAAATTAAACTTTTTTTCAAAAGATTCACCATCAGCTGGCAAGGACACACACGGTTTTGACGGGCAGAAAAACGTCCATGCCGCCTCAAAGCCCTTGCCAATACACAAAGTATTGCCTGCGGGCTTTTCATTGCCTGAACGCTTTTCTGCTCCGGCAAAACTGCTTGCACCTGACAGTGATGGATTTTTGTGTGATTTTTGGTTTTTGAGTCGCAGATGTGTCGTAACCCATCAAGACGAAAAGGACAAAAAGCACCTTGCGCACTCCATGCAAAGCTCAGCGAAGCGGGTTTGCATGGAAAAGAAAGAAGGAGATTGCTTAGTGCAGCTTTTGCCGCAAGGCAGAAGCGGAACGGTGCAAGCTTCTTCTGACGTTGTCAGG
>CAKTPR010000100.1 GCA_934591725.1 uncultured Oscillospiraceae bacterium
CTATGTTCTGTGGATGCAACAATAACAGCGGCCTCTGGCTCATTATCCTTATCATCATACTCTTCGGCTACGGCGGGAACGGCTGCGGCTGCAATAACGACTGTGGATGCAGCAATAACAACAGCTGCGGCTGCGGCTGCTGAAAGCACGCACTCTAAGGGGGGGCTTCGCGCCCCCTTTTATTATTTTCTGTTATTTCCCCAGCGCCTTAAGGACTACTGAGTATATCTCGGCGTTCTTCTCGTCCGCTTCGCGCTCGACCCCGTCCTTCATATACGGGATGCGCACCCAGCCATAGTGCTCGGCCGCCATGCCCGCGGTGCGCAGGCAGCGTTCGAGATAGGCGGTATCCTTCTCGTGTATGTCGGCCTGAGTGTTGTTCTTGGCCTCGCGCCGGCGCATGCGGCGGGTGGCGGTCTCAATATCCACGTCAAGGTAAATGACGAGGTCGGGGCGCGGCAGCCCCATCTTTACATATTCAAGGTCGGCAAGCCAGTTGAAGAAATCCGGAAGCTCATCATCCGGGAGCTTGCAGCCCTGATGCACGGCGTTGGAGGTCGTGTACCGGTCGGACAGGATGAGCCCGCCGTTTTCATATATCCTGCCCCAATCGTCACGGTAGGAGGCAAAGCGGTCGACGGCGTAAAAGGTCGACGCGGTATAGGCGTTGACATCGCCGGGATCGGTGCCGAAAGCGCCGCCGAGGTACAGGCGCAGCAGTGCGCTGCTCTCCTTATCGTAGCGCGGGAACACAATGTGATTATAGTCTATTTTATCATTTTCCATTCTCTGGCACAGGCGGCGGTACTGCGTTGATTTGCCGCTGCCGTCGATGCCTTCGAGAACGATAAGCTTTCCTTTACCCATTTCTTTCCCTCAGACGCGGCTGAACACTTCGCCGAGCTTCTCATGGATGACAAGGTCGGCTTCGTCGTCATAAGGCGTTGCGCTCAGGTTGACGAGCACAAGCTTATTGCCGCGGTAATAATTGATGAGCCCCGCCGCAGGGTAGACGTTCAGAGACGTGCCGCCGACGATGAGCACATCCGCATTGCGGATATAGTCGATAGACCTGCGCAGAACGTCCTCATCCAGCTGCTCCTCATAGAGGACGATATCCGGGCGGATGACGCCGCCGCAGTCACAGCGCGGCACACCCGTGCCCTTGTTGATGACGTCCGCAGGGTACGGCTTACGGCAGCGGGAGCAGTAGGCGCGCAGGATGCTGCCGTGCAGTTCAAGAACGTTTTTGCTCCCGGCGGCCTGATGCAGCCCGTCGATATTCTGCGTGACGACTGCACGCAGCTTTCCCTCGCGCTCAAGCTCTGCAAGGCGGAGGTGGACGCGGTTCGGCTTCACGCCGTCGACAACGAGCTTCTCACGGTGGAAGCGGTAATATTCCTCAGGGTTCCTGTCAAAGAAGCTGCGGCTCAGAATAGTCTCAGGCGGGTATTTCCACTTCTGGTTATACAGGCCGTCGACGCTCCTGAAATCGGGTATGCCGCTCTCGGTGCTGACGCCAGCGCCGCCGAAGAAAACGATATTATCGCTCTGCGCGACCATGTCGCGCAGCAGGGCTATTTTATCTTCCATGTCTCCACCGCTCCTTTGACTCATTATAGCAAATTATGACAGCTTAATCATGTACTGTCTGCAAACTCTCCTCAGCCTTTGCCGTGACCTCGGCTGCCGCAGCGGAGCAGGCTTCGAGCGTAAGCTCATTCTCGCGGCGCGTCACGTAGCGGTAGGTCTCATCCGGGGACTGGGACGCGACGGAGACGATATACATCCGCGTGATCTTCACCGCGGCAAGGGCAAGCTCCGTACCCTCGGCGGCATAGCACAGCGCATCCGCCGGGCATATCGCGGAGAGCTCCTTTGCCATGTCGATGAGCTGGCTCATCATG
The DNA here is from genome assembly GCA_934591725.1 of uncultured Oscillospiraceae bacterium. Lineage (GTDB taxonomy): Bacteria > Bacillota > Clostridia > Oscillospirales > Oscillospiraceae > Limivicinus. The sequence goes on from CAKTPR010000100.1 coordinate 1,908, forward strand.
TTGATGATCTCGGTGCAGATGCTGAGTGCGGTCTGGCGGCAGGCCTCGATCTTGCGGGCGTCGCCCTCCTTCTTTGCCATGCGCAGCGGGCCGCGGCACTTCACATCCTCGTCAATGAGGTGAACCATGTAGCCGCGGATAATGTCGCTGTTGCGGGCAATGTAGTCGACGCGGTCGTTGTTCTCAACGGTCTTTGCCGTGAGCTTCGCCGCACGGCAGATGAGCGCCGCCGCGATTGCCGCTGCGTCCGCCGCGGCACTGCCGGTCTCAAGCTTACCGTCGGGGTCGGCAATAGCCTTGGTGAATTCGTCGGCTGGCTTGGTTCTGAAAATGTCAATGACAAGCTTCTTTTCGTCCATGATAGTCGCTCCTTCAGTCTTTGTTAAATTCTCTGAGGCTCAGGCCCTCGTTCTTCTGCAAGGCCCAGTTGATGCACCATTCTGAGGTGAAGAGCAGAAGGTTATTGCCCTTGAAGTCCTGCACCCATTTGGTGTCGCTCGTGAGGTTGAGGTTTGCGATGTTGATATCCTCGTTCTCGACCCAGCGGACAAACTCATAGGGCATAGACCGGCGGCGGATATCCACGCCGTACTCGGTCTTGAGGCGGTATTCAAGAACCTCGAATTGCAGCACGCCGACGACGCCGACGATGACCTCCTCGACGCCGGTATACGGCTCGTGGAAGATCTGTATCGCACCCTCCTGTGCGATCTGCGTGATGCCCTTTTCAAACTGCTTGCGCTTCATGGTGTCGATACGCTCGACGGAGGCGAAGTGCTCCGGCGCGAAGGTCGGGATGCCCTCAAATTTCACGCCCATGCCGGTTTCACAGATAGTGTCCCCGATGGAGAAGATGCCGGGATCGAACACACCGATGATGTCCCCGGCATAGGCCTCGTCGATTATCGCGCGCTCCTGCGCCATGAGCTGCTGCGGCTGCGCAAGGCGCAGCGTCTTGCCGCCCTGCACGTGGAAATACTCCTTATCGCGCTGGAAGCGGCCTGAGCAGATGCGCATGAAAGCGATACGGTCGCGGTGCGCCTTGTTCATGTTCGCCTGTATCTTGAACACGAAGGCGGAGAAGCGGCTGTCCGTCGGCTCGACGATATCCTCCCCCGACTTTCTCGGCAGGGGCGGCATGGTCATTTTAAGGAAGCTCTCAAGGAAAGGCTCAACGCCGAAGTTATTGAGAGCCGAGCCGAAAAACACGGGGCTGAGACGGCCTGCGCGGACTTCATCAATATCAAAGTCATAGCCCGCGCCGTCGAGCAGCTCTATATCGTCCGACAGCGTCTGGCGCAGCTTTGCGCCGATGAGCGAGTCGAGCTTCTCCGTCTCGTCCAGACGGCACTCGATGGCCTTGATCTTATCCTGACCGCGGTGGAACTCGTTAAAGGCGAGTATCTCCTTCTTCTCGCGGTCGTACACGCCCTTGAACTCACGGCCGCAGCCGATGGGCCAGTTCATTGGATAGGTGCCGATCCTGAACTCGTTCTCCAGCTCCTCCATAAGCTCATAGGGGCTGCGCGCCTCGCGGTCGAGCTTATTTATAAAGGTAAAGATAGGGACATGGCGCATAGCGCAGATCTTGAAAAGCTTGCGCGTCTGCGGCTCAATGCCCTTGGCCGCGTCAATGACCATGACGGCAGAGTCCGCAGCCATGAGGGTACGGTAGGTATCCTCGGAGAAGTCCTGATGGCCGGGGGTGTCAAGGATATTGATGCAGTAACCCTCGTACTCGAACTGCATGACCGAGGAGGTGATGGAGATACCGCGCTGCTTCTCAAGCTCCATCCAGTCGGAGACGGCATGGCGCGCCGTGGCCTTGCCCTTGACAGAGCCTGCCATCTGTATCGCCCCGCCGTAAAGCAGCAGCTTCTCGGTAAGCGTTGTTTTACCCGCATCCGGGTGGGATATTATAGCGAACGTCCTGCGGCGTTCTATCTCTTCTCTGTAATCCGGCATATTCCTCATCCTTATATAATTGGCAATATGTAGTATATTATATCCGCTTACGCGCAAAATGTAAAGTTTAATCGGCTTTTTTTGAAACGGATACTCTTCAGTATTTCCCGACAGCAGGCGCTCTTCTATGCCATTGAAATTTTCGCGGCTCTATGGTAGAGTATAAGCAGCTTCAGCGATCCGGCTGATAAATGATTAAGGAGGCAAAAAGATGAACAGAAAATTTTTTGCGCTGCTGCTCACGCTGCTGATGATCCTCGCACTCGTGCCGGTCTCGGCATACGCGGACTCTGCAAAAAACAGCGGCACTGAAATTGCGGTACTCTTCACCAATGACGTCCACTGCGCCGTTGATAAGAACCTCGGCTACCAGTCAGTCGCCCTCGCGAAGGAGACGCTGGAGGAGATGGGCAAGGAGGTACTGCTCGTCGACGTAGGCGATGCCGTTCAGGGCGACGCGATAGGCACGCTCTCCAAGGGCGAGTACATCATCAAGATAATGAACGAGCTTGGCTACGATGTGGCCACGATCGGAAACCATGAGTTTGACTACGGCATGGAGCAGTTCAAGAAGCTCACCCGCCTTGCCGACTTCCCGTATGTCAGCGCGAATTTCATGGACAAGAACGGCGAGACCGTGCTTGACGCATACTCGATGCAGAACGTCCACGGCGTGAAGATCGCCTTCGTCGGCGTCACGACACCCAAGACCATAACCTCTTCAACTCCCGCGTACTTCCAGAACGAGAAGGGCGAATGGATATTCTCCTTCTGTCAGGATGAGACGGGCGAGCTGGTGTATTCAACCGTACAGTCGGCAGTTGACGCCGCGCGCAAGGCCGGGGCAGACTACGTCATAGCGCTGGCGCACCTCGGAATAGAGAAGGACTGCGAGCCTTGGACTTCTTCCGATGTCATAAACAACACCACCGGCATTGACGCTATGCTCGACGGGCACTCCCACTCCGTCATCGAAAAAGAGCTTGTGAAGAACAAGGACGGCAAGGAAGTCATTCTCTCCTCCACCGGCACAAAGCTTGAGAACATCGGCTGCCTGACGATCTTCGCTGACGGCAAGCTCGATGTTGAGCTTCTCAATGACGACGGCATAGGCGAATACATCGCTGACATTCAGGAAGAGTTTGACGAGCTCGTGAACGAGGTCGTCGCACACACTGACGTTGACCTCGCCGTATATGACCCGAAGAACCCCGAAGAGCGCCTTATCCGAGTTACCGAGACTAACCTCGGCGACCTCTGCGCCGACGCATACAGGGTCATGTCCGACGCTGACGTTGCCATTGTCAACGGCGGCGGCATCCGCAGCGACATCAAGGCCGGGGACATCACCTACGGCGATATCATAGCGGTGCACCCCTTCGGCAACTCCATGTGCGTGGTCGAGTGCACGGGGCAGCAGATACTCGACGCGCTTGAGCTGGGCGCGTCCGCGCTCCCCGGCGAGAGCGGCGGATTCTTGCAGGTGTCCGGCATGAGCTTCACGATAGACCTGAACGTTGAATCCACGGTCAAGCGCGACAAGGACGGCCTGTTCCTCAGCGTCGACGGCGACCGCCGCGTCAAGGATGTCAAGATCGGTGACAAGGAGCTCGACCCGGAGCAGACCTACACCCTCGCCTGCCATGACTATCTGCTGAAAAACGGCGGCGACGGCTACACGATGTTCAAGGACTGCAAGCTCACGCAGGACTGCGTGATGCTCGACAATCAGGTGCTGATAAACTACATCGTCGATAAGCTCGGCGGCAGCGTCGGTAAGGATTATTCCGATCCCTACGGCGACGGGCGCATCACGATAATCGAAGCGAAGTAAATATGTATAGCCCGTGTGCATAATGCACACGGGCGCGTTTTCCGTTTGGCTTCGGCATCAGTTCTGGGCTTTATCCCCTCAGGCGCTTGCGCGCCAGCTCCCTGAGTAAGCACTGAATAAATGACTGTCGGAGGCTGAGCGGCAAATTTATTCGCCTGACTTCATGAGCTTTTCTTGAAATACACAAAGTATTCCTACAAAAAGCTCATTTTGCCAGACAAAAAATTTTCTCGCTCAGCCATTCAACGCATTCATCCAGTGCTTACTAAGAAACAAGGGGAGCCATGGTGGGCACATTATTTTCGGACAGGTATTGACATGAGCAGTCCGCAATTTTATAATTACAGCGTAATCGATTACAGTGTAATTATAAGTGAGGTGAGCTGATGGCGCTGAAAGATCATTCTCTGGACGATAAGATCACTGCCGCCGCAATGAAGGAGTTTTCCGCCAGGGGCTACAACGGTGCGTCGCTGCGGAAGATTGCAGAGGGAGCGGGCGTCACCGTCGGCGCAATACAGACGCGCTATAAGTCTAAAGACGAGCTGTTTGCAGGGCTGCTGAAGCCGCTTCTGGACGATATCGGCGCGACGTTCCAAAGCGTCAAGGCCGACTACTATTCCGGCGTGGGTGGCGACTTGGCAGCGCAGCTCAAGGTCTCAATGCTGCACGAATCCAAGGCGATACTGCACCTTATCTTCGCGCACTACGACGAGGCGGTGCTGCTCTTCTGCCAAAGCGTGGGCAGCAGCATGGAGCATTATTTTGACGCGGTCGTGAAGAGCAAGATCGATGAGAGCATAGCCTTCTTTCGCAGCGCGGGCTATACCGGCGTGGATGAACGACTGCTGGGGCTTCTCATCTCCGCGCAGTTTGATTCCTACCGCCGCATCGTCATCGACTGTCCCGACCGGGAGAGCGCCGAGAAATATATGAGTGCGCTGATGACGTATCACTTCGGCGGCTGGACGGCATTATTTGATTCGATAAAGAAAGCACCGGAGGATAATTGAGATGAAATATAACGGCTTCTATTTCTGGATGTTCAAAGGCTCTATGAAGAAAGTCCTGACGGAAAAGTACGGCAAGCAGTACGCTTCCGAGATAATGAAGAAGAGCAAGGGCGTTTACCGCGAGCTTGTGGCGCAGGCAGACGATATCGGCGATGATAACCCGATGGCGTATAACGAGCTGTTCGCGCTCTCATTCGTCGCGCCCTATGTGGCAAGCGATAAGAAGATACCGCCAGAGACCGTGCAGGAGATGATGCGCCGCGCGCTGTATCACATCAAATGGTACTTTGCGAGAACCGACCTCAACACCGATAAGGGCAAGGCCGAGAACAAAAAGAGCATCGTCAAATACGTCAAGTGGTACACGCCCGAAAAAGAGGCGCAGTACCCCACCTCCTTCAAGGTCGACTTTGTCGGCCAGCCCCACGAGGGCGCGTGCTACTACCGCATCACCCGCTGCCCGATCTGCGCGTATGCCGATAAACTCGGCGTGCGGGAGCTGATGCCGCTCTTCTGTGAGCTGGACGAGGTAATGATAGCGCTACAGCACGGCGTGCTGCACCGCGAGCATACCCTCGCTGACGGCGGAGACTACTGCGACTACTACATAACCGGGAACAAGGAATAAGCCCGCCCCGGAATAACGCACAAGGCTCGCCGCAAACAAATTGCAGCGAGCCTTTAATTTTGATTTGTCCCGCAGGGACACCATATCCGCCGCCATCGGCGGAGATTTCACCCGGCTGAAAGCCGGATTTCATTTTCTTATCGCTCTGCGCAGCGGCTTATAGAGCAGCACGGTCAGGGCTATCTTTATCGCGTCGCCCGGCAGATAGACCAGC
>CAKTPR010000101.1 GCA_934591725.1 uncultured Oscillospiraceae bacterium
TGATATAGCCGCCGAGAAAGTAACCGTCGATCTTAAGCGTACCTGTGATCGTCTGCTCCTCGATGGTATACGGGTCATAGGCCGTCTCGTCCCATATCACCCCGACTCCATGCTCGATAGTGCCGTCCTCGGTGCGGATGTAGACAAGCGGCTTCCAGAGCTTTTCAAACGCCGTGCCGACTTCTTCGTCCGTGACATCCGGACATGGGTCGATGCTCGCCACTGTACGCTTGATCGCGTCAAGCTTTATCGTGCACTCGGCGGGAGCGTAGAGCACAGGGTCATCCGGTGTGAACACCACGGTAACATCATGCTGCCCCTCTGCGTCGAACCATTTCGGCGTACCTTCTTTAATGGAGAATGTACCGTTCACCTTCGTACCGTCTGCCATGGCCTCTCCGCCGATAAGCGCGCCGGTCTCGGTTGCCTCTTCCGCGATGTTTTTCGTCCCGATCTGGAAGAACTTGCCGATAAATATCTGGTTGTCGCCGAGCGCGTAGTCGCCCTTCGTCCACCGGAACACAGGCGCTGTCACGATCGTCGGCTCAACGGGGTCGTACTTCAGCTTCACCTTTACACTGAGCGTAAGCGGCTCATCCGGAAGCAGTATATAATCCTTCCAGTCACTGAGGACAAGCGTACCGGTTATGGTCTGCTCATACGGCGAATCCTTGTCGTATGGGCTCTCGTCCCAGATCACCTTATCGGTATAATGTACCCATTCATCTGCGGGATCGTCCCAATTTTCAGAGACAGCAAAGCTGATCTCATCCCCAAGCCCAAGGTCGGCAAACTCAGTTCCGACCGGCTTATCGGTGATAGGCCAATAAAAGCTTACTATCTGTATGGCCTTGAGTGGGAGAACATTCACAGTCACCGTGCATGTCGCAGTCGTGTAATTTCTGGAATTCGCCGGTGTAAAGACGACCTTGCGCGTGAGCTCGCCGTATTTAAGGCTTGTTCCCGGCCATGCCTTTCCTCCGTACAGCGGTTCATTTTCATCAAATGAGAACTTGCCTTCTATCACTTTGCCGTCTGCCATCGCCACGCCGCCCGTAAGGTTCGCTTCCAGAGTCCCATAATGCTCAAGCGCATAGAACGTCCTTGAGATCACTGGAGCTTCAATGATGGTTGTGTCGAACACACGCGTGTCGATAAGCGTTACCTCGATGGTCGCTTTCACGTCGGTTTCTTCATTGATGGCATACGCGTACCAGCTATTGGCAACATCCAGAGTCCCGTAGATGATCTGAGTCCCAAGCCCATTCGGGTCATAGGTGGACAGATCCCAAGTCACAGGGATGGGGTTATACAACGTGCCGACGTTTGTTTTTACCTCAACACTCGTGGCGGTGATACCCAGTTCCTCAGCAGGTGTGCCGAGCGGCTTATCGGTAATGGCGATCTTCGTCCGAACCTCCGCTATCGTGTGCTTGAGACCGATCACGATGATCTCACATTCTGCCGCCGCGTAGGTCTCTTGGTCGTCGGGTATGAAGTAGACACGCAGACGGTTTTCACCCGCGGCGTTCACCTCGCAGCCGTACTTATTATTAAAGGTAAACTTGCCGGGTACAACGGTGTCCGTCCCCTTGACCTTAGCTACGCCGCCGCCGGCTTTGAGGGAGTCATCCGTGAATGTGAGGCCGATATACACCTCTTTCGGCAAGGTCGGCGGAGTCACGACAACAGTCTCAAGCGGCCGGAGCTTCCACACGGCGTAGACAGTCTTTTCTGTACCTTCGGTGATAATGATGGGAGTTCCGGGCTGATACTGCGCCTCGACTGCGTCACTGGTGTCCGCCCAGCCGAGAAAGTCATACCCGTCACGCGTCGGAACCTGAGTGATGGTTATTTCATTTTTAACGTTAAATATCTGTCCGTACTTGTCCGTGCCATCGTTGAGGTAAAAGTTCAGAGTGTAGCAGACAGCACCGTCACAACCGATCGCAACGGGAGATTCAGGTATTCTGGCAGCCCACAGGCTAAACAGTTCGCCCCATATAAGACTTATCTTGAAGGTAGATTTGCCAACAAACTTATGTTCCGGCAGGTCTTCGTTATTGGCATTATAATTTTCGAGCATCGGCGCAAAATCGAGAGTCACGTCACAATAATATATTTCAGTGCCTGCACCATCTACCCCATACCAATAAGGTTCGCTGACCTCTGCCCAGCCATTTTCAAGGAACTGCCCAAAGGTTGCCGTCTCGCTCCTGTCCGTGTGTCGGCTTCCGTTCGTGGTGCAGCTCAGAACGATTTTGCTATCATATGTGGTGCCGGCTATGTTATTCTCGCCGGTATTCCATTTGAGCGGTTTGACACTGTCCGGAACATCACCGCTGTATACGCTGATCTGGTCTTCCCCGTCCAACGCGAGCGTATCTGTACCGTCCTCGTTTTTGGGGGCACTGACGATATGCACTTTTTTGCCGCTGTCCGAGTCATTGGCATTGTCGGCATCATCCGCGTCATCCGGGGCATCAGTGTCATCCGCGTCATCCGGGGCATCAGTGTCATCCGCGTCACTCGAAGCATCGTCCGTGTCGTCCGCGGCTATGACTTCTTCGCAGGCACACGCCTGTGCGCCCTCGGCGCCGCAGACGGGGCAGTCATAGTTTACGGCTTCCTCTGTGCATGCTTCGTTGCAGACGCACACGGGTGCTTCCGTCTCCCCTTCCTCGGCCAGCGCCGATACAGGGAAAAGCGTCAGCGTCATGCAGATAAGCAGCAGGATACTGAGCAGTCGTCTCTTCATAGTCGTTTTCCTTTCGATGTCGTCGGGGGGCGTTGATCGTGTTGGTGTACGTACCACTATCATAACATGAAGGGCGCAAAACCGCAACTGAATTATTCTTAAAAATATCCTCGGTTCGTCATCAACCGAGGATATATCGTATCATTTCAATTAAACGGGTTTTACAGAAGCTCCCTGGTGAACAGCGCCGCCGCTTTCTGCGTCTGCTCATCCGACAGCGGGTCTGGCAGGTCGGCAGCACCCGTGACCTCGCGCAGCCCGGAGCCGTCGCGCTGCACCAGCTCGCAGAACTTATCAAGTCCCGCGCCGCTCTCCTCAAGCTCAAGCGCGTATATCTCCAGCGCCACGCCCGCGGACGCGGCATAGCTTATCACGTAGTAGGGCGCGCTGAAGAAGTGCGGAGTGTCGACCCAGCTCATGGCGTAATACGTGTCGTTCACGCCGTCATAGTAGCCGTACTCCGCGGCAAGCTCAAGGCTCAGCTCGTTTATCCACTCAAGGCTCAGCTCGTCCGCCTCGTATACGCGGTTCTCAAACTCCGCGAACGACGCCTGCTGCACGAAGGTCTCAAGCGTCTCGATCAGGTTCATGCGCATCAGGTTTTCAAACTCGCCGTCGGTGAGGCTGTCCTGCATGGCGGTCAGGCCGAGATACTGCATGGACTGAGAGAAGCACTCGGCAAGATCCATCGTCTCATACGCGTTATAGTTCACGTACGCGTCCACATAGTGCCCGAACTCATGGCAGACGCTTATGATATCCTCGCTGTCGCCGTAGGGATCGACGAACAGGAACGGTGCTTCATAGTCCTGAAGATAGGTCTCGAAGGACATGTTCGCCTTGTTGTCGCGCAGCTCCACGTCCCAGAGCTCGTAGGTTTTCATGAAGTCAAAGGCTTCGGCAATGTCCCCGCCCATGCTCTCCGCCGCGCTCTGGAGCAGCCATTTGAGCTCCCTGTCGGAGACATACTCATAGCTGAGAGAGCTGTACGGATCCTGCTGCATTATCTGCTTATACACAGGGACGATGTATTCCTTTATCGCCGCGATATACTGCTCGCCCTCCTCTGGGCTGAAATCGCGGTCGTAGCTCAGCTCGTACTGCATCTGCGCGTAGCTGTCATAGCCCAGCAGAGCCGCCTGCTCATTGCGCACGTTCACAAGAGCGATGTATACCTCGCCGATCAGGGGGTTATTCTTCTCGTAATATGCCTCGTAGCCGCGCTGGATATCGGCGTCCTCCTGCGTGAAGTATTCCTCCAGCGTCCACTCCCGGCCGTCAAGCTCCATACCGGTGTCAGCAGCCAGACTGCGGTACTGCGACAGCAGTTCATTCTCACGGTACACAAGCTGCTGGTACTCCTCGGTATAGACGCTCTCGCCGGAGTCGGCGTACTCATCACAGAAGCCGTCCCAGAAGTATCCCTTCTCAAGCTTCTCGCCGTGCTTCGAGGCGGCGCAGGCATAGTACACGCTGTCGATCGTCTCCTGCATGTCATAATACGCGTCGCTGCACCAATCGTACTCCGCCGCGTAATAGCTGTCGGAAACGTCCTGACTGCTGCGGATATCGGCGAGGGTGCACATCGTGTCAAAGCTGTAGTACATCGCATAGAACTCATCCAGCAGCGCCTTGACGGCCTTGAGCTTCGTTCCGTCAGTCAGCGCCTGTTCGATCTCCTGCGCCTTATCCTCAAACGCCTGCACGTCCGGCCGGACATACTCCATGTCGTCGAAGCGGCATATTTCCTTTGCGGTATAGTCCGCGCGGTCAAACTCAAGCAGCGAGTCGAGCACGCAGCCGCCGAGCAGCAGCGCACACAGCAGCACGGATATCGCGGCGCTTATCTTTTTCTTGAACATACGCTTTCCCCTTGGCAGTTTTTTATTTTATTCTAACATAGATTCTGTCCCGGCGAAAGTGGGAAATTTAGAAATGCCGCCGCAGTTTTCCCGCGGCGGCATTTATTGTTTCTCTGGCTTTTACTCTATCCCGTGGACGGTGTAGCCCTTGTCCTCGACGGCGGCCTTGAGCTTTACATCGTCAAGCGCTGCGCCGGCCACAACGGCGGTACCCGCGGTGTGGCTCACCTCCGCGCTCTCAACGCCGTCTATGGCTTCGAGAGCCTTCTTCACAGTCGCCTCGCAGTGGGGGCACATCATGCCTTCGATCTTCATGGTTTTTGTCATTGTCTTTTCCTCCTCAGTTTTTGTGTTCTCAGTTACCGCACTTTCAACTTCACGGTGCTTTATTTTTCTGTCCCGCTTGGGGTTATAGATATCCAGCAGGTTGAGCCGCAGCGCGTTCGACACGACGCAGAAGCTCGACAGGCTCATTGCCGCCGCGGCAAACATCGGATCGAGGTTCAGGCCGATACCGCTGAGTACGCCCGCCGCGATGGGGATACCGATGGTATTATAGAAGAACGCCCAGAACAGATTCTCATGGATGTTGCGCAGCGTGGCGCGGCTGAGGCGTATCGCCGCGGCTACATCAAGCAGGCTGCCGCGCGCAAGCACGATGTCCGCTGCGTCAACTGCGATGTCGGCGCCAGCGCCGATCGCTATGCCGACATCCGCCCTTGTGAGCGCGGGCGCGTCATTTATCCCGTCGCCGACCATGGCGGTGCTGCCCTTTAAGCACAGCTCGCGCACGACGGCTTCCTTGCCGTCCGGCAGGACGCCCGCGATGACGCGGTCGACGCCGACCTGACGGCCTATCGCCTCGGCGGTGCGCTGGTTATCGCCGGTAAGCATGACAACGTTTATGCCCATGTTCTTGAGCTCCGCGACCGCCTGCGGGCTGTCGGGCTTTATCACGTCCGCCACGGCAATTATGCCGAGCAGACTGTCATTGCGGCAGAAGAACAGCGGCGTCTTACCTTCGGCGGCAAGCTCCCCGGCTCTCGCTTCGAGCGCGGCGGGGATATCGATGCGCTCCTTCACGGCCTTGAGGCTGCCGCCGAGCGCCTCTGCACCGTCTATCTCGGCGCGCACGCCGCTTCCCGGCAGGGCCGTGAAGCCGTCTATTGCGCCGGGCTCTATGCCGCGGCTCTGCGCTCCGCTGAGCACCGCCTTCGCAAGCGGATGCTCGCTCCGGCTCTCAAGCGTCGCAGCAAAGCGCAGGAGCTCATCCTCCCCTACTCCGCCGGCCGGTATCACGTCCGTCATTTCCGGGGTTCCGGCGGTGATAGTGCCGGTCTTGTCGAGCACGACGGTCTCGACCTTGCCGGCAGCTTCCATCGAGACGGCGGTCTTAAAGAGTATCCCGTGCTTTGCACCCATGCCGTTGCCGACCATTATCGCGACAGGCGTCGCAAGGCCGAGGGCGCAGGGGCAGCTGATAACGAGCACGGATATGCCGCGCGCGAGCGCAAAGCCCACGCTCCTGCCGAGCAGCAGCCACACAACGAAAGTGACGAGCGCAATGGATATGACCGTCGGGACGAACACGCCGGAGACCTTATCGGCGATCTTCGCTATCGGCGCCTTGGTCGCGGAGGCTTCGCTGACCATCTTGATGATCTGGCTGAGAGTCGTGTCCTCGCCGACGCGCAGCGCGCGGCAGCGGATATAGCCGGTCTGGTTCACGGTCGCGGCGGAGACCTGATCACCCTCGGCCTTGTCGACGGGGATGCTCTCGCCGGTCAGCGCCGATTCATCGACCGTGCTGCCGCCCTGGATAACAACGCCGTCAACGGGGACGCTCTCACCCGGACGCACGGCAAAGATATCGTCCTTCTTGAGCAGCTCTATCGGGATCTCGCGCTCGGTGTCGCCCTCGACGATCGTGGCGGTCTTGGGAGAGAGCTTCATGAGCCCGCGCAGGGCGTCGGTCGTCTTGCCCTTGGCGCGCGCTTCAAGCATCTTGCCGACGGTGATGAGCGTCAGGATCATGGCGGCGGACTCAAAATAGAAGTCCATCATATAGCGCATGACGGCTTCCTCGTCCCCGCGTACCTGAGCGCCGGTCATGGCAAAGAGCGCATAGGTACTGTAAATAAACGCGGCGCTGGAGCCGAGCGCGACGAGCGTATCCATATTCGGTGCGCGGTGCATGAGTCCCTTGAAGCCGCTGATGAAGAACTTCTGGTTGATGACCATGACGATCACCGTCAGCAGCAGCTGCGTCAGCCCCATCGCGACATGGTTGCCGTCATAGAACTTCGGCAGCGGCCAGCCCCACATCATGTGCCCCATTGAGAAATACATCAGCACAATCAGGAAGCCGAGCGACGCGAACAGCCTGCGCTTCAGCACCGGCGTGTCATGGTCTGCAAGCGCGTCCTCCTCGGCGGCGCTGCTCTTCTGTGCGCCCTTGACAGATGCGCCGTAGCCCGCGTCCTGCACGGCCTTGATGATCGCGTCGGGCGCGGCAGAACCGTCGACCATCATTGAGTTTGTCAGCAGGCTCACCGAGCAGCTGTCCACGCCCGGCAGTCCCGACACCGCCTTTTCGACCCTGGCAGAGCAGGCGGCGCAGCTCATGCCTGTCACTTCATACTGTGTCATTTGCTTGTGTCTCCTTCTTTTGCGCAGCTCATTTCATGAGCTTCTGGAGCGTACACACCAGCTCGTCTATGACCTCGTCCTTGCCGTCGCGTATGTCATTGACGACGCAGGAGCGGATATGGCTGGCAAGCAGCTCCTTATTGAATGCGTTCACCGCAGCGTTCACCGCAGCGGACTGGACAAGGATATCCGGGCAGTAGGCTCCGTTTTCGACCATGCCCTTGATGCCCCT
>CAKTPR010000102.1 GCA_934591725.1 uncultured Oscillospiraceae bacterium
CGCAGGAGGTTTGCGATGAGCATGGCGGAGTCCTTGTTCTTTTTTATCGCGGCCTTTGTGATGGAGCAGTTTATAAAAGCGCCGATGCAGCCCCAGACGATCCCGGACAGAGCGCCGATAACATATTTCATAATGCGTCCCTCTTTGTTATTTTAATAAATCAAATTCTACCATATCTGCAAGCTTTTGCCAAGCACGGATATTCAGGCGTTTCAAATTTCCAATGCAGCATTTGCCGCGGCTATATTTTTGCCCGGCGCAGATAATAACAGCGTCGAGAAATTCGACAAAATTAAAAAAGAGAGAGGAACGATATCCATGAGCCCTAAGGAACTGCTCTATATTGAGGACGCGCTCGGCCACACCCAGTATCTTATGACCCAGTGCCGCACCGCCGCAAGCCAGCTTACAGACCCCGTACTGCGCCAGCAGGCGCAGCAGCTTCTCAACGGCAACCAGAGACTGTTCGCAAAGTTTTATGAGCTTGTATAAGGAGGCACGGCAATGAACGACAAAGACATTATGGAAGGCATACTTCTTACCACCAAGGGCGTGTGCGACCTGTATATGCATGGCTCCATCGAGTCTGCAACGCCGAACGTACACCAGACCTTCAATGCCGCGCTCAACGACGCGCTGTGCATGCAGAACAACATCTATAACGAGATGGCGCAGCACGGCTGGTACCCCTCTGAGCAGGCGCAGCCGCAGCAGATCCAGCAGATAAAGCAGAAGTTTTCAAGCGTGCAGTAACTGAAATATCCGGTGGAAGAGCGATCTTTCCACCGGATATTTATATGGTGTTATATTACGGCTTTCTGCCATTGCAGAAGTAGAACACGGTGAGAAGTCCCGGCCCGCAGTGCGCGCCGATGACGACGCCGAGGTTGCTGATGGTGATCTCGCCCACATCGGGGAACGCCGCGCGGACTTCATCGCGCACATGCTCGGCGTCTTTAAGGCAGTCGGCATGGAGGATGTGCATCTCAAGCCCCTTGGTGTCGATCTGCTTGAGGTCGTCCGTGACGCCGCGCAGTATCTCCGCGAGCGCCGCCTTTCTGCCGCGCACCTTCTTTGCCACATCGAGCGTGCCGCCGTCAGGGACGTACAGCACGGGCTTTACCGACAGAAGCGACCCGACCAGCGCCGAGGCGTTCGAGACACGGCCGCCGGCCTTGAGGTAATTGAGGTCGTCCACGGTGAAGCGGTGGGCGATCTTCAGCTTATTTTCCTCGCCCCACTTGATGACCTCGTCATAGCTCATGCCCGCTTCCATGCGCGTTACCATGTTCTCGACCAGCAGACCGAGGCCGCCGGAGATGCAGAGCGTGTCCATCACATAGAGCTTGCGGTCGGGGTGCTCCTTGCGCGCCATATCCGCACCGATGAGCGCTTTCTCATAGGAGACGGACATTTTCTTTGACATATCGAGGAAGATAACGTCCTTGCCGGAATCAAGCAGGGAATTGAAGAAGTCGCAGTATATATACTCGTTTATCATCGAGGTCTTGAGCAGATCCCCGTTATTGCGCATTCCCTTGTACACCGCGTCGCGCGATTCCTCGCGGCAGTCGTCCTCATACAGCTTGTCGCCTATGGTGTAGCTGTAGCTGATAAAGGGTATGCTGTGTGCATCCAGATAATCCCTCGTGAGATCAGAGGTGGAAGATGTGGCGATGATATAGTCTGACATGATACCAATCCTTTCCAGTCTGTGTGTTTGAAAGTTAGCTTTGAAGAAATACTTCAAAAATCAGTATAAAAAATTTTGCGCCGGATGTCAATTCAAATATTTTTGAACGCCTCCAAAATCCGCGCGCATTATTGACTTGAGTACATGAAGCATGATATAATTTACCGCACAGTAAGGTTTCTTGACGGTTTGGGCACAGGTTGATTCTGTGCCTTTTTATATTGGCAGCGCAGTTTCGGGGAGGATAAGCCTATGGCGGACAGGTCTGGAGAATTGAAAACGGTACACGTGAACGCGTCCGCGGACTATGACGTCGTCATCGGCGCGGGGCTGATCAATGAGCTTGATACGTTTGTCCGCCCGTTCTGCGAGGGGAAAAAGGTCGTGCTCGTCTCGGACGATGAGGTCTTTCCGCGTTACGGTTCAGCCGCAGCCGCCGCGTTTGAGCGGGCGGGAGCCGAGGTGTTCACCTTCGTTTTCAAAAGCGGCGAAGCCTCAAAGTCCTTCGCAACCTATGAGGAGCTTACGGAGTTCATCTGCCGCTGCCGTCTCAGCCGCAGCGATATCGCCGCCGCGCTCGGCGGCGGGGTCACGGGCGACCTGACGGGCTTTGCCGCGGCGACCTACCGGCGCGGCATGAGCTATATCCAGCTGCCGACAACGCTGCTTGCGGCGGTGGATTCCTCCGTCGGCGGCAAGACGGCGATAAACCTGCGCGCGGGGAAGAACCAGCTCGGCTGCTTCCACCAGCCCGCCGCGGTGATCTGCGATACGGATACCTTCTCCACGCTGCCTGAACGCGAGGTGCGCAGCGGGAGCGCGGAGATAATCAAATACGGCGTGATCGGGGACGAGGGCTTCTTCGAGTCGCTCGGCGCGGAGCCGATATCCGCGCGCTATGAGGAGGTTGTTGAGCGCTGCGTCTCCATGAAGCGGGACTTTGTTGCGCGCGACGAGTTTGACCGCGGTGACAGACGGTATCTGAACTTCGGGCACACCATCGGCCACGCCGCGGAGCGGTGCAGCGGGTATACGCTCCCGCACGGCTATGCCGTCGCGATGGGGATGGCCGCGATAAGCCGCGCCGCGGAGAGCTTCGGCATAAGCCAGAAGGGCACGGCGGAGCGGATAGAGAAGATGCTCAGGCGCTACGGCCTGCCGACGGAGATAGACTTCGCGCGGGACGATATGTTGGACGCGATGCTGTCGGACAAAAAGTCCGACGGAAGCAGCGTCGCGCTGATAGTCCCGGAGCGGATAGGCCGCTGCCGGATAGAGAACGCCGGAGCCGCCGAGCTCTGCGAATGGCTGAAGGCGGGCGGAATAAAATGACTAAGCTCATTGAACCCGGCGCTCGCCGTGGAGAAGTCCGCGCGCCGGCGTCGAAGTCCCAGGCGCACCGGTATCTCATCTGCGCGGCGCTGACGGAGCACCCGGTGCGGGTGGAGAATGCAGGAGACTCGCAGGATATCCGTGCGACAAGGGCGTGCCTGAGCGCACTGCTTGATACAGACGGCGGCACACGCCGCCTTGACTGCGGCGAGAGCGGCACGACGCTGCGCTTCCTGCTGCCGCTGACGGGCGCACTCGGCGCTGATGCCGAGTTTATGCTGCACGGGCGTTTGCCTGAGCGGCCAATCGAACCGCTTGCGCGGGAGCTGTGCGCGCACGGGATGAGCATCGAGCGGCAGGGAAATATACTGCGCTGCTCCGGGGCGCTGCATCCGGGAGCATTCACGATGCCGGGGGACGTGTCGTCACAGTTCATGTCGGGGCTGCTGATGGCGCTGCCGAAGCTTGATGGGGAGAGCATACTGAACATAACGGGACAGCTCCAGTCCGCGCCCTATGTCGCCATGACGCTTGAGGCGCTTCGGCTCAGCGGGATAAACGTTATAGAAAAAGACGGCGGCTATCATATTCCCGGCGGGCAGAGCTACGCTGCACCGGAGACAATGACCATCGAGGGCGACTGGTCGAACGCCGCGCCGTTTCTGTGCATGGGCGCGCTGTCCCACAGCGGCATTGCCGTGACGGGGCTGAATCCCGAATCTGTCCAAGGTGACCGGGCGATTATACAGATACTGCGGGAGCTTGGCGCAAAGGTCGAGGTACGCAGTGACTGCGTGAGCGTCCGCCGCGGGGCGCTGCACGGGGCGGCGATAGACGCGGCAATGATACCGGATATTATCCCCGCGCTTGCGGCGCTTGCCGCGACAGCGGACGGGGAGACGATGATCATAAACGCCGGGCGGCTGAGACTTAAGGAGTCCGACAGGCTCGGCGGTACGGCGCGGCTGCTCTGCGCACTCGGCGCGGATGCGCACGTTGACGGGGACAGCCTCATTATCCACGGCCGACCGGAGCTTGCGGGCGGCATGGCGGAGACAGAGTCCGACCACCGCATGGCGATGGCGGCGGCGGTCGCGGCCTGCGCCTGCCGCGAGGCGGTCACAGTCAGTGACCCCGGCTGTGTCAGCAAATCCTATCCCGGCTTCTGGGACAATCTTTCCTCATTGGAGGCAGATACATGAACGGCTTTTACGGTGAATGCTTGCGTCTTGAAATATTCGGCCAGTCGCACGCCGCCGCTATCGGCATGACGCTTGAGGGCGTGCCCGCCGGGGCGCGCGTGGACTTTGACGCGCTCATGCGCTTCATGCAGCGCCGTGCGCCGGGGAGGGGCGAATACGCCACGGCGCGCCGCGAGACGGACGTACCGGAGTTCACTTCCGGGCTGCGCAATGGCATGACGGACGGCGCGCCAATCACGGCGGTCATACGCAATACGGATGCGCGCCCGCACGATTATGATGCGCTGCGCACTGTGCCGCGGCCGGGGCACGCAGACTATTCGGCGTGGCTCAGGTACGGCAGCATACCCACGGGCGGCGGGGAGTTCTCCGGGCGCATGACAGCGCCGCTGTGTGTGGCGGGCGGGATATGCCTGCAGCTGCTGGAAAATGAGGGCGTGAGCATCCGGACGCATATTGCCGAGATCGGCGGGGCGCACGATGAGGACGCGATGCGCGAGCGAATCATGCAGGCCAAAGCGGAGGGAGACTCCGTCGGCGGCGTGATCGAGTGCATTGCGGAGGGAGTCCCGGCGGGACTCGGCGGTGCGCTGTTCGGCGGGATGGAGAGCAGAATATCCGCCGCGGTGTTCGGCATCCCGGCGGTAAAGGGCATAGAATTCGGCGCGGGCTTTGCATCGGCGCGCCTGCGCGGCAGCGAGAATAACGATGAGTTCTGCATCAATGACGGCAGGATAGAGACGCGCAGCAACAACTGCGGCGGTATCCTCGGCGGAATCACGGACGGTATGCCGCTCGTGTTCCGCACGGCGGTGAAGCCGACGCCCTCGATAGCGAAGCCGCAGCGGAGCGTCGACTTGAGCACGCTTGAGGAGACGACGATAGAGATACACGGCCGGCACGATGCGTGCATAGTGCCGCGCGCCGTGCCGTGCATGGAGGCCGCGGCGGCGATAGCGATATACGATGCGTGGCTTGCGTGCAGAGGGGAGACGGAACGTACATGAAGCTTGAGGATTACAGAGAGAAAATAGACACAGTCGATGAAAAGCTCGTCGCGCTCTTTGCCGAGCGGATGGAGCTTTCGCGCGCCATTGCGGAATATAAGAAAGAGAACGGCCTGCCGGTGCTCGACGCTTCGCGCGAGAAAGAGAAGCTGGACAGGGTCGCGGAGCAGTCGCCTGCGGAGCTGCGGGAGTATACGCGCAGGCTATATACGCTGCTCATTGAGCTGAGCCGGGATTACCAGCGGGAGCTTATCGGAAAGGAGCGCGGCTGATGCTCAGGTGCGGACTGCTTGGGGAGAAGCTGGGGCACAGCTATTCCCCGGAAATACACAAGATGCTCGCCGGGTACGAATATCGGATCTATGAACGCCGCGCGGAGGAGCTTGAAGGCTTCATAAAAGGCGGCGAGTGGGACGGACTGAACGTGACCATCCCGTATAAAAAGGCTGTGCTCCCGCTCTGCGATGAACTGGGCGAGCGCGCGCGGCTCTCCGGCAGCGTGAACACGCTGGTGCGCCGCGCGGACGGCAGCATCTTTGGCGACAACACGGACATGTTCGGCTTTGAGTGTCTGCTGCGCGTGAACGGGATAGAGCCCGCCGGGATGAAAGCGCTCGTGCTCGGCGATGGCGGAGCCTGCGCCTCGGTGCGCGCCGTGCTCGAAAGCCTCGGAGCGCGGACTGTCGTCATAAGCCGCCGCGGGGAGGACAATTACAATAACCTTGATCGCCACCGCGACGCGGGGATTATAGTGAACACCACGCCGCTGGGCATGTACCCGAAGAACGGCGCGCAGGCGGTCGACCTGACGGAGTTTCCGAACTGCCGCGCGGTGCTGGATATCGTATATAACCCGGCGCGCACGGCGCTGCTGCTTCAGGCGGAGGAGCTCGGCATAAAGCACGCGGGCGGGCTGCATATGCTCGTTGCACAGGCGAAGAGAAGCAGCGAGCTCTTCACCGGCGCACGCATCGACGATAATGAGATAGGCCGCATCGAACGGGCGCTTATGCACCGGATGATGAACATCGTCCTTGTCGGTATGCCCGGCTGCGGCAAGACGACCGTCGCGGGGATAATCGGCAGGATGACATGCCGCCCCGTGCAGGATGTGGACACTATGATCGAGCAGCGCGCGGGGATAACGATACCTGAGATATTTGCCCAAAGCAGCGAGGAGGGCTTCCGCACCCTTGAGACGCAGATAATAACCGAGGCCGGGGCGCAGTCGGGAACGGCGATCGCGACCGGCGGCGGGAGCGTGACGCGGCAGGAAAACTATGCGCCGCTGCACCAGAATGCGGTGATCGTCTGGTTACAGCGCGATATCGATAAGCTTCCGCGCGACGGACGCCCGCTGTCCGCCCGCACCGACCTGAACGAGATGTACCGCCGCCGCGCGCCGATGTACTCGGCGTTCGCGGACATGACCGCCGACAACAACGGCACGCCCGAGGCCGCGGCGGAGATGATACTGGAGGCGCTCAAATGAAGTTTCTGATAATAAACGGGCCGAACATCAATATGCTCGGCGTCAGGGAACCGGAGATATACGGCGCGCAGAGCTATGCGGCGCTCACGGAGCTGTGCCGCAAAACCTGCGAGGCCGAGGGAATAGAAGTGAAGCTGTTCCAGTCGAACCATGAGGGCGCGATCGTGGACGAGATACAGGCGGCCTGCGGCGTCTTTGACGGGATCATCATAAACCCAGCGGCCTATACGCACACGAGCATCGCAATACTCGACGCGCTCAAGGCCGTCGCGCTCCCCGCGGTGGAGGTACACATATCGGATGTTGCGTCCCGCGAGAGCTTCCGGCAGGTGTCCTACGCCGGTATGGCCTGCGTCAGGACCTTTGCCGGCCTCGGCTTTGACGGCTACGTGCAGGCGATACGGTTTTTGAAAGGGTATGTGCTCAAGAATACGGAGCGGGAATTGAAGAGAGGGTGAAAATAGCCGGTACTGTCATTGTGAACCGCACCCCGTCAAGAGGACAGTGAAAAAATATAAAGTTTTTCGGCCAGCAGCTAAGCGCTGCTGGCCGCTT
>CAKTPR010000103.1 GCA_934591725.1 uncultured Oscillospiraceae bacterium
AGCCACCTTGAGCAGCTCAAGGCGCTCGGCGCTCTCGGCGATATGCCCGAAACCAGCCAGATAAATCTTTTCGATTTTTGATTTATCCGCACAGAACATACGTTAACATCGTTGGGAGCAGTTACCCCCTCCGGGCAGCTGCCCCCAACATTTATTTTATGTTCATGCGTTTTATGTGTCCGGCAAGCTTGCTTGAAAATTTTGAATCTTTCAACAATCGTTGATTTTAGTGGCAATAACGGGCGCGAAAAGTTTGTTAATTTTGTATAAAACTAAACAAAATCTCTGCTGTGACACTTGATTTTTTGTCCTCTTATGGATATACTTAGGGACTGTGGCAGGGAGTATTTTTCCAGGCTGCAAGCTTATATCCCGGCAGCCAGTTTTGCCGGGCTTTGCTGTCGCAGAACGCAAGAAAATGAAGGTGATAAAAACATGGGAAAGAAAGAAAAGACGCGCTTCCTTATTGTTTGGCTGATCATCACGCTCGTTTTCCTCGTCGGCTCGTTCGTCGTGCCGTCGCCGGAAAAGAGCGAGACAGTCAAGGTAATGATGCGCGACGCCGTTCTCCATGAGGAGAACAGATGCAGCTTCTTCGGGCTGATGAGCGTTTCCCCGGCGATGATCTCCGCGATGGTCGTTTCGGGATGCCTCCTGCTCGCAGCGCTGCTGATCCGCATTTTTGCCATCCCCCGCTTCAAGATGGTTCCCGGCAAGTTCCAGTCTGCGATAGAACTGCTGGTGTCGACCTTTGACAATCTCGCGAAAACCAACAGTCCCCGCCGCAACAGCTTTCTCGGCGTGTACGCTTTCGGCGCCGGCGTGTATATTTTCGTCGGCACGATATTTGAGCTGTTCGGCTTCCAGGCCCTCACTACTGCGGGGCACTCCATATCCCTGCCGGCTCCCCTGTCCGATGTCAACGCGGCGATCTCTCTCGGCGTCCTGTCCTATTTCGTGATCTTCGCCGGCGGCATCCTCGGCAACGGCGTCAAGGGCATCGGCCTTGGCCTCAAGAAGTTCTCTCTGCCGCTGTCGCTGAGCTTCCGTCTCTTCGGCGCGCTGCTGAGCGGCCTTCTCGTGACGGAGCTTGTGTATTATTACAGCTCCATGAGCTATGTCCTGCCGGTCGTGGTCGGCGTGCTGTTCACGCTGCTGCACGCGCTCATCCAGGCATACGTACTTACTCTGCTTACCACAATGTTCTACGGCGAGCTGAACGCTCCGCTGCCCAAAAAGGAAAAACCCGCAAAAGCCTGAGAAACCTGAGAAATATTTAGGAGGAAATCTGAAATGACCATCACCAAGAAAAGAAACGCCGCAATGTTCCTTGCAGCCCTTATGATCGCACTGCTGTGCATGATCCTTGTCGCTCCTGTCAGCGCATACGCCGATAATGATGCCGCCGCTGCCGATACCGCAGCCGCCGATACCGCTTCTGCTGACGCTCAGATCGTCGTCGGTAAGTCCAACGGCGCAGGCCTTGCGATAGGCATTGCAGCCGGTGCCGGTGCAATAGGCATGGGTCTTGCGGTCGCAAAGTCCGCAGAAGGCATTTCCCGCCAGCCCGAAGCCGAGGGCAAGATCCGTACCACTCTGATGCTCGGCCTTGTCTTTATCGAGACCGCTATCATCTACGCCCTGCTGGCAGTTATCCTTATCATCTTTGTGCTTTAATAAACGGAGGACGTTATGAATATCCCTCTGAACATAGATTGGCAGCAGATCCTGCTCCATTTTTTCAATTTCTCCATCCTTGTCGGCGGCCTGTACCTGCTTCTCTTCAAGCCCGTGAAGGACTTCATGGCCAAGCGTGAACAGCACTATCAGGCTATCGACGATGACGCCGCAGCCAAGCTGCGCGAAGCCGAGGAGAAGGTCAGGAGCGCGGACGAGCGTGTCGCCGCTCTTGATAATGAGCTGACCGCCCAGCGCGAGAGCGCCGCTAAGGAAGCCTCTGCGCTTGCCGAGCGTCAGCGCGCCAACGCCAAGGCCGAGGCCGATAAGATCATCGAGGCCGCGCGCGCCGAAGGCGAGCGTGAGCGCAAAAAGATCGTTGACGACGCTAACCGCGAGGCCGTGGCTATTGCCGAGGCCGCTATGGACAAGCTCGTGAACGAGCACACCAGCGCCGCCTATGACGATTTCCTCAAGACGGTTGAAGGGGAGAGCAAGTAATGAGCACACCCGATGTGAAATTGCAGGCCGTCCTGCGCAGTGCCTGCCCTCCGAGCGAGGAGCAGCGCAGCCGGCTGACCGCGTTTCTTGAAAAGAAGTACCAGCAGAGCGTTGAGCTGAGCTGGAGCGAGGATAAGAGCATCCTCGGCGGCTTCCGCATCGAGCTTGGCACCGAGGTCATCGACTGGACTACCGGCGGCCGTCTCGATCAGCTCAAGGAAAAGCTCGCCTCGATATCCGCAGGCGGGCAGGATGTTATTCCTCTGATACGCGACACCGTCAAGAGCTGGGTTCCGGAAGTTCTGGCCTATGAGGTCGGCACAGTCCTGCGCGTGGCTGACGGTATCGCATACGTCAGCGGCCTTGAGCACGCCTCCTACGGCGAGATACTGCTCTTCGAGGGCGGCATCCGCGGCATGGTGCAGGATCTTAAGGAAGACCGTATCGGCTGCATCCTCTTCGGCGACTATGAAGCCGTCCGCGCTGGCGACGCCGTGCGCCGCACCGGCAAGACCGCCGGTATCGGCGCGGGCGATGCGTACCTCGGCCGTGTGGTCGACGCGCTCGGCGCGCCGATAGACGGCAAAGGCCCCATCACCGCCGACGCTTACCGTCCCATTGAGAACCCCGCCCCCGGCATAATCGACCGTCAGCCGGTCGATAAGCCTATGGAGACTGGCATCCTCTCCATTGACTCCATGTTCCCGATCGGCCGCGGCCAGCGTGAGCTTATCATCGGCGACCGCCAGACCGGCAAGACCGCCATCGCTGTCGACACCATTCTCAACCAGAAGGGCAAGAACGTGGTGTGCATCTATGTCGCCATCGGCCAGAAGGCAAGCTCCGTCGCCCAGCTGACCGAGATGCTCCGCGCCGCCGGTGCCTTGGAATACACCACCGTCGTCTGCGCCAGCGCGAGCGACTTTGCCTCCATGCAGTACATCGCCCCCTACGCGGGCTGCGCCCTCGGCGAATACTTCATGGAAAAGGGCCGCGACGTTCTCATCGTCTATGACGATCTGAGCAAGCACGCCATCGCCTACCGTGCCCTGAGCCTTCTGCTCGAGCGCTCCCCCGGCCGTGAAGCCTACCCCGGCGACGTTTTCTATCTGCACTCCCGTCTTCTTGAGCGCTCCGCTCACCTCAGCGACGAGCGCGGCGGCGGCAGCATGACCGCCCTGCCCATAGTCGAGACTCTTGACGGCGACGTCTCCGCATATATCCCCACTAATATCATCTCCATCACCGACGGCCAGATATATCTGGAAAGCAACCTCTTCTTCGCCGGTCAGCGTCCGGCTGTCAACGTCGGTCTTTCCGTGTCCCGTGTCGGCGGCGCGGCGCAGACTAAGGCCATGAAGAAGGCTGTCGGCACCCTGCGTCTCGATCTTGCACAGTACCGCGAGATGGAGGTCTTCACCCAGTTCTCCAGTGACCTTGACGACGATACCAAGCAGCAGCTGGTCTACGGCCAGAGCCTAATGCGCATCCTGCGTCAGGGACGCGGCCGCCCGTACAGCGAGGCAGAGCAGGTCGTCCTGCTCGTTACCGCGCTCGGCCATATCCAGCAGCAGCTCCCCGTCGATAAGATCGGCGCGTTCAACGCAAAGCTGCTGGGCGACTTTGCCGCTTCCCGCGCAGCCCTCATGCAGGACATCGGCAGCACCGGCGTCCTGACCGACGAGAACCGCAAGGCGATACTCGAACAGGCAAAGCGCAGCCTCGCGGACTTTCTGAGCGCCGAGACCGGCAGCGGGCGGTGATCGTATGGCCAGCACAAGCGAGATCCGCAGACGCATAAGCAGCGTTCAGGAGACGCAGAAGATCACCCACGCCATGTACCTCATTTCCTCGGCGAAGATGCGTAAGGCCAGAGCCGAGCTTGACGAGGTTCGCCCGTACTTTGACGTACTCAACCATGAGATAAAGCGCGTCTTCACCGTCGATGAGACCATCGACAGCCGGTACTTCATGGCTTACGGCGATGATGGGTACGGTGAAGGCACCTTGGGCTGCCTTGTCATCACGGCAGATAAGGGGCTTGCCGGTGCGTATAACCACAATGTCCTCAAGGAAGCGCAGCGGATATATGAGGAGCACCCGGATACGGAGTTCTTCGTTATCGGTGAGTATGGCCGCCGCTGGTTCACGCAGAAGAAGCTGCCCATGGCAGACTCCTTCCGCTACACCGCGCAGAACCCCAGCACCTACCGCGCGCAGCAGATCGCCCGCGACCTGCTCGACCGCTTCGCCTACGGCGAGGTCGACCGGCTCTGTGTCATCTATACCGACTCCAAGGGCATGGCCGAGGTCGTGCGCCAGACGCAGCTTCTGCCCCTGCGCCGCCAGAGCTTCTCCGTGAAGTCCGGCGAGGAGCAGCCGGAGCCGACCTTCGAGTTCGTCCCGACCATGGAGGCCGTGCTCGATAAGCTCGTGCGCAACTACATTTCAGGCTACATTTACAGCGCGCTCGTCGACAGCTTCTGCAGCGAGCAGAGCGCGCGCATGGCGGCAATGAGCGCCGCCAACGATAATGCGGAGGAACTGCTGGGCGATCTTTCCAAGCAGTTCAACCGCGCGCGTCAGGCCGCCATTACGCAGGAGATCACCGAGATCTCCGCCGGCGCCCGTGCGCAGAAAAATAAGAAAAGCAGGGAGGCCGATCAGTCATGAAGCACGGCATTGTTACAGAGATCTCCGGGCCGGTGGTCGATGTTCGGTTCGCCGAGGGCGAACTGCCCTCCATTAACGAAGCCCTGACCCTCACCGCGGAGGGCCGCACCTATACCATGGAGGTCGAGCAGCACCTTACCGGCGACACCGTCCGCTGCATTATGATGTCCGGCAGCGACGGTCTGTCCCGCGGCCTTGAGGTCGAAGCTCTCGGCCACGGCATTCAGGTGCCCGTGGGCGAGGTCACGCTCGGCAGAATGTTCGACGTTCTTGGCCGTCCCATCGACGGCAAGGGCGAAGTCTCTCAGGACGCGGAGCGCTGGAATATCCACCGCCGTCCCCCGTCCTTTGACCAGCAGCAGCCCGCAGCCGAGATACTTGAGACCGGCATCAAGGTCATCGACCTTCTTGAGCCCTACGCAAAGGGCGGTAAGATCGGTCTGTTCGGCGGCGCAGGCGTCGGTAAAACAGTTCTTATCCAGGAGCTTATCCACAACGTCGCCATGGAGCACGGCGGCTATTCCATCTTCACCGGCGTCGGTGAGCGCAGCCGTGAGGGCAACGACCTCTGGCGCGAGATGCAGGAGAGCGGCGTCTCTGATAAGACGGCGCTGGTCTTCGGCCAGATGAACGAGTCCCCCGGCGTGCGTATGCGCGTCGCGCTCTCGGGTCTTACGATGGCAGAGTACTTCCGCGATACCGAGCATAAGGACGTTCTTCTCTTCATCGATAACATCTTCCGTTTCGTTCAGGCCGGCAGCGAGGTTTCCACTCTGCTTGGCCGTATGCCCTCCGCCGTCGGCTATCAGCCGACTCTGGCAAACGAAATGGGCTCTCTCCAGGAGCGCATCACCTCCACGAAGTCCGGTTCCGTCACCTCCGTGCAGGCGGTCTACGTCCCGGCGGACGACCTCACCGACCCCGCCCCGGCCACGACCTTCTCCCACCTTGACGCTACCACCGTTCTCAGCCGTAAGATATCCGAGCAGGGCATCTACCCCGCGGTCGATCCTCTTGCCTCCACCTCGCGTATCCTTGAGGCGGACATCGTCGGCGAGGAGCATTACACCATCGCCCGCCGCGTGCAGGAGACGCTGCAGAAGTATCAGGAGCTGCAGGATATCATCGCCATCCTCGGTATGGAAGAGCTGAGCGACGAGGATAAAAAGACCGTCGCGCGCGCAAGACGCATCCAGCGTTTCCTGTCCCAGCCGATGTTCGTCGCCGAGAAGTTCACCGGTACGCCCGGCGCGTATGTTCCGCTGAGCGAGACTCTGCGCGGCTTCAAGGAGATCCTCTCCGGCAGTATGGACGAATACCCTGAGGCCGCGTTCTTCAACGCCGGAACTATCGACGACGTGAAGAAGCGCGCCGAACAGCTGCGGAGTGAGCGCACATGAGCACCTTTAAGCTTAGAGTCATTTCCGCCGAGGGCAGGTTCTTCGACGGCGAGTGCGAGAGCCTTGTTTTCCCGACGCTTGACGGCAAGACCGGCATCCTCGCGGATCACTGCAATATGCTCGGCGCGGTATCGCAGGGCATCGCGGAGTTCACAACGCCTGACGGCACGCGTCACGAGGTCGCTGTCGACGAGGGCTTTGTAAAGGTCGAGGACAACGACGTGCTCCTGCTCGTCGGCATCGCCGAGGATCCGGCGAAGTCCGAAGCCAACCGCGCCCGCCGCGAGGCGCAGCGCCTCAAGGAGGAGGAGCTTCTGCGCCGCAGCATACGCGAGTATAAGGAAGCTCAGGCCACCGTCGCGAAGACCGTCAATACTCTGCGCGGCGTCGATAAAGCCGGGCAGGTACAGTAACAGACCAAGACCAAAACGCAGGGATCACGTTCGTGGTTCCTGCGTTTTTCGTGCTTGCCTATGCATCACCGGCATGTTATAATCTCTGCGTAATTGAATATCCTTTGCGGCGCCGGTTGTAATGACCGGCCTAACAAGGAATCCGGTGCGAATCCGGAGCAGTCCCGCTGCTGTATTTGGGGACAAGGGCGCATGAATGTCACTGGGAGCGATTCCGGGAAGGCGCGTTCGAGGACGATCCATAAGTCAGAAGACTTACCGTAAAGGAAGCAATTCAACCGTCCCGAGGAGGAGCAGGCTGATTTTTTTGGCACAGGGAAACCTGTGTCCTGTTGTCATGCTGCGGTCTCTTCGGTGAAGAGACCGCATTTTTGCGCTCCCGGGACGGCACCAAACCGGAAGGAGAGAACTTTAGAAGTGAACTGGATGTGCGCGGACGCTTCCGAACTGTTCAGAAGCATCACCTACGAATAAGCTCGTGCCGGTCGATGACAGCCATACGAGTTTATTGGAGGAATTTATGAAAAGATTTTTGTCATTTATACTTTCGCTTATAATGCTGCTGAGCCTTGTGCC
>CAKTPR010000104.1 GCA_934591725.1 uncultured Oscillospiraceae bacterium
TATAAGGGCGAGGATATCTATGACCCCTCGGCGGACGTCAACGAGCTGCGCCGTCAGGTCGGCATGGTGTTCCAGAAGCCGAACCCTTTCCCCATGAGTATCTATGATAACATCGCCTACGGCCCGCGCACGCACGGCATAAAGAACCGCGCGCGGCTCGATGAGATAGTCGAGCGCTCCCTGCGCGGCGCGGCGATCTGGGACGAGGTGAAGGACAGGCTCAAGAAGAACGCGCTCGGCCTCTCCGGCGGCCAGCAGCAGAGACTCTGCATCGCCCGCGCGCTCGCGGTCGAGCCGGACGTGCTGCTGATGGACGAGCCGACCAGCGCCCTTGACCCGATTTCCACCTCGAAGATCGAGGAGCTTGCAACGCAGCTCAAGGAAAAATACACCATCGTCATCGTCACGCACAATATGCAGCAGGCGGTGCGAATTTCGGACAGCACGGCTTTCTTCCTCCTGGGAGAGCTGATAGAATACGGCGGCACGGAGCACATCTTCTCCCAGCCGGAGGACAAGAGAACAGAAGATTATATAACGGGGAGGTTCGGATAATGAGGAGCCGTTTTGATGAACAGCTTGCCCAGCTCAACCGTGAGATGATAGAGATGGGCGCGCAGTGCGAGGAGGTCATCGCCCTCGCTTCAAAGGCGCTGACCGAAGCGGACATGAGGCTTGCGGCAAAGGTCGCGCCGCTGTCGGCGGATATAGACCGCAAGGAGCGGGAGATCGAGGCGCTGTGCCTGCGCCTGCTCTTACAGCAGCAGCCGGTCGCGCGCGACCTGCGGCAGATATCCGCCGCGCTCAAGATGATAACCGACCTTGAGCGCATCGGGGATCAGGCCGAGGAGATCGCCGATATCATCGGCTTTATCGACGGGCACAACCCTGAGGACTACGTCACCCTCACCGAAATGGCCAAGGCTGCGATACACATGGTCACGGAAAGCATTGACGCTTACGTAAAACATGATACAATACTTGCAGAGAAGGTCGTCGACGAGGACGATATCGTCGATGAATACTTCCTGCAGGTAAAGAGCAAGCTCATCGCCAAGATAGCCGAGAACCCCGACGACGGGGAGTACGCGCTCGACCTGCTGATGATCGCAAAATACTTCGAGCGGATAGGCGACCACGCGGTGAACATCGCCGAGTGGGTGATCTTTTCCGTGACGGGAGTACACAGGGGAGAGTAAAGCTTATGATCTGGTGCGTTGAGGACGATGCGAGTATCCGGGATATCGAGGTGTACGCCTTACAGTCCACGGGCTTTGAAGCCGAGGGCTTTGCCGGCGGCGCAGAGTTCTGGGAAGCCGTGCAGAAGGAGAGACCGGAGCTTGTCGTGCTCGACGTGATGCTGCCGGGGATAGACGGCATCGAGCTTCTGCGCCGCATGAAGGCGCGGGCGGAGCTGCGGGACATCCCCGTTGTTATGGCCACGGCGAAGGGCGCGGAGTATGATAAGATACAGGGGCTCGACCTCGGCGCGGACTATTATCTTGTGAAGCCCTTCGGGGTGATGGAGCTGGTGTCCTGCGTGAAGGCAGTGCTGCGCCGCTGCACGCCGAAAAGCCCGGCGCAGGTGCTGCGCGCGGGCGCGCTCGAACTTAATCCTGAGGAGCGCACGGTCACGGTCAGCGGCGCGCGCGTCGCGCTGACCTATAAGGAGTTTGAGCTATTGAAGCTGTTCCTCTCGAATCCCGGCACGGCCTTCACGAGGGATCAGCTCTTCAACGCCGTCTGGGGCATGGACTTCGTCGGCGAAACGCGCACGGTGGATATGCACATCCGCACCCTGCGGCAGAAGCTGGGCAGCTGCGGGAACCTTATCGAGACGGTGCGCAATGTCGGCTACCGTCTGGAGGCAGAGAAATGACGAAAAGAATTTTCAGAGCGATAACGCTTGTCGCCACGGTAGTCCTGCTGGCAAGCTTCATAGTCACGCTGGGCGTACTGAGCGAATACTTCGGCGGTGTGCAGAAGGAGCTTCTGCATGATGAGCTGGGGCTTGCGGCTGCCGCGGTGGAGACCGACGGCACGGAGTATCTGGAGCGGGCAAAGTCGGCAAACTACCGCCTTACGTGGATCGACTCCGACGGCACGGTCATGTACGATTCGCAGGCGGACGCTTCGTCGATGGAGAACCATCTCGGACGCGAGGAGGTCGACGGCGCGCTCAGGACCGGCGTGGGGGAGAGCACGCGCTATTCCTCAACGCTGCTGGAAAAGACTACATATTACGCCAAGCGCCTGTCTGACGGCACGGTGCTGCGCATTTCGGCGAGCCGCCACACGGCGGTCGTGCTCGCGCTGGGCATGCTGCAGCCGATGCTCGTCGTGCTGACCGCGGCGATAATACTCGCGCTGCTGCTCGCAAAGCGAGTGTCGGCGCGGATAGTCGATCCGCTCAATGAGCTTGACCTCGAACACCCGCTGGATAATGACGCTTACGAGGAACTTTCTCCGCTGCTTGGCCGCATAAACCGGCAGCATACGGAGATAGACCGGCAGCTTAAAGAACTGCGGCGGAGGACGGATGAGTTCACGCAGATCACCGGAAGTATGCGCGAGGGGCTCGTGCTGCTCGACGAGCGCGGCTATATCCTGAGCATAAACGCCGCGGCGAAGGAGATCTTCGGCGCAGACGACGGCAGCGCGGGGCAGGACTTTCTGACGATAGACCGCAGCAGCGCCATGAGCGGCGCGGTGCAGACGGCCATGCGCGACGGCCACGCGGAGATACGCTCCGAGCGCGCAGGGCGGGACTACCGCTTCGACCTCACGCGCATAGAGTCCGGCGGCAGGAGCATCGGCGCGGTCATCCTCGCCTTTGACGTGACCGAGCAGGAGCGGGCCGAGCGTATGCGCCGCGAGTTCACGGCGAACGTTTCGCATGAGCTCAAGACCCCTCTGCAGGGCATCATCGGCAGCGCGGAGCTTATTGAAAACGGCCTTGTGAAGCCGGAGGATATGCCGCGCTTTGTCGGGCACATCCACAGCGAAGCGAGCAGGCTTATGGCGCTGATAAGCGATATCATCAGGCTCTCGCAGCTCGATGAGGGCGAGGAGATGCCGCGCGAGAGCGTCGATCTCTATGCCGAAGCCGAGGAGGCAGAAGAGAACCTGCGCACGGCGGCGGAGGAAAAGGGCGTGAAGCTCAGCCTCACCGGCGAGGGCGCGGAGATATCCGGTGTGCGCCGTCTGGTGTATGAGATAATATATAACCTCTGCGATAACGCCATAAAGTATAACCGCCCCGGCGGGAGCGTCGAGGTGAGCGTCACGCAGAGCGGAACCGAAGCCGCTGTCACCGTCGCGGATACGGGCATCGGCATCGCGCCTGAGGATCAGGCGCGCGTGTTTGAGCGCTTCTACCGCGCGGACAAGAGCCGCTCCAAGGAATCCGGCGGCACGGGTCTGGGGCTTTCGATAGTGAAGCACGCTGTGCAGTACCACCACGGCAGCATAGACCTCAGGAGCACCCCCGGCGGGGGCACGACGATAAAGGTGATGTTCCCGAAGTGAGTTGGTTCATAACACAGCGGCGGTGTTACTGCTGAGTTAAAACCACTCCCAAAGGCCTCGCAGAGTTTTTCGCCGCGCACGGCGAAAAATGAATCAAATCCATTTTCTCCGGCGGCGTGTACGTCGGAGAAAATACTTCTCGCTCAGAGAGTGTCGAGCGCAGCGAGGCGCGGGTCTGAGCGCAGCCTGTTTGCCAAAGAGCCTATGGCTCTTTGGCAATTAAAATTTTACAAATATTTGACTTTCGTATTCCGCATGGGAATGCTATTATAGGGGCGTGATAATAATAAGAATGAAGGAGAATCAGTTATGGAAGAACTGAGAAACAAAAAGGGCTTTATATGCGATATGGACGGCGTGATCTATCACGGCAACCGTCTTCTGCCGGGCGTCAAGGAATTTGTCGACTGGCTCTATAAGGAGGATAAGCACTTCCTTTTCCTCACCAATTCATCCGAGCGCACGCCGAAGGAGCTTCAGCAGAAGCTTGGGCGCATGGGGCTGGACGTTGATGAGAAGCATTTCTACACCAGCGCTCAGGCGACCGCACGCTTTATCCGCCGTCAGGCTCCCGGATGCAGCGCCTATGTCATCGGCGGCCCCGGCATAATGTTTGCCCTGCACGATGAGGGCATCACCATGAACGATATCGACCCCGACTATGTCGTCATCGGCGAGGGCAATACCTATAACTATGAGAATATACTCAAGGCTGTGCAGCTCGTGAACAAGGGCGCAAAGCTCATCGGCACGAACAGCGACCTCACCGGCCCCTCGGAGGAGGGCATCATCCCCGCCTGCCGCGCGATGATCGCCCCGATCGAGATGGCAACCGGCGTCAGCGCGTATTTCATCGGCAAGCCGAACCCTCTCATGATGCGAACCGGCCTGCGTATCCTCGGCGTACACTCCGAGGAAGCCGCCATGATCGGCGACAGGATGGATACCGACATGGTCGCCGGTATCGAGACCGGCCTTGATACGGTGCTCGTGCTCTCAGGCGTGACTACGCGTGAGGATATAAAGAAGTTCCCGTACCGGCCGCGGCTCGTCCTCAACGGAGTCGGCGATATCCCCGGCGAGGTCTCGGACAAAAACTGAAGCATGAAAATCATTACCGCCGCCCCGACCGGGGCGGCGGTAAAATTATATGCGGCAGATACCGAAAAGTATTCTACATAGTTGCTGCCTGTTACCAGACTCTGTCCTCATAGGGCGTGGATTCAACGCCGTCTGACTGCAGCTTTGAAACTAAGCGGTCAAGTTTCCCTTTCCAGAGCTTTTTGAACCAGTTGGTATGCCCGAACCATTTCACGAGCGTGGGGCTGATCGCGTAATATGTGCGGATGAAAGCGCGGCCATACCATGTTTCGGCGAGCGTGCAGTCACGGAAGCGGCGGAGCGTCCAGACTTCGGGGCAGTCGTATGAGCCGTAGACCGCTGTAGCCACATAGCAGCCAGAGGAGCCACCGGCGGGAGGATTGTTTGATGCGGAAAACTGGTCGACCTCGTTCAGCGCTATGATCGCTTTTATTGTTTGGAACGTGTCCCAGACCGCCTGATATTTCTTCCCGCCCTCGACAGCAAAGACAGGAGATCGCTTTGCTAAAACTCCGCCGGTTTCAAATACTACGTAGCATTTCCCGTTTGGCACAGGAATGGTCACGGTGCTGCCGGATGATGTTTCCGTAATTTGAAGGCCGTCCACGTAGACTTTTGCAATCTGCGCGACGCGAAGGCTGTCGAGCCGGATCACGGCTTCGCTGCGGCCTTCAATCGGACAGCCGCAATTAGGACAATTCTTTGCTGAACTCGAAACCTCTTTCCCGCATTCGGGACATTTGATCAGAGCCATATCGTACCTCCACAGTTACTGATTAAACAGATTTATAAATTTTTACACTCAAAAGATCTACAATCGTACAAGGCACGCTTTACACCCTTTTGCTTTTCCGGTCAAAGGCAAAATGTACTATTAGCCAATAAAGCAGCCCTCCGGCGAAATTACACGCTACATCCCACCAATCGGAGGTGCTTTTAGGATTGAGAAATTTTGCCGCATATTCCCAAACAAAACTGCAGAAGCAGCATATAAGGAGGATGAGCCTTGCGTCATGTATGGAGTGCATGTTTAGGAAATTGAACAGAAAGCTTCCGTATGAGAGAACAATCAGCGATGCTAGAACATCATTCAGATGATTCCGTATAAAAGGGTAGCTGTAGCTCATGTCTTGTTTTTTGAAAAAGTAGTTTAGAACATATATTCCCATGCAAACGGAAATGATCAAGATATTCGTGACTTTTTCTTTTCTCACAATCCTAGTGCTGCAAGGACTATTACACCTACTATTTCAAGTACTGCGTAAAGAATACCTTTCTCGCTAACGTCGGTAAAAAAGAATGCGACTCCTTCGAGAATAAGCAAGCCAACAACTATGGCGGCGATAATTTCCATCCCCAAACCCTCTCTTTCTTGATTTGTTAGAAGTGATTGTACAAGTTATCCTTCGATATTGTCATTATTTGGGTCACAGGAAGAACAGTATAAATCGTACGGTGAATTTGTTTTGTTGGGGCAAGTATCATTTTTACCCATGCAGTAATACAAGCCTCCGCTGCTGGAAGAACTGCTGCTTGGGTAACTGGTATATGAGGATTTGCTGGAATTTGCCGCTTTTGAAAGGCAACTCATGCACCATGCGGCATCTTCGTCTATGTAACATCCGCATGTTAAGCATTTATTTGAGTGAGCGGGACAGCAGTTTGTATCACCGGAGGATGCGATATAGCTTGAACACCCGGAGTGGGCACAAATTGTTTTGGATGTGCCGAATTTATTTGTGAATGAAGTGCTTTTAGCGCTTGGTGCTGCAGTTGGTTTTTGCGTTGGCGCTGGCGTTGATGTCGCTGTTGGAGAGGGCGTGTCGGCAGCAGTGCTTGCACTGTCCGCTCCGCAGGCGGTCAAAGGCAACAGAAGAAGAATTAGGGAAAGAACGGTCAAGATAGCTTTTTTCATTTTTCTCACCTACAATATATTTTTTAACTATATAGGCATAAAAAAGTCTATACAGTTTATTATAAGATAGCATAACTGCCCATATAATTCAAGTATATTTTATGTGTACAGGCGGTAGATGTTATGGATTATTATGCTATTGGGCAGAGGATCAGAAATAAGCGGAAGCTGTCTATGCTGTCTCAGGAGGAATTGGCTGAAAAAATAGGAATTTCAACTACGCACATGAGTCACATTGAGACAGCGAATACAAAGCTTAGCCTTCAGGTGTTGGTAAACATCGCGGAGGCGCTGCAGGTAAGTACGGATGAGCTGTTGTTTGAAAAGAGCGGGACAGTCAAAGAGGATTCTGTTGATAGAATTATAAGTATTTTGAGAGGGCGAAATGAGACAGAGCAAAAAATTATGATCGATATATTTGAAGCGACAGCAGCTGCCCTGCAAAAATATTTGTGACTGATAGACGGATACTAGAATATTCAATCGGCGATATCCCCGGCGAGGTCTCGGACAAAAACTGAAGCATGAAAATCATTACCGCCGCCCCGACCGGGGCGGCGGTAAAATTATACGTGTGAACTAAAATATGTTGACCCGCACGGACTAAAATGGTATTATAAGCTGTGTACGTGAACCCAAGTATAAGCGTACACCTGGAGGAACTCTATGAAAAACCGTGCAGC
>CAKTPR010000105.1 GCA_934591725.1 uncultured Oscillospiraceae bacterium
GGACGGGCGAATACACACGAACTTCCAGATGACCGTCACGGCTACAGGCAGACTGTCATCGACCGAACCGAACCTGCAAAACATACCCGTGCGCAGGAAGCTTGGCGCGCAGATAAGAAAAATGTTCGTCGCGTCGCCGGGGAAGGTTCTGGTGGATGCGGATTACAGCCAGATCGAGCTGCGGCTGCTGGCGCACATATCCGGAGACAAGGCGATGCAGGAGGCCTTCCTGAGCGGTGAGGATTTCCACACCGTAACGGCGTCAAAGGTATTCGGAGTTCCGCTGGATGAGGTGACGCCCGCTCTGCGCAGCAGGGCAAAGGCGGTAAACTTCGGGATAGTATACGGTATATCCGCCTTCTCACTGGCACAGGATATCGGAGTGTACCCCAGCGAAGCGAAGGCGTACATGGAGGCGTATCTTGACAAATACCACGGTGTGCGCGATTATATGAAGAGCATCGTGGCAAAGGCCAAGGCGGACGGATATGTCGACACGCTGTTTGCGCGCCGCAGATATCTGCCGGAGCTTAAAAGCTCTAACTTCAACGTGCGCTCCTTCGGCGAGCGCGTGGCGCTGAATATGCCAATACAGGGCACAGCCGCAGATATTATCAAGATCGCCATGGTCAATGTCCACAGGTGTCTTGCGGAGGAGGGACTTGAAGCGAAGCTTATCCTTCAGGTGCATGACGAGCTTATCGTGGAGTGCCCGGACAGCGAAGCGGAAAGGGTCAAGGAGATATTGACGCACGAGATGGAGAACGCGGCGTCGCTGGCTGTCCCGCTCACGGTCGACGCGCACATAGGGCACAGCTGGGCGGAGGCGCACTGATGGAGTTCAGGATCGTTGACGTGAGCACGGAGCACATCCCGCAGATCGAAGAGATCGAGCGAGAATGCTTTTCGCGTCCGTGGACCGCGGAGCAGCTGAAAAGCCAGATGCGCGACGCGCAGCATGAGTTCATTGCCACGATGGATGGCGGCAGGGTACTTGGCTATGTAGGGCTCATGTATGTGCTGGACGAGGGCTACATCTCCAACGTTGCGGTGCATCCGGATGCCAGACGGCAGGGGATAGGCGACACGCTTATAGATGCACTTGCAGCAAAGGCGGCGGAGCTTGAGCTTGCGTTCCTGACGCTCGAAGTGCGGGAGAGCAACGCTCCGGCGATCGCACTCTATGCCAAGCACGGCTTTCACCCTGTCGGAAAAAGAAAAAACTATTACGACGCCCCTAAGGAGGACGCCGTGTTAATGACTTGCTATTTGAAATGAGGCGTATGATTTGAAGATACTTGCTTTTGAATCGACCTGCGATGAAACCGCAGTCGCCGTTGTAGAGGACGGCAGAAAGATACTGACAGATCAGATACTGTCTCAGGCTTCGCTCCATGCCGTTTACGGCGGAGTAGTGCCGGAGATCGCGTCGCGCTGCCATATAGAGGCGATATCCATTCTCTCGGAGCGCGCTATCAAGGCGGCGGGAATAGAGAAGAAGGATATCGACGCTGTTGCGGTATCGTACGCGCCGGGGCTCATAGGCGCGGTGCTTGTGGGCGTGAACTTCGCGAAGTCATGCGCGCTCGCGCTCGATAAGCCGCTTATACCTGTACACCACATAAGAGGGCACATCGCGGCAAACTATCTTGCATACCCGGAGCTTGAGCCGCCGTTTCTCTGCCTTGCGATATCCGGCGGAAACACTCTGCTTGTCGACGTGCGCGGCTATACCGACATGAAGATCATCGGCTGCACGAGAGACGATGCGGCGGGCGAATGCTTTGACAAGACCGCACGTGTGCTCGGCCTGCCGTACCCCGGCGGCAAGCCCATAGACGACCTGTCAAAGGGCGGGGACGACAGCCGTTATTCCTTCCCGATAGCGCATGTTGACGGGAACCCATACGACATGAGCTTTTCCGGACTCAAGACGGCAGTCATAAATCTTGTACATAATGCGCAGCAGAAAGGCGAAGAGATCGACCGCGCCGCGCTTGCTGCCTCATTTACCAAGGCTGTGAGCGACAGTCTTGTCCCCAGAACGATGATGGCCGCGAAGGAGCTCGGCTACGAAAAGATCGTCGTCGCGGGCGGTGTTGCGGCAAACTCAAGAATAAGAGCCGACTTTACCGCGGCTACGGAGAAGGCCGGGTGCAAGCTGTATGTGCCGCCGCTCAGGCTCTGCGGCGACAACGGCGCGATGATCGGCGCCCAGGGATATTATGAGTATCTGGCCGGGCACACGGCGGGCAGCGACCTCAACGCATACGCGACAATGGACATTTGAGATAAACAACTGTCGGGAGTTATGTTATGGGTGTACATGACGGGCACAGAGAAAGACTCAGAGCACGTTTTGCAGAGCATGGGCTGGAAAGCTTTAATGAACTCAACGCCTTGGAACTGCTGCTTTGCTATGCGATCCCGCGGCGTGATACAAATGAGATCGCTCACAGACTGCTGGACGCCTTCGGCAGTCTCAGCGGAGTGTTTCAGGCGTCTATGCAGGAGCTTACCAGTATCCCCGGGATAGGCGAGAACGCGGCAACGCTGATACTTATGGTTCCGCAGATCGTTAAAAAGGCACATGTGTCTAAAGCGAAAGAGATCAAGATAATAAGAAACTCCACCGACGCCGGGAATTATCTTCTGCCGTATTTTCTTGACGAGCCGGATGAGATCGTTATGATGCTCTGCCTTGACAACAAACGCGCTGTCATCTGCTGCCGTGAAATGGGCAGGGGAGTGGTGAACTGCGTCGACGCGAATATACGCCGCATGGTTGAAACGGCGCTGAAGGTGAAGACGACTACAGTCATTGTTGCGCACAATCATCCGAACGGCGTCGCGCTGCCGTCGAGAGAGGACGATAATTTTACCCGTACCCTGTACCGTTCGCTCGGCCTGCTTGGGATAACGCTGGAGGATCATATAATCGTCGCAAACGATGAATTCGTATCTCTTGCGGATTCCGGAGTAATGCACCTGTTCAAGTACTGATATGTCCTGCCAGGCAATCTGTTTATCCGTGGAGCTGTCTTACATTATGTAAACAAAAAACCGTTTCTTTTTCGTAACAGAACCCTGTTTGCGGTTTCGACAAAAAACGCCAAAATTTCTGCAAAAGTTTGAAACATCAGGCGTTGACAGGTGTTGAAAAGCCTGTTGAAAATGTTGATAACTATTTGCAGAATTTTTATTTGCTGGTGTTATGTAACTTTTTGAAACCGGTGTAATCACAAATGCGCTGCGAACGAAAAGCACTGAAAATACAACGATTTTCGTGTGAACTCATACCCGGCACGTTTAGTGCTAGCCATCGGACGCGTATCATGAATTTACGGAATTATACAAATAGTTATATTAACACTGCTGCAGCTATCATGCCCGCAGCTTCAAAATGTAAAGACCACTTTTGGGATGGCCGACGGCAGCTTTTTTCCCTTGACAAGTACGCGTGTTTTTGATATTATTACAAAGCTAATTAATTGCTGGTATAGCTCAGTCGGTAGAGCAGCTGATTCGTAATCAGCAGGTCGTGTGTTCGAGTCACATTACCAGCTCCATGAAGAGTCCCGGATAATTGCGAAAGCAGCGGTTATCCGGGATTTTTATGAAACCTTGGCAAAGCGGCCTTTTGCTGCGAGGAGAGAATTTCATGTATAAGCTGATAAAGCAGGAAGGACACGCCCGCCGCGGTGAGTTCAGGACTCCACACGGTACGGTACAGACTCCCGTGTTCATGAACGTCGGTACGCAGGGCGCGATAAAGGGCGCGCTGAGCGCGGCCGACCTTAAGAACATAGGCTGCCAGATCGAGCTGTCCAATACCTATCATCTGCATGTGCGTCCCGGCGACGATCTGATAAAGGACATGGGCGGGCTGCATAAGTTCATGACCTGGGACGGGCCTATCCTGACCGACAGCGGCGGCTTCCAGATATTCTCGCTTGCGAAGCTGCGCAAAATAACCGAGGAGGGCGTAAAGTTCAACTCGCATGTTGACGGACGGCACATCTTCATGGGGCCGGAGGAGAGTATGCGCATTCAGGCTAACCTCGGCTCGGATATCGCGATGGCCTTTGACGAGTGCATCAAGATCCCGTCTCCGCGCGAATATGTCCAGCGCTCGTGTGACAGGACCTATCGCTGGCTCCAGCGCTGCAAGGCGGCGCTTGCGGAGTATAACTCCATGGACGACGCGGTGAACCCCGGTCAGATGCTCTTCGGAATAAATCAGGGGACAGTGTTTCATGATATCCGCATCGAGCACATGAAGAAGATAGCCGAGCTCGACCTGCCCGGCTACGCGATAGGCGGGCTTGCGGTGGGCGAGACCCATCAGGAGATGTACGACACCATTGAGGCGGTGGAGGAGTATATGCCGAAGGACAAGCCGTGCTACCTCATGGGCGTCGGCACTCCATCCAACATTATCGAATCGGTCGCGCGCGGCGTTGATTTCTTCGACTGCGTCATGCCTGCCCGCAACGGGCGGCACGGGCACCTGTTCACATGGGGCGGGGTTATCAATATAAAAAACGAGAAGTACGCAAGGGATGAGCAGCCGATAGACCCGCAGTGCAGTTGTCCGGTGTGCCGCCGCTATTCGAGAGCATATGTGCGCCATCTTTTCAAGGCCGAGGAGATGCTCGCGATGCGCTTTGCCGTGACGCACAACCTTTATTTCTACAACAGCCTTATGCAGCGCATACGCGACAGTCTCGACGCCGGGGATTTCGGCGGCTTCAGAAACAAATTTACGGAAATTCTCGATAAACGCATCTAAGTATCTTGAATTTTGGCGAACTAACATATATAATACAAATATACTTTTTTCGGAGGTAAACCCAAAATGAATCTTATCCTTACCGGAGCCTCCACTGCAGGTGCAGGCGGCTCCACCATCCTTATGCTCGTGCTCATGTTTGTCGTTTTCTATTTCTTCTTTATCCGTCCGGAAAACAAGAAAAAGAAAAAGGTTGAAGATATGCGCAACTCCCTGAGCCTTGGTGACGAGATCACCACTATCGGCGGCATGACCGGTAAGATCGTTCAGGTAACTGAAGACACAGTCACCTTCGAGACCGGTGAGGACAGAGTCCGCATCCAGATCAAGAAGTGGGGCATTTCCACCACCGCTAAGATGGAAGCAGCCGAGGCCGAGGCTCGCACCAATAAGGGCAAGAAAAAGTAATATAACCCGAATCATTTCACCCTCCCGTTAATAAGATTGAGTGATCTTATTAACGGGAGGTGTTTTTTTGTTGTCTGCGAACAGCAGCGCCTTTGACGGCAGAGCCGCAGCGAGAGCCGCAGCGGCATGGACAGTGAGCGCGACAGTCCTGCTGACCATTGCGTCGGCCATAATAAATGCGTCCGACTGCGGAGAGTACATAATGGGATATGTCTGCTCGGCGCTGAGCTTCCTGAGTGCATTTTCAGCCGGAGCCGCCGCAGCCGGGAAAGGCAGAAAGGGGACTTTGTATATAGGCGCGCTGACGGGAGCGGTCATTACGACCGTCCTGCTTACAGTGGGCTTTATCGTGAAGGGCGCGGAAACCGAAGCGTCGGCGGTGCTCAGCGTCGTCAGCTTCACATTTGCAGGGAGCATAGCCGGGGCGGTAATCTTCGGGAGAGGGAGTGCGTCAAAGCGCAAACGCTACGCACCGCGCCCCCGTGCTTGACATAACGGAGATACATAAAGAGGTTTTCGCGTTTATTTGCCCGCACCACAATGCTTTGCGGAAACGAATTGTAACAACAGTTAACATAAGCGAGAAAAAATTTGCTTTTTTTGAAAAAAGGACTTGATTATTTTGCAAGTTTGTAATATATTGTTACCAGAGTTAATTATGTTAATCACGCAACTGTTACCAAAGGTTACATTTTGACATACATGATAAGAGAGAATTGCGGTACACATTCAATTACGCTGCTGTTTTCCTTCATGTGCGGCTCTCTGCTGTCGCTGATATATCTTATCCCGAATGTTCCTTTTCGCTTCGCGGAGGATATGCCTACCATTGCGGCGGCTGCAAGCTTCGCGGCCGGGGCGCTGACCTGCGGGTCGGCCTGCTGCATTGCGGCACAGCCGCTGTCGACCGCGGTGCTTGGCTGCGCGGCTGCGTTTGAAATTTACTCCGCCGTTACTGAACTGGCGGCGAAAGAGGCCGCAGCGCGTATTGGCATCATGGCTGTGCTCATACCGCTTCATTTCCTTGTGTGCTCATACGGGATGGCTCAAAGCGGTATCGCCAGAGAGGCGATGCGGCAGACGGGAACGTACAGCAGGAAACAGACACTTTATACGTATGCAATTATGCTTGCCGGGCTTGCGGCCGCAGCGCTGCTGATCCGGTACATATTGAGAATATAGATATCTTAAACTGAAAGGAGGGCGTTTGAATGCAGAACTCGGAATGCATAGAGCTTTTTGAAAAGCATCTTACCGAAGAAAAGAAAGCATCCGCAAACACCCTCAGTTCCTACCTCAGGGACATCCGCCAGCTCGGCGAATATCTGGACAGCCATTCGGAGAACACCATTGCAGAAGCCACGAGCGAGGATCTTCAGGGCTACATTGCAATGCTGAGAGCCGAGGGCAAATCGGTCGCGACCGTGTCCAGAAGCATTGCATCTATAAAGTGCCTGTATACGCATCTGTTCATAAAGCAGATCATTACCGTGAATCCCGCGCAGGGGCTTATTCCTGATAAGAGCACGCAGAAGCTGCCGGAGATACTGACCAGCAAGGAGGTCGAGCTCCTGCTTGAGCAGCCCGAATGCATTGACCCGAAGGGCTTCAGAGACAAGGCCATGCTCGAACTGCTTTATGCGACGGGCATAAGAGTAACAGAGCTTATCGACCTCGACATCGGAGACGTGAATCTCGGCGCGGGCGTTATCCGCTGCCACAGCAGAAACAAGGAGAGGTTCATCCCGATGTACCCGGCGGCGGTCAAGGCACTGAACGATTATATCACTCTTGTGCGTCCGCAGATGATACTCATGCCGGACGAGCAGTCCCTGTTCGTTAACGTCAGCGGCGAGCGGATGTCGCGTCAGGGCTTCTGGAAGATAGTCAAGCACTATCAGAAGAAGGCAGGTATCGAAAAGGATATCACACCGCACACGCTGCGCCACTC
>CAKTPR010000106.1 GCA_934591725.1 uncultured Oscillospiraceae bacterium
CTGGACTTCGGCTCCGCGCGTCTGCAGAACGCAAGCGGCGAGCTTAGCCTGTCCATCATGCTCAAGCCCGGCTATGCGCCGATGGAGCAGTACAGCACGCACGGGGAGCAGGGCGCGTGGACGGATGTCTACGCCATGAGCGCGACGATATACAAGCTCATAACCGGCAAGACCCCGCCGGCCTCGACCGACAGAATATTTGACGACACGATAGCGCGCCCCTCATCTCTCGGCGTGAAGATAACTCCCGAGCAGGAAGCGGCGCTGATGCGCGGTCTTGCTCTGCGTGCCTCGGACAGGACGCAGACGATGGCTGAGCTTGCCGAAAGCCTGAGAGAGAAGAGAGCAAGCCCGCCGAAGCCTGCAAAGCCGCCGAGAACCGATAAGAACAAAAAGCCGGTAAAGGAGCAGAAAGAGAAGAAACCGCCGAAACCGGCAGTTGATCTGAAGAAAAAGACTGCCCCGGCCAAACCGGCGGAGGAAAACAAAAAGGCGGGAAAGCCTGCGCTGCCAAAGAAGCGCCTGCTCATCATCGCGGCGGTGCTGCTTGCGGTTCTGGCGCTGTGCCTCACGGTTCCAAAGGCAATAAACACTGCGGGCGAGAATAATGTTGAGGACGTGCAGGATACGCACCTTGCCGAGCTTGCCGCCGCGCGGGCGGAGCTTGCCTGCCACGAAGAGAAGACCATCAGCGCGGGTTGTGATTTTACAGCGGCTGTGAGAACTACTGGTACAGTAATTACTGGCGCATTTGATTACATTAGTTCGACTATGTACGACCAATTTGACATCGGAGAATGGACGGATATTACAGCCGTCAGTACAGGACTCTATTACACTGTGGGCTTGAAAGCGGATGGCACGGTAGTTGCCGTAGGCGATAACGAAAGCGGACAGTGTAACGTCGGTGTTTGGAAAGACATCGTGGCCATAAGTGCCGGCATTGACCATACTGTGGGGTTGAAAGCGGATGGCACAGTAGTTGCCGTAGGCAACAACAGAAGCGGCCAGTGCAACATCGGTGATTGGAAAGACATTGTGGCCGTCAGTGCCGGCAGCGGCTATACTGTGGGTCTGAAAGCGGATGGTACTGTTGCTGCCTTAGGCAGCAACTATTATGGCCAGTGCGATGTCAGTGACTGGACAGATATCGTTGCTGTGAGCGCGGGTATGTATCATACCGTAGGACTGAAACTGGACGGTACCGTAGTTGCGGCGGGAAGCAATAGTGACAACAAGTGCGGCGTTTCCGGCTGGACAGATATCGTTGCAGTAAGCGCAGGTGACAGCCATACTGTGGGTCTGAAAGCGGATGGCACGGTAGTTGCCGTAGGCAACAACGGGAATGGTCAGTGTAATGTCGGCGGTTGGAAAGATATCGCAGCCATAAGTGCCGGAATTGGCCATACTGTGGGGTTGAAATCAGACGGCAGCGCTGTTGTAATGGGCAGCAGCTATTACAAATACGGCCAGAGTGACATTTCCGAATGGACAGGTATCAAGCTGCCGGAGGGCAGATAACACAAAGCGACGGAGGAACTGCGCAGGAAAGCCAAGGTTTTATCCCCTCAGTCGCTTACGCGACAGCTCCCCTTGAAAAACAAGGGGAGCCTTTTTACGCTTCCGGACGGCATTGCTGCTGACGGTTTCATTCGAGAAACCAGCGGGATCTTTGGCCGTCATTTCAATATTTCCATCTCAATAGTATTACGCCATGGAGACATAGCCGCTGCCGTCGGAGTAAAGGACGGGAGCCATGCCGGTGACGAGGAGGATCATGTCGTCCTCGTTCGTCTCGCTGCCGGTGCGGCTGTACTGCGTCCTGAACTCTACGCTGCGGCTGAGATAGCCGCTCACCGCCCATGTGGGCATGGTATTGCGGATGTAGCTGTCAAGGCCGGTCTGAAATTCAGCACTGTCGGGGACATTACCGAGACGCACACCGCCGACGTATACGGCGCTGTTGACCGTCACGCCGGGCGTCGAGCGCAGGAGCGTGTCGGCAAGCTCCGCACGGCTGCCGTCGGGACGCGACAGGCTCAGCATATAACGCCGCGCCGTCTCCGGCATGTCGGCAGAGCCGGGCAGTATCTCCTCCGCGGCGCGCTCCGCCGCCGTCACGGCGATGTCCGCCGAAGCCGGGGAAAAGCTGCCGGGCACAGTCTCGCCGTCCACGGTCAGGCGGCAGCAGACACGCAGATTCGAGAACGCCATGAACATCAGCGCAAGCACGAGAAGCGCAAGTTTTTTATACACGAAACCACCTCCAGAGTTAACATAACTCTTTATTTGGCTCCGGTCAAGGGCTTCGACAAAAGCAGTGCGTATCACTGCAAAGCTTCTGTTTTTATCGCGGCGGCCACGGTTTCGGCCTGAATGACGGACACCTCAAAGGCCGTGCGCTCGACGGGGCCGTCATCGGTCATCTTTATGTAACGGCGGCTCTGTATCCGCCCTTCGAGCTTCACCTGCGTGCCGACTGTCCACATTGCAGCCTCCCGCGCCTTGAGCCCCCAGCAGATGCAGGGCAGGTAATCCGAGCGGCCGTAGCGGCGGTTCACGGCGAGCATCAGGTCGCAGATATCGCGCCCCATCGGGGTTATGCGCAGGTTAGGCTCCTTGCACAGCGCCCCTGTCAGGCGCACGGTGTTTTCGTCAGGTTCATTGCACAGCTCTATCTCCTTTGCGAGCACGGTTATGACGAGCTTTGCCCC
The DNA here is from genome assembly GCA_934591725.1 of uncultured Oscillospiraceae bacterium. Classification (GTDB taxonomy): domain Bacteria; phylum Bacillota; class Clostridia; order Oscillospirales; family Oscillospiraceae; genus Limivicinus. The sequence continues at coordinate 2,715 of CAKTPR010000106.1, forward strand.
CTCGCCGCGGCGGTTATTGAATGTGCGCAGCTGGCCGGTGACAGCGATATGCTCCGCTTCGCACAGCTCCGTCTGCTCCAGCAGCTCGCGGCTGACGACGATATTGACGGTGTCGGTATTGCCGGAGAGCCGGCGCACCTCCAGAGGGAAGGAGTAAAATACCTGTCCGCGCCCGGTGTGGGAATAGGCCGGGGCGCCGGCAAGCGTACCGCAGAGTCGGGTGTAATTGTTTTCGTATATCATGTCCATGGTCGGAGCCGTCCTTTTCGTTGAGATAGTCAATCATATTCCGGACGCGCACTTGATTATGACCCGCGAAACGTATATAATGTCAGTACTATATATGAAAAGGAGCCATATTATGGACATCAAGGATATACTGGAAAAATGCGACCACACCCTCCTGCGCGTCGACTGCACGAGCGAGGAGATCAGAAAGCTCTGCGACCAGGCGATAAAGTATAACTGCGCGAGCGTGTGCATCCCGCCCTGCCACGTTGCGGGCGCGAAGCGCTACGTCGGCGATAAGCTGAAGATATGCACGGTCATCGGCTTCCCGAACGGCTACATGACGAGCGCCGTCAAGGCCTTTGAGGCCGCCGACGCGATAAAGAACGGCGCAGACGAGATAGACATGGTGATAAACCTCTCCATGGTCAAGGACGGCTGCTGGGTCGATGTGGCAAACGATATCCGCGCCGTGCGCGAGGCGACGCGCGGGAAGATACTCAAGGTCATAATCGAGTGCTGCCTGCTGACGGACGAGGAGAAGATACACATGTGCCGCATAGTCACCGACTGCGGCGCGGACTTCATCAAGACCTCCACCGGCTTTTCCAAGGGCGGCGCGACGCGCGAGGATGTGAAGCTCATGCGCGAAAACTGTCCCGCCTCCGTCAAGGTCAAGGCGGCCGGCGGCATCTCCTCCCTCAAGGACGCGGAGGACTTCATCGAGCTCGGCGCGGAGCGCCTTGGGACGAGCCGCATAGTAAAGCTCGCGATGGAGCTTGAGAACGAAGCCGGCGCACCGAACGAGAACTACTGAGACAGCATTTTCCTGATGCGGCTGCACAGCCAGAGTCCGGGCACGGACAGCAGCAGCCACAGCAGCGCAAAGCGCGGGCATATCTGGCCGAGGAGGTTCAGCCCCTCGGCGGAGTAATCCCACACGTTCCAGCCGAGGCGCAGGTTCACAAGGCAGCCGGTATAGAACTCCGCCGTGCATATCGCGGCGGAGCTCAGCACGCACTTTTTCGCAAGGCACAGCGGCAGGCCGGAGATCATGTACATCATGAGAAAGCACAGCCCGCCGCAGAGCACCATGCTCCAATGCGTCCAGCCGCGCCAAAGTATCTCTATAAGGCCGTAGAGCAGCCCGCCCGCGGCATAGATGAACAAATATTGCATAAGCACGCCTCCGTTTCTGTTTATAGTTTCTCCGGATCATCCCGATTTAATATTGTCCCGATGGAGTTTTTATGGGTAACACAAAATCGATCGCGCTGATAAATAAATACCGCGGGCAGATAATGGGTGTTTCCGCAATATGCATCGTCTTCTTCCACCTCTGGCAGCGTCTGCTCAGCCCCGATTCTCCGCTCAGGCTCCTGTATTGGCTGGAGCGCGGCATCAGCGGGATGGGCTATTTCGGAGTGGATATCTTCTTCCTGCTGTCAGGCGTCGGGCTGAGCTACGCCATAGGCAAGTACAGCCTGAAGGAGTTCTGGCTGCGCAGGTTCAGAAGGCTCGTCGTGCCCGTGCTGGTCGTTTCACTGATACAGTGGGCCAAGGAGGGCTGGACGGTGCTGTACTATCTGTTCGGCCTGTCCGGCATCGGCTTTTTCATAAAGCGGCACTACTTCCTGTGGTTCATCTCGGCCATCACTGCGACATACCTGCTCTTTCCGCTCTACTGGCGCTTCTTCTCCCGCAGCCGCGCGAAGCTTCGCTTTACGGCGCTGTTCGCCGCGGTGTGGTACCTGTGCTCGATACCACTGGCCGGGGTGCTCAAGCCCATCGTATTCCTGTTCTTAAACCGGGTGCCGTCCTTCGTGCTCGGCGTTCTTCTCGGCTGGCAGCAGCAGAACGGCGGGCTGAAGATGAGCCGCCGCGCGGTCAATACCGCCGCAGCCGTTTCCGCCGCAGCGGGGCTTATCCTCGGCGCGGTATGTACCTTCGGCGAGACCGCGTTTTTCAGGCCGCCTTACAACAGCACCTTTCCCGGCCTGCTTATCGCCTTCGGCTTCACCGCTCTGCTTGCAGAGCTGGGCGAGCTGCTTGACCGCGGCGGCAGAGCGGCGCGCGGCGTCAACGGATTCTTCGGCTTTTACGGGCGCATCAGCCTTGAGATATACTGCGTTCAGGAATTTTTAGGCCCGATCGCAGCGGACGCGGCACGCACGCTTGGCTGCGGGAGCATGGCGGTAAACCTCGTGCAGCTCGCCGCGGTCACATTATCCGCATGGCTGCTGCATATACTGGCTGACAGAGTCCTTGCCCTGACAGGCAGGCTGCATTCCCGCGCAAAATGCGCCGGATAACGCAAAAAAAGCCTTGACATTACGGGCAAAAGCTGTTATATTATCTAAGCTAAAACAAAGTAGGCGCGGTGTCCGCCGTCCTCACCCGGCAGCAAAAGGCTGGCCGAGGTCAATAAAAGCACGACTCCAAGGAGCCTGAATGTGTTTTTACGCGCGGATGCCGATGCTCCGCGCTTTTTATTTTTTCCGGAGGTGTTAACAATCGCAAACGCTGCTCATCAGATCAACGAAGAGATACTTGACAAGGAAGTGCGCCTGATAGGTGCTCAGGGCGAACAGCTCGGTATAATGTCCGCAGAGGAAGCTCTGAAGGTCGCCGCCGAGCATGACCTTGATCTGGTCAAGATCGCTCCGGGCTCCAATCCCCCTGTCTGCAAGGTGATGGACTACGGCAAGTTCCGCTTCGAGCAGACCAAGAAGGAGAAGGAAGCCAAGAAGAATCAGCGCGTTATCGAGGTCAAGGAGATACGCATGTCCCCCGGCATCGACACGAACGACTTCAACACCAAGCTGAAAAACGGCCAGAAGTTCCTCAACGAAGGCAACCGCCTCAAGGTCTCCGTGCGCTTCAGAGGCAGAGAGATGGCGCACACCGAGATAGGCGAGACGCTGCTGAAGGACTTCGCGGCTAAGTGCGCGGAGATAGCAAACCTCGACAAGGCGCCCAAGCTTGAGGGCAGGAGCATGTCCATGTTCCTCTCCCCGAAGCCGCAGACCCCGCCGAAAAAGCCGGCAAAGCCCAAGCAGCCCAAGGCTGAGACCGCCGACGCTCCCGCAGCGGAGGAATAATTCATCAGTATACAGAGGGAAGCTCCCTGTATTTTAACCCAGTTACGGAAGGAGAAAATATCATGCCCAAACTTAAGACCCATAGCGGTGCAAAGAAGAGATTCAATCTCACCAAGAGCGGCAAGGTCAAGCGCGCTCATGCATTCAAGAGCCATATCCTCACCAAGAAGGACACCAAGCGCTGCCGTCGTCTGCGTTCCGAGGCTTATGCCGACGCAACCAACGAAGCAACCATCAAGAAAATGATCCCTTACAAATAAGGGCAGACGCTATATAGGAGGATAATCAAATGGCAAGAGTTAAAGGCGCAATGATGACCCGCAAGCACAGAAGTAAGATTCTTGGTCTTGCTAAGGGTTACTGGGGCAACAAGTCCCGTCACTATAAGATGGCTAATGAGCAGCTGATGAAGTCCGGCCGCTATGCTTACGTTGGCCGTAAGCAGAAGAAGAGAGACTTCCGCAAGCTGTGGATCACCCGTATCAGCGCAGGCTGCAAGATGAACGGCATGAACTACTCCACCTTCATGCACGGCCTGAAGCTCGCCGGTATCGATATGAACCGCAAGATGCTCTCCGAGACCGCTATCCACGATCCCGCCGCTTTCACCGCTCTCTGCGAGCTCGCAAAGAACGCAAAGTAATTGAGCATATATTCTATATAAGAGCGCCCCTGCCGTCCGGCAGGGGCGCTCAGCTTGTCAAAGAAGTCTCGCCAACGTGCGAGCTATTTGGTATAATGGGGAAAAAAGAGAACCGGCGGGGGGATAAGAATGGAACAGTGGCAGCAGGATAACCGGC
>CAKTPR010000107.1 GCA_934591725.1 uncultured Oscillospiraceae bacterium
AGCGGTGTAAGCACAGTGATGTGTTCAGCCTACTGGTACTAATAACCCGAGGGCTTGACCTACAGTATGCAGGCAAATCCCTTGCTTTTCTCACTCTGTTCAGTTTTCAGGGCGTAAGTCCTAAATAAATAGTTGGTGTTTTTAACGGTGAGGGTCCACCTGTTCCCATTCCGAACACAGAAGTTAAGCTCACCAGTGCCGACAATACTTGTCTGGAGACGGACTGGAAAGATAGGTCAACGCCAACATTTGATCACAGCTTCGAGAAATCGAGGCTGTGATTTTTATACACCCTAGTACTTGCAAGAAGCAGATGCACATGGTAAAATCCGACCGTACAATGATTAAGCGAGGAGACAGATATGCTCTACTTTTCAAGTGATTACATGGAGGGCTGCCACCCGAATATTCTCCGGCGGCTCGGCGAGATAAATATGGACAAAAACCCAGGCTACGGCACGGACGCGATATGCGAGAGTGCAAAGGAAAAGATACGCGCCGCCTGCGGCAAACCGGACGCGGAGATATACTTCCTCGTCGGCGGGACGCAGACGAATGCGACGGTCATAAGAGCCATGCTGCGCTCCTATGAGGGCGTTGTTGCGGCGACTACGGGACATGTTGCGGTGCATGAAGCCGGGGCAATCGAAGCAGGCGGCCATAAGGTGCTGACGCTGCCGGAGCATAACGGCAAGCTCGACGCCGCGGAGGTCGAAGAATATATCGCGACATTCTACAAGGACGCGAACCATGAGCACATGGTAAAGCCCGGCATGGTCTATATCTCGCACCCGACGGAGTACGGGACGCTCTACACCAAGGCGGAGCTTGAAGCGCTGCACGGCGTGTGCGCAAAGCATGATATCCCACTGTTCCTTGACGGCGCGCGCCTTGGCTATGGCCTTGCTGCAACGGGGACGGATGTGACGCTTGAGACCATCGCAGATAACTGCGACGTGTTCTACATCGGCGGGACAAAGGTCGGCGCGATGTTCGGCGAGGCGGTCGTGTTCACCGCGAAAGCGCCTGAGGGCTTTTTCTCAATGATCAAGCAGAACGGCGCACTGCTGGCCAAGGGCTGGATGCTCGGCGTCCAGTTTGATGAGCTGTTCACGGACGGACTGTATCTTAAGTGCGGCAAGAACGCGATAGACTGTGCAGAGCGTCTCAAGGCGGGGCTAATCTCCAAGGGCTATCATATGTATCTGGACTCTCCGACGAACCAGCAGTTCATCGTCATCGAGACGGCGAAGCTCGAAGAGCTCGGAAAGCAGGTCGCCTACGGATTCATGGAGACCTACGACGCGGAGCACACGGTGATCCGCTTTGCCACGAGCTGGGCAACACGCATGGAGGATGTCGAAAAGCTGATAAAGCTGCTTTGAGGCAAAGAAAAGGACAGGCAACACGGCCTGTCCTTTTTGCGCTTATTGCTTCTCAGCCGCCCGCGCGGCTTGCAAGCCAGCCGGAATAGTCGGCGCCCTGAGAGGTGGCCTCAAACTCACCGGTCAGCTTACTGAGCACGCGGTTATAGCCCTCGGAGCCCTCCTCATACGGGGTCGGCTTATAGTCGTTGTAGTTCTGCTCGTTTGCCATTGCGGCATCGATCTTGCTGCTGACGCAGCAGGGGATGACGTCCATGCCGGTGCGGGATATGCTGCCGTCATCGTTTCTCGTCAGCTCGACCTGAACGATAGCCGTATCCGGATCGCTCGGCATAGTGCTGCCGCCGAAAGTCCAGTTGCCCATGCTGTAGAGGATCAGCCCGTCCCCGTATTCCTCAATGGGCTGGAGACAGTGGGTATGGCTGCCATAGATGAGATCGGCTCCGGCATCGATGCAGGCGTGGGCAAGATCGATCTGCGCCTGATTCGGCTCGTAGTAAAGCTCCTGCCCCCAGTGGAATGCACAGATTATATACTCCGCGCCGTCGTCAATGAGCTGCTGGATAGCGTTGAGCGCCTTGGTCTTGTTCGGGGCAAGATCCTTGCCGGAGCAGTAGATGCCTATGACAAGACCGCTGTCGGTGGTGTAGAGCTGCGCCTGACCCTCCTTGCCGAAGGGAATGCCATAGGCTTCAAGGGTATCATAGGTGCTGGTCTCGCCGGCTTCATAGCAGTCCATGATATGGTTGTTCGCCGTGGTGACGAAGTCGACGCCGCCGTCGATCATGATGTTGGCGTACTCAGTCGGCGCGATGAACGGGAAGTAGACCTGCGTATAGTCGTATGCAAGGTTCTTGTCGGAGAGGATGCACTCGAAGTTCGCGATGGTGAAATCGTCATTCTCAAAATACTGAATGGTGTTCGAGAACGGATAGGAATAGTCCCCGTTTATGACCCCGGCGTAACCCGCAGGATGCTGGGCATAGTTTGCGTTCGACCAGAGCGTGCAGTCGCCAATGATGGAGAGCGTATAGGTCTCAGGCGTGGGAGTCGGCGTGGGCGTCGGTTCGGGAGTCGGCGACGGGGTAGGCGTAGGAGATGCGTCGAGCGGCGCAATGACAGGCTCGGCGCTCTGTACCGGCATCTCAGGCGAATCGAGCCGGAGCTTTATGGTGATGGCAAGTATGCCGCACAGCAGCAGGAAGCAGATCAGTTTGAGTATCTTTTTCATTTCTAAACCTCGGATAGAAGCGTATATATATGGACGCGCGCAGGGAAATTTTGTTCCTAAAGCAGGTTTCTTACAACGGGTATCTTTTTCGCAATACAGCTCACGGCGAAGCATAGAACAGCGCACAGCGCCGCGACACCCAGCAGGGAGAGGACAGCGTGTTCAAGCCCGACGGCGATGCCGAAGCGCTCAAGAATGTTGAGCACAAGCGGGTGCAGCAGGTAGACACCGAGGGTGCAGTCGGAGAGCCGGTGTATCAGCTTCCCATGCTTGAAAGCATGCCCCTTGAGGGCAAGGAAAAAGCAGAACATCGTGCTTGCCATGATGAAGTTCGGCAGTGAAAAATAGCTGAACAGCCAGCCGTCGGCATAACCGCGGTAATTGGAGTACCAGACGTTCCCGAAGGTCGTGAGTACAGCGGTCAGCAGGAAGACGAGCGACGCGAGCCAGAGCGTCCGTTTGCCGTATTCACGTTGGCCTAAGTACCAGCCCCATATAATATAAAGCAGATACGGTAAATAGTCAAAGGTGAAATTCAGCGTGAAGCGGTTGAGTATATACGCGGGGTCAGGCGTGAGGTTGCAGTTCTGCATCAGCAGAACGAGGAACAGAAACACGCCGAGGAGCCAGCGCGTGTCGAGCTTTGTTCCGCGTATGGCCGCGTGCAGGATCGGAATGAAGAGACAGCAGGTCACCATCGCGGCGATGAACCACATATGGTAGTGCCCGGCCATGACAGAATAGAAGAAGTCATAGGCGCTGCCGAAGCTGCCGGACGAAAAGCGGCTGCCGAGGGCATAGAGCGCTGACCATAGTAAAAACAGCCCCGCAAGACGGAGAACGTGCCGCCGGAAAAAGTGACCGAGTTCGAGCTTTTCGCGCGAGAGCATAAGCAGTCCCGTCAGCATGAAAAAGACGGGGACGCTGCCGCGCACGGCGGTGCTGATGAAGCAGAGCGGAACAAAGGCCGGTTCATACAGCGGGCAGCTGTGATAGAGCGCAGAGCCGGCATGGATAATGACAACCATTATGCAGGCCACTATTCTGCACAGATCGAGTTCATATCTTCTGGACATCGGGGGGAGTTTCCTTTCGCTCGATGAGGGATAGTTTTTCTTTGCGGGTGAGGCGCTTGATGTGCCACTCGCGGCTGCGCGCGTCGTGCTCGCTGCCGCATTCCTCGGCGTAGACAAGCTCCACCGGCAGATGCGAGCGCGTGTATTTGCAGCCCCTACCGGATGCGTGCAGCGCGACACGGGCATCGAGGTCGTTCGTCCAGCCGGTGTATAGTGAGCCGTCGCCGCAGCGGAGAATGTAGACCCAGTTCAACGCTGCACCTGCCGGATGTTCTTTTCAAACTTGCTGCGCGCGCCCATAAGCTCATGCCCGCAGCCGCAGCAGCGCAGCTTGAAGTCCGCCCCCGTGCGCAGCACCTGCCATTGCTTGCTGCCGCAGGGGTGGGCTTTTTTCATTGTGAGGATATCGCCGACCTGAATGTCCATTACTTCTTGATCTCCTCCCAATAGCGCTTCGCGGCCTGTTCGGTCTTGTTATCGCCATAATCGTAATAATGCGCGCCGCGCAGCTCATAGGGCAGATACTGCTGACGCACCCAGTGGCCGGGATAGCTGTGCGGGTACTTGTAGCCCTGTTCACGCTCGAAGCCTGCGCCGTCGGCGTGGACGTTCTGAAGCTCACGCGGGATGCTGCCGGTGCGCCCGGCACGGACGTCGGCAATCGCCGCATCAATGCCCATGCAGGCGGAATTCGACTTCGGCGCGGTCGCAAGCAGGATGCAGGCCTCGGCCAGAGGGAGCTTCGCCTCAGGCAGGCCGAGCTGAAGCGCGGAGTCGACGCAGGCCTTGACGATCGGCACGGCCAGCGGATATGCAAGGCCGATGTCCTCGCTCGCCGAGCAGAGGATACGTCGGCAAGCGCCGACAAGGTCGCCGACTTCGAGCAGGCGCGCAAGGTAATGCAGCGCTGCGTCCGGGTCGGAGCCGCGCAGCGACTTCATGAGCGCGGAGAGAATGTCATAATGATCGTCCCCGTCGCGGTCGTAGCGCATGGCGCTGCGCTGGGTTATCGCGGCGGCGTCCTCGGCGGTGATGATGCTGCGCTCCCCCGCGGCGGAGAAGAGCAGCTCGACCGAGTTTATCGCCTTGCGCACATCCCCGCCGCAGGCGGAGGAGATGCGTTCGGCAGCGCCGTCTTCAAGCGTGAGCGGGGTATCCCGCCGCGCGTTCATAATGTCCACCGCACGATAGACCGCCTGCTTCACATCCCCGGCGGAGACGGGCTTGAACTCAAACACCGTCGAGCGGCTGAGGATAGCATTGAACACGCAGAAATAGGGGTTCTCGGTCGTGGAGGCGATGAGCGTGATGCGCCCGTCCTCTATAAACTCCAGCAGCGATTGCTGCTGCTTTTTGTTGAAATACTGTATCTCGTCGAGATAGAGAAGCACGCCGCCGGGGGCGAGAAAGGTGTCAAGCTCGTCGATGATCTTTTTTATATCGGCGATGCCCGCGGTCGTTGCGTTGAGCTTGCGCAGCGAGCGGTTGGTGCACTGGGCGATGATGCGCGCGACGGTGGTTTTGCCCGTCCCGGAGGGGCCGTAGAATATCATGTTCGGTATCTGGCCGCTCTCGACGATGCGGCGGAGCATACCATCTTTGCCTAAAATATGCTTCTGACCGACAACGTCGTCAAGCGACGCGGGGCGGATCTCGTCCGCTAAGGGTTTATACATTCTGGGCAGTCCGCCTTTCAGTAAAGTTTCGATACAGAATATCATTATACCACCGGCAGAGAAAAATGTAAAACCGGATTTAGTATTAAATTATTGTGTACACTGCGCGGCATTATGGACAATTTTCGACGCATGGTTTATAATTATCATTCAAGACTGGAAAGGAGCGATCCGAAATGTCAAAAGGAAGAATCAAAGCCGTTTTGTTTATTATAGTTTTTCTGCTGGTCATTGCAGTTGCGGTAAATCTGCTCTTGGATATGCAGAGCGAGAGAAAGGCCGATGCAGCGCCGACGAACGATCCCTACGCGAACACAGTCACGCCGAGCATTGAGACGCAGCCCGCCTTAGAGACCCCCCAGCCGACCCCGGCGATAGCGCCGTCCACCGCGCCGACGGCGACGCCTGTCCCCGCAACCCCGGCCCCGACACAGGCCCCGACTCCGACGCCTATTCCGACCGCAACTCCGGAGCCTGTCCAGCCCGTTATCCCGCAGGGCGAGGTCATCGGATCGGGCAGCTTCACCTCCGATACCGGCACACCGCTGAACCTCCGTGCCGACTGGACGGCGACGGTGCTCGACGCGGAGCGCGTCGAGGTCACGGTGAACGTCTATCTCGTCTCCTATCAGATCGAGGTGCGCGAGCTTTATAATGCCGTCAATGTCAGCGTCGGCGACCAGTACGCCTCGGAAAATTCTCCGGCGATAAAGTGGGAGAACAACACAAAGCTTGAGACCCTGCTCGCCTCTACGGTGCATACGCTGAGCCTGCCCTCCGGCAGCAGCGCCAGCTTCCCCCTCGCGGCGCAGTACCAGTTCGGCGGCACCTACAGCAAGGTGGACTTGCCGGTCATTGAGTGCGGCGGCACGATAGAGCTCAGCAGATGAGAACACAGGAGCAGGTAAATGAGATAGTGCGTCTGCTGATGGCGGAATACCCATTAGCGGACTGCACGCTCGATTGGAACAAGGCATATGAGCTGCTGTTCTCGGTGCGCCTTGCGGCGCAGTGTACCGATGAGCGCGTGAACAAGATAACCCCGGCGCTGTTTGAGCGCTTCCCGACGCTTGAGGCCTTTGCCGAAGCAGACGTCGCGGAGGTGGAGGAGTATGTACGCTCATGCGGCTTCTATCATTCCAAGGCGCGGGACATCGTCGCCTGCGCGAATGTGCTGCTGGAGAAATACGGCGGGGAGCTGCCGCGCACGATGGAGGAGCTGACGGCTCTGCCCGGCGTCGGGCGCAAGACCGCAAACCTCATCCTCGGCGACGTGTTCAAAGTCCCCGGCTCCACGGTCGTGGATACGCACTGCATCCGCATTTCAAA
>CAKTPR010000108.1 GCA_934591725.1 uncultured Oscillospiraceae bacterium
ACCACGTCGTCGCAAGCTTCGTATCGCTTGCGACGACTTTTTATGCTCCGCATCAAAAGTCATCTCGCGCTCACTCCGCTGCGCCTCCTCTATTACAATAAGTTTTGGATGTAAGCCCAGCATCCGGCTGGGCTTTGATTCGGTTTTTGTGTCCTCAAAATTGGCTGACCCTGACAAGAATAAATAGCATTGCCCTTTGGGCTTCGATCCGTTATATCACATCCCCGAACTATCCCACCCACCAAAACAAACAGCGCCCCCGTTTGGGGACGCTGCTTGTTTATTACGATTTGCAGTTAGATTAAATATGACGTGCCTCGCGCTCCCCTGTCACGGTCTCGGCGATGCTGACGGGGACGGGGACGGCGACGCGGCGGCGCTTGCATCCGTACTGGGCACTTCCATGGCAAGATACTGCTCGACTATCTCAAGCACGGATTCGTCCTTGAGGATCATGGATATCTCTATGCGGCGGTTAGCCGCCTGACCCTCGGCGGTGTCGTTGCTCGCGACAGGGCGCGTCGCTCCGTAGCCCGCGGCACAGAAGTACTCGGCGTAGCTGTCGAGCTTTGCGCCCTTGCCGGTCAGGAGATACTGCAGGACGGAATTTGCCCTGTCGGTCGACAGCTGCCTGTTCGTCTCGGCAGTGCCGGTGATGTCCGTATGGCCGGAGATGACGATGCTGTCGACGTACTTCGCGTTTTCCTCATTGCTCAGGAACTTGACGAACACGTCGATAAGCTCATTGAGCACAGCCTCGCTCTCTGGCTTTATTGAAGAAGAACCGAGGTCGAAGAACACGCCCTCGTTGAGGATGATGTTGCCGTTGTCGCCGACGCTGACCTTGCTCTCGTCTCCCATGACGTCAACGATGCTGTCGCGTATCTGTTCAAGTATCGACATGCGCAGCACAGCGATGCTCTGCATCTGTGTGCGCATTTCAAGAAGCTCGCTGTTTGCGGCCTGGAGATATTTCTCCTGATCGCCGATGAGCTTTTTCTGATTGTTTATAGTCTCGGTCTGTTTACCGATCTCGAGCGTGTATCCATCTATCTCGCTCTGCTTGAGCTTGAGTTCCTCGCTCAGATCGTCAAGCTGCGCCTGCGCTGCGCTGACCTGCGTGCGCGTGTCCGCAAGCACCTCCTGCGTGTTCTGCAGGTCGTTGCCGGTGATGAGGTTCTGGATGTATGAGATGAGCATGAGGAAAAAGAGGATAAGCGCGACTGTGCTCATCATGTCGGCGTAGGTCGGCCAGAAGCCCTGTTCGCCGCCGGAGTCCGCCGAACGCTTTCCGGCGCGTAAGCTCCCGCGTCTCATTGGCGGCCGCCCTTCTCAAGGATGCGCGAGACTTCGCGCAGGCCGGAGACAAGGTCACGCACCGTGACGTCGAGACGCTCGACCGTGCCGCGCAGGTTGTAGTTGAACTCAGAGAAGTCGCGCACACCGCCGTTGAAGCTGTCTACGGTCTTGTTGAAAGCGGTGATGGGCGCGCGGCTGGAGTCGATGGCGGTCTTGAGATCGCCGGTCGCCTTCTGGAGCGCGCTCTCCATGGTCTTGGAAGCGCTGTCCATCGCGTGTACCATCTGCTGCACCATCTCGCTCTCGTCCTTGGCGCGCTCGGTCGGCAGCGTCGGGGCGACGGTATGGTCGAGCCACAGCTCAAGCCGCGCTTCGAGCGTCTCGCGCTCGGCCTGCGGGCTGAATATGGAGCGCAGGAGCGTAAGTACTATGGAGCAGGCAACACCGACGAGCGAGGTATAGAACGCAACGCCCATGCCGGAGAGCGCCGACATCAGTCCGCCGCCGACGCTGTCGAGCACGCTCAGCCACTCGGAGGTGTTCGAGTAGCTGATGAGCTCGGTAAGCGAGGAGACAGAGTGGCTCAGGCCGAGGAAGGTTCCGAACAGGCCGAGCGTGACGAACAGCGACACGGCGTTTGCGAGGAAGCGCTCGCACAGCAGGAGCCCAGAGAGCTTGGTGCTGACGGCGTTCGAGATGATTGCAGGGGTGTTGACATCCTGCCCGTATTTCTTATATGCGTCGGCAAAGTCGTTCACGGTGAAGCGCAGGAAGCCGTTATCACGGTCAAGGCTGCCCTTCACCATTCCGGCAAGCCCCTTGTACCTGCCCCAGGTGTAAAACAGCAGCAGCACCGCGAGCACAAAAAGTATGGCGATCGCGGCGATAACGATGATGCCCGACGCGGACATGCTGGCCAATACGTTCATAGTAGTTCCTCCTTTATATTTCTTGGGGGGATTTGTCAGCTGAGTTTATCCAATTCGTCTATCAGCTCTCCGAAGAGCGCGAGGGCGGAGTCTATGCTTTCTGGGCGGCTCATGTCGACGCCCGCGATCTTGAGCAGCGATATCGGGTCGGTGCTCGAACCGCCGGAGAGGAAGCGCTTGTAGTCCGCGACAGCCGGTGCACCCTCGGTCAGTATACGCTCGGCAATGGCGACGGCGGCGGAGAAGCCGGTCGCGTACTGGAACACATAGTAATCATAGAAGAAGTGCGGGATGCGCGCCCATTCGAGGGCGATGCCCTCGTCGCAGACCATGTCGGGGCCGTAATAAAGCTCGTTCAGCTCCTTGTACTTTTCGCAGAGCACGTCGGCAGTCAGTGCCTGCCCCGCTTCGGACATGCGCCCCATCTCAAGCTCGAACTCGGCGAACATCGTCTGGCGGTAGACCGTGCCCTTGAATTGGTCGAGGAAGTGGTTTATGAGGTAGGCGCGCTCCTTCTTGTCCTGCGTGCGGCTGAGCAGATAGCGCATGAGCAGGACTTCGTTGCAGGTGGAGGCGACCTCGGCGACAAAGATGACATAGTCGCTGGTGTTCACGGGCTGGTTATGGCAGCTGTAGTAGCTGTGCAGCGCGTGCCCCATCTCGTGGGCGATGGTGAACATGGATTCGAGATTGTCCTTCTGGTTGAGCAGCACATAGGGGTGCGGGCGGGAGCTTCCGGAGGAATACGCACCGCTGCGCTTGCCGAGGTTTTCGTACACGTCTATCCAGCGGCTGTTGAAGCCCGTCTCAAGGAGCCTGGTATAGTCCTCGCCGAGGACACTCAGCGCTTCGAGGACGGTCTTCTTCGCCTCGTCATAGCTGATGGAGACGGCGGCGTCCGGCACGACCGGGGTATACACATCGTACATATGCAGCTCATCCACGCCGAGGAGCTTCTTGCGCAGCGCGACATAGCGGTACATCTTGTCCATGTTGTTGTGGACGGTGTCGATAAGGTTGAGGTACACGCTCTCCGGGACCTCGGTCGCGTCAAGCGCGGCGGCAAGGGTCGAGGGATATTTCCTCGCGTCGGCAAAGAAGCGCAGCTGCTTGAACTGCGCGTCAAGCGTCGCGGCGATTGTGTTCTTGAACTCGTCATAGCGCTTATAGCAGTTTTCAAAGGCGCTCCTGCGCAGCACTCTGTCCGCGCTCTCCATGAGCGGCACGAGCGTCCCGGCGGAGAGCGGGTGGGGCTTACCCTCAGCGTCGACCGCGTCCTCAAAGCGCAGGTCGGCGTTTCTCAGCGCGCCGCATATGGAGTCGGGCGCGTCGGCCATCTCACCGGCAGCGGCGAGCAGACGCTCCTCGGCGGGAGAGAGGATATGCTCCGCGCGGCGGCGCAGGCGGTACAGGTTGCGGCGGTAAGTCTCAAGCTCCGGGCACTCGCGGTAGAAGGCGTCAAGCGTCTCCTCAGGGATGGCGATGAGCTCCGGGGTCGCGAAGGACGCCGCGCCTGAGATCATCACGCAGCAGGCGACGCCCTTGCTGCGCATATCCTGATAACGGGAGTCCGCCGTGTCCTGATCCGCCTTGCACCCGGCGTAGCCCATCAGCTTTTCGAGGCGCACGGAGACCTCGTCATCCAGCTGCATATACTCCAGCAGCCGCGCGGCGCTCTCGCCGAGCGTGCCCTCGTACTCTGCAAGCTGCTCCGGTACCTGCATCAGGGCTTCGTATTCGCGCAGCCAGTCCTCATCGGTTTTGAATATATCTGTCAGATCCCATGTGAACTCCACGGGGATCTCGTTTCTTTCGGGGATCCTTTCAGCGGCCATAGGCACCTCCAAGAATAAAATTTATGCAAGATAATTATAACACAGCCGCCCCGGCTCTGCAAACAGCGTACATTTAAAGAATATACTAATATACTGTAAATAATTGAAAGGAGCAGCCATGCAGATCATGCAGATATATATTGTTCGTCCGGGGGACAGTCTCTATTCCGTCGCCCGGCGCTTCGGTACGAACGAGGGGCGGCTTGCTGAGATAAACCAGCTGAGCGATCCGTCGCGCCTGGCCGTCGGGATGAGCCTTGTGATCCCTGTCGGAGATGAAGCCGCTCGCGGCAGCATCGAAGTCAACGCCTATGATTATCCGAATGTCTCTTCTGAGGTGCTTGAAGAGACAAACCCGTATCTTACATATCTCTGTCCGTTCTGCTACAGCGCGCGGGCGGACGGCTCGCTCTCCGGCATCGCCGATGAGCGGCTCATCTCCATCGCGCGCTCCGGGCAGACAGCGCCGCTCATGGTCGTGACGAACCTCAGCGAGTCGAGCGGCTTCTCAAGCGATATTGCTCACAGCCTGCTGACCGATGAAGCGGCGCAGAGCGCGCTTCTGGAGAACATAACCACCGTGCTGCGGGAGAAGAATTATTACGGACTGAATATAAATTTTGAATATATCTACCCCTTTGACCGGGACAGTTACAGTCAGTTCGCCGCGCGGACGGCAGAGCGGATGCACGCGCTCGGCTATCCCGTCTCGACGGCGCTCGCCCCCAAGGAGAGTGCGAAGCAGGGCGGGCTTCTCTACACCGCACATGACTACGCGGCGCACGGGCAGTACGCCGACCGGGTCGTTCTTATGACATACGAGTGGGGCTATACCTACGGCTCTCCTCAGGCGATATCTCCTGTGAACCGCATACGGCGCGTGCTGGACTATGCCGTCACCGTTATGCCCGCAGGGAAGATTCTCATGGGCTTTTCAAACTACGCCTATGATTGGCTTCTCCCGTGGCGGCAGGGGCAGGCGGCGCGCATACTCTCGAATGCGTCGGCGGTGGAGCTTGCCATATCCCGCGGCGCGGAGATAAAGTACGACTATACCGCGCAGGCGCCGTGGTTCAATTATACCGACGCCGCAGGGCATACACACGTTGTGTGGTTCGAGGACGCGCGCAGTGCCGCCGCGCGGCTCCAGCTTGTCGATGAATATTCCCTCGCGGGGATAAGCATCTGGACAGCGGATAAGGTCTACCGTCCTGGACTCTACGTGCTCCAGAGCATGTACAGCGTGGAAAAGCTGCTCTGATATTTATGACGCCCCGTCTGTTCCCGTTTCTACGTTTTTGTGTTATACTACATTTACAATACAAAGGTGGAGGAAAGTATGAAAAGACGCATCATTCATATAGACGAAGGCAAATGCACCGGCTGCGGCCTGTGCGTCAGTGCCTGCCAGGAGGGCGCGCTCGCGCTTGTGGACGGCAAGGCAAAGCTCACGCGCGATGATTACTGCGACGGGCTCGGCAACTGCCTGCCGAACTGCCCTGTGAACGCCATCAGCTTCATAGAGCGCGAGGCCGCCGCGTTTGACGAGGCCGCCGTCCTCAGTGCCCAGCGTGAGAAGCTGCGCGCACAGGCCGCGGCGCACGTCTTCACCGGCTGCCCCGGCTCAAGGGTCAAGGCGATAGCACACACGGAGGACGCTGCCGAGTGCGCACCCGCCGGGAAGCCGCAGAGCCGGCTTTCGCAGTGGCCTGTGCAGATAAAGCTCGTGCCGGTGAACGCGGCGTTCTTCAAGGGCGCAAAGCTCCTCATCGCAGCTGACTGCACGGCTTACGCCTACGCGGGCTTCCATGATGATTTCATCCGCGGGCGCGTCACGCTCATCGGCTGCCCGAAGCTCGACGGCGTGAACTATACCGATAAGCTCACCGACATCATCGCCTCGAACGATATCCGCGAGGTGCTGATAGTGCGCATGGAAGTCCCCTGCTGCGGCGGTCTGGAGCTTGCGGCAAAGAACGCCCTTAAAGCCAGCGGTAAGTTCATCCCGTGGAACGTCGTGACGATAGCCTCCGACGGCCGGATAGTGGATTAATGCCTGAGAAAGATATATGAGAATACTCCTTGTTGAGGACGAAAAGCCCCTGTCGGCGGCGATATGCCGTATGCTTGAGCAGGAGCATTACAGCGTTGACGCGGCTTATACAGGCCCCGATGGGCTGGACAGCGCGCTCAGCGGCATTTACGACGCAATAATTCTGCTGCGGCGCTCATAAAGCGCGATAGAAGCGTCCGGGAAGGACAAGGGGCGCGCAGGTGCTGGAGCGCTCCGGCACCTGCGCGCCGGTCTGGGGGGCGAATACATACTTCGGAGCACAACAGCAAAGGACACCGACAGTTCAGACTGCCGGTGTCTTTTAGTTCAGAACCTATTATTCTTCCCCAGCTGATAGAACGCGACGGCGCTGGCGGCGGCGACGTTCAGAGAATCCACCCCGTGGGACATCGGGATGCGCACAGTATAGTCGCAGTGCTCGATGGT
>CAKTPR010000109.1 GCA_934591725.1 uncultured Oscillospiraceae bacterium
TTGAGAAACACCTGCTTGAGACGCTCCGGGTCGCCGGGGATGAGCGGTATCTCAACGGGCGGCTCGGTATAATTGACTTCGATGCCGGCCTGACGCATAAGCTCGCCATAGGTGAAGAGCGCGTCCTCAAGCTCGGCGGCAATGTCGATAAGCTCGACGCGGAGGTTGAAGCGCCCATCCTGGATCCTTGTGAATTCAAGCAGCTCCTTGACCATGCCGGTGAGGCGCTCGGCCTCCTTGGAGATGATATGGATGCCGCGCAGGGAGTCGCCCTGCACAGCGGGGTCGTAGGCGATGGTCTCCGCCCAGCCGGTGATGGCGGTGAGCGGGGTGCGCAGCTCGTGCGACACCTGAGAGATAAACTCCGTGCGGGACTTTTCCGCGATGGCGACCTTTTCGGACATGTCGTTTATCTCCTCAGTCAGGACGCCGAGCTCATCGTCACGTTCCTTTTCGAGCTTTATGCCGTAGGTGCCCTCGGCGATGCGGCGGGCATGATCGCTGAGCTTTGCGATAGGCTCTGACACGCGGCTTGAGAACCAGAGGTTCACGCCGATGAGGTAGAGGCAGACGATGATAGACAGCGCGGCGGAGAGCCACGCGACGCCGTGCAGCCCGACCCACACGCCTATGAGCAGCAGCGCGACAGCCGCGATGCAGGAAACTAAAAGCTGGTTTTTAAGCTCTTTCAGCATTGGTTTTACTTCTTACCTTCTGTGTTTATTATGGGATGGGAAAGCTCCGCGCGGCGCTCAGTAACCCCACTTGTAGCCGTAGCCCCAGACGGTGGTGAGGTATTCGGGCTCGGTCGGGTCGGTCTCGATCTTTATGCGCAGGCGGCGGATGTTGACGTCGACCGTCTTGAGCTCGCCCGTAAAGTCGTTGCCCCAAACGGCGGCGAGGATATCCTCCCTCGACATAGCCTTGCCGGGGTTCTCCATAAACAGCTTCATCAGCAGGTATTCTATCTGTGTGAGCTTCAGGCGCTGGCCGTTCTTCTCAAGGGTGCGGTTGCGGGTGTTGAGCAGGAACGGGCCGCTGGATATTTCGGTCGAGGATTTTTCATCATCGTCAACTCCGAGGCGGCGGACCAGCGCATCGACGCGCGCGGTAAGCTCCGCCGGGGAGAAGGGCTTTGTCACATAATCGTCCGCACCGGTCATAAGGCCGGTGACTTTATCTATCTCCTGGCTCTTCGCGGTGAGCATGATGATGCCCATCTTCGAGCCGGTAGCGCGGATGCGGCGGCAGACCTCGAAACCGTCGATATCCGGGAGCATCACATCAAGCAGTGCCATGCAGATATCGGGGTTGACCTTGAGCTTTTCCAGCGCCATTTCTCCGTTCTCCGCCTCGATGGGCTCATACCCGCTGCGGCGCAGGTTGATGACCACAAAGCTGCGGATGTTGGCTTCGTCTTCCAAAACGAGAATCTTCTTCATGGCGTTGCTCCTTCTTGTCCGCGGAGAGTACCCCACGGACGGATTTGGGTTTCAATATGACACCTAATTATAACATGCCTTTTACAGAAATGATAGTCAAAGTTTCAAAGAAATAAAAATATTTTGCATAGCGATTACATGTTATGTAAATCAAATTGAGAAAAATGTTGAGGATACATCAGCACACGCGGCGATTGCCGTTGATTATTCCGACAGCGGATGATAAAATAACGGTATGAGTGATAACAATATTGTACTGGGCATACTCGCCCATGTGGACGCGGGCAAGACCACCCTGTCCGAGGCCATGCTGTACCTTTCCGGAAAACTGAAAAAGCTGGGTCGGGTGGATCATCGGGACAGCTTTCTTGACAACAACAGCCTCGAACGTGCGCGGGGCATCACGATCTGCTCCAAGCAGGCGGTCA
This sequence comes from uncultured Oscillospiraceae bacterium, assembly GCA_934591725.1. Classification (GTDB taxonomy): domain Bacteria; phylum Bacillota; class Clostridia; order Oscillospirales; family Oscillospiraceae; genus Limivicinus. Next base: position 1,871 of record CAKTPR010000109.1, read on the forward strand.
TGCCGCTGGGGGAGATGACCGTGACGCTGCTGGACACGCCGGGGCATGTGGACTTTTCAGCCGAGGCCGAGCGCTCGCTTCAGGTGCTTGACTACGCGGTGCTCGTCATAAGCGGGACGGACGGCGTGCAGGCGCATACAGAGACGCTGTGGAAGCTGCTGGAGCGCTATAATGTGCCGGTGTTCATATTTGTGACGAAGATGGATCTGCCCGGCTGTGACCGGCAGGCACTTATGGATGGACTGCGCATGCGCCTGTCCGAACGCTGCGTGGACTTCTCCGCCGACGGGGACGCGCTGTTTGAAAGCGCCGCGATGTGCTCGGAAGAGGCGATGGACGAATATATCGAGACGGGCAGCATCGGCACGGAGCGCATGCGCGATATGCTGCGCTGCCGTGAAATTTTCCCCTGCTGCTTCGGTTCGGGACTGAGAACAGAGGGCGTGGCGGAGTTTCTGGATATGCTGGAGCTCTACGCCCGTCCGTGGGACTACGGCGGGGATTTTTCAGCGCGGGTATATAAGATTGCCCGCGACGCGCAGGGAAACCGCATGACCTTTATGAAGGTCACGGGCGGCGCGCTGCGCGTGCGCAGCCTGATGAAATATTCCGACCGGGACGGCAATGCCTTTGAAGAGAAGATAAGCCAGCTGCGCATTTACTCCGGCGCGAAGTACGACACGGCGGAGACGGTCTTACCCGGCCAGATATGCGCGGCGCTCGGCCTGACGGGAACCTATCCGGGTCAGGGTCTCGGCACGGCGGGAGATTTTGCCGAGCCGCTGCTGGAGCCGGTGATGAGCTACCGCGTCATTCTCCCGCCGCAGAGCGACCCCGCGGTCATGCTGCCGAAGCTTATGCAGCTCGACCAGGAAGACCCTCAGCTGCACATAGTCTGGAACGAACGCACGCGCGAGATAAGCGTTCAGCTCATGGGTAGGGTGCAGGCGGAGATATTCCGGAGCATTGTGAAGGAGCGCTTCGACACGGATATCATGCTCGACACCGGGCGCATCATGTACCGCGAGACGATAAAGGACACGGTCGAGGGCGTCGGGCATTTCGAACCGCTGCGCCACTATGCCGAGGTGCACCTGCTGCTCGAACCGCTGCCGCGCGGCAGCGGGATAGAGCTTTCAAGCAGCTGCCCGGAGGACGAGCTTGACCGCAATTGGCAGCGGCTCATCCTCACGCATCTTGCCGAGAAGCAGCACTTAGGCGTGCTGACCGGCTCGCCGGTGACGGATATACGCTTCACGCTCGCCGCGGGGCGCGCGCACATAAAGCACACCGAGGGTGGGGACTTCCGTCAGGCGACCTACCGCGCCGTGCGTCAGGGGCTGATGCAGGCAGAAAGCGTCCTGCTCGAACCGTGGTACAGCTTCGTGCTCGAAGTCCCGTCGGAGCAGATAGGCCGGGCGATAAGCGATGTGCGCGCGATGAACGGCGAGATCGACTCTCCAGAGGACGCGGGCGGCATGATGCGCCTTGAGGGCGCGGCGCCCGTCGCAGGGATGAACGAATATATGCAGGAGCTGCTGGCCTATACCCACGGTCGGGGCAGGCTCAGCCTGACGCCGGGCGGCTACCGCCCGTGCCGCGACCAGCAGAAGATAGTCGACGCGATAGGCTACGAACCTGAGCGGGACACCGATAACCCCGCAGACTCCGTGTTCTGCTCGCACGGCGCGGGCGTGAACATCCCGTGGGATCAGGTGAGGGACTATATGCACCTTGAAAGCTGCCTGAAGCCGCCGGCCGAGGAGACAGCGCCAGCCGCCGCACCGCGGTACAGGAGCCTCAGCATCGACGACCGCGAGCTTGAAGCGATAATGGAGCGTGAGTTCGGGAAGATAAAGCGCCCGCAATATTCCGCGCGGCAGGTAAACGCCGCGGCGAGTGAACCGGCGTTTGAGAAGAAACCGGAGTTTATCATCGTCGACGGTTATAACCTCATCTTCGCGTGGGACGAGCTTAAAAAGCTTGCCGCCGACAGGCTCGATTTAGCTCGCGGGCGGCTCATGGATATGCTGTCAAACTACTGCGGCTTTACCAAAGCAAAGCTCGTACTGGTGTTCGACGGCTTCCGCACACCGGGGAACCCCGGCTCGCGCGAGGATTACCACAACATAAATGTTGCCTTCACGAAGGACGGCGAGACGGGGGACGCGTATATCGAGCGCCTTGCCGACGAGATAGGGAAGAACTACTCCGTGCGCGTCGTGACGAGCGATAACCTGATACGGCTCTCGGCGCTGCGCTCAGGCGTGCTGCGCTGCTCGTCGGGAGAGTTCAAAAACGAGGTCGAGTGGGTGCTCGGCCAGATAGACGCGGTTCTGAAAAAAAGCAACCAGAGCGCGCATAAAACAAGGATAGCGGACAAAATTAATGGAAAACAGTGAACTTCTCAAGCGCGGCGAGGATCTTGCCCGCCGCTGCGAAAATAAGGGCTGCCTGACCTCAACGGGCTTTCTCACCCCGGCGGAGCAGTACGCGCTGGCGCATGATGCTGAGCTGCGCTTCAGCAGGATGGTGTTCCGCGGCGGGCATGAGGACTTCGAGCGCGGCATGGCTTTTTTCCTGCCGGACTACATGGAGGAGGCGGAGCTTGAAGAGAGCGAGCATATCCGCGCGATAAAGCTCACCGCTGCGTTCGGCGAGCCTACCCACCGCGACTATATGGGCGCAGTGCTCGGCATGGGCGTGAACCGCGAGTGGGTCGGGGACATCCTCGTCGACGGGTGCACGGCATACGTGCTGTGCCAGCCGAGCGTGCTGCGCCACCTGCTGAGCATAGACAAGGTCGGGCGCTGCGGCGTGCGCGCGGAGGAGATCGCGCTCTCGGAGCTGCCGCATAAGGCGCGGCAGAGCGAGGAGCGCAGCTTCACGCTGATGAGCCTGCGGCTCGACGCGCTGTGCTCCGGGATGTTCCGCATCTCGCGCACCGAGGCCGCGCGGCAGATCGCCGCGGGGAACGTGAGCCTGAACTACACCGAGTGCCTGAAGGGCGACAGGAGCGTCAAGGAGGGGGACATCGTCTCACTGCGCGGCGCGGGCAAGGGCAGGCTCAAGGAGCTGGGCGGCAGCTCCAAGAAGGGTCGCCTGTTTGTGACAGCTGAAATTTTCAAATGAACGGAGAAGAATATGAAAGCTTATGAACGGCTTACGAAATACGCGGCGATCGATACGCAGAGCAGCGAGGATGCGCAGGGTACGCCAAGTACGCCCGGGCAGCTCAAGCTCTGCGCGCTCCTTGCGGAGGAGATGCGCGGCATCGGGCTGCAGAAGGTCTATGAGGACGGGCGCGGCTATGTATACGGTTATCTCCCGGCGAGCGCGGGTATGGAAAACGAGCCGACCATCGGCTTCATCGCCCATGTCGACACCGCACCGGATTTCTCCGGGACGGATGTGAAGCCTGTGCTGCATGGGAACTATGACGGCGGGGACGTCGCCCTCGGGACGAGCGGACTGGTGCTCTCACCCGAAAAGTTCCCTGACCTTAAGGACTGCGTCGGCCAGACGCTCATAACTACCGACGGTACAACGCTCCTCGGCGCGGACGACAAGGCTGGAGTGGCCGAGATAATGACGGCCTGTGAGCGCATCATAAAGGAAAACCTGCCGCACTGCGCCGTCGCTGTGGCCTTTACGCCCGACGAGGAGATAGGCAGCGGGGCGGAGCTGCTTGAGCTTGAGCGCTTCGGCGCGGACTTTGCCTACACCGTCGACGGCGACGAGGTCGGCGAGATAAACTATGAGACCTTCAACGCCGCCGCGGCGAGCTGGGAGATACGCGGCGAGAACGTCCACCCCGGCAGTGCGAAGGGGATAATGATAAACGCGGCGCTCGTCGCGTGCGAGATAAATTCCATGCTCCCGGCGGAGGAGATACCGGCGATGACTGAGGGCTACGAGGGATTTTACCACCTGCTGGAAATGAACGCCTCGGTCGAGCGGGCGGAGATGAAGTATATAATCCGCGACCATGACGCGGCGAAATTCGCCCAGCGCTGCGAAGCCATGCGCGATATTGAGAAGAGCATAAACGAAAAATACGGCGTGGGCACGGCAAAGCTCGCTGTAAAGGAGCAGTACCGCAACATGGCGGAGGTGCTCACCGAGCGTATGGACATCATCGAGCGGGCAAAGCGCGCGATGGAAAAGCGCGGCATCGCGCCGGTCATCCGCCCGGTACGCGGCGGGACGGACGGCGCGCAGCTCTCGTTCCGCGGTCTGCCCTGCCCCAACCTCGGCACCGGCGGCAGCGCTTTCCATGGCCCTTATGAGCACATCACCGCGGAGCATATGGATGAA
>CAKTPR010000110.1 GCA_934591725.1 uncultured Oscillospiraceae bacterium
GCTCAGGCTTCCGTTGAAGTTAAGGAAGAAGCCATCGACTTTTCCAATGTCCAGATCGAGCCGCTGTTTTCTGACTTTGTAGACTTTGAGACTTTCTCGAAGTCAGATTTCAGAGCGGTCAAGGTGCTTGCCTGCGAGGCCGTGAAGAAGTCCAAGAAGCTTCTCAAGTTCACGCTTGACGACGGCACCGGTACGGAACGCACCATCCTCAGCGGCATTCATGCTTACTACGAGCCCGAAGAGCTGGTAGGGAAGACCTGCATCGCGATCACAAATCTCCCGCCCAGACCGATGATGGGTATCGACTCCTGCGGTATGCTCATCTCCGCTGTTCACCAAGAAGGCGACGAGGAGAAGCTGCATCTGCTGATGGTCGATCCGCACATCCCGGCAGGCGCAAAGCTCTACTGAGCGAAACATATATTACAACAACCCCCGAACCTCAGCTGAGGTTCGGGGGTTTACTGTGTTTACGCGCAGAGACTGTCTGGCGGTTGGCTTGATCTGCTCTTATAGAAGTCAAGCTCATACCATTTCTGCGGCAGCTTCTTTGCGATAATGACAGCGACTATCCCGGCAAAGGTGCCGACTATAAGGCCGCCGATGACGTCGGAGGTATAGTGGACGACGAGATAGATACGGGCGATGCCCATTGTGAATGCGAACAGCAGAGCAGTCCAGCTCCAGCGCTTGTTGCCCAAAATGAAAAGCGGAACCATGCTGGCGAACGCGGCAGTAGTATGCCCGGAGGGAAAGCTCTTGTCGCTCTCAACATTCTGGCCTACCAGCAGCCATAGCTGATATAGAATACCGTTCTGATCCACATACGGCCGCGGCCGCGCGATCACGATCTTCAGGCAGCAGTTTGTGATCAGCGCGCCAATCGCAAGCCCGATACACATCGCGGTGCCGAAGCGGCGCGTTTTTTTGAAGAACAGCAGCGCCAGAGAAAGAAGAATAAGGCATATACCGCCCTTGCCGAAGAACGAAATCACTTCAAAGAACGGCGTAAAGAAGCCGCCTGCCATGTCATACAGCTTATGTACCGCCAATGCGACGCTGACGTCAAGATTGCCGAACGTGGAATTGAGCCACGCTGCGGCAGCGTTGATCTCCATATCGTTTACTCCTATTACATATATTTGTATTGGTGTTTGTATATTACCACAAAGGTATTTCCAAGTCTACCTTTATTTGCATACCGGGGATAATTCTGCACAAAATATCTCCAAACGGTAAAGGAGGAATATATAATGAAAAGAATACTGATATCACTGACTGCCGTTGTGCTGATGCTGCTCATGTGCGTCTCTCTGGCAAGTCCTGCGCTCGCGGCGGGAACGGCGCCGATCGCCGAAAACCTTGAAATAAAGACATATAGAAACGTGTCCGTGGGCGGGAAGATGTCGGCTTACGACCCGGATGACGACGTCGTCTCATACGAGATAACGACCCAGCCGGTGAAGGGAAAAATAGTACAGGGTGAGGAGGGCAGTTTCACCTATACGCCGAACGACAACAAACGCGGAAAGGACTATTTCGGCTACAAGGCCGTCGATGCCGAGGGCAATGCTTCTCAGGAAGCGACCGTAATAATCCGCATCGAAAAGCAGAAGAAGGACGTCTGCTATGAAGATATGAACGGTCGCGCAGAGGAGTATGCGGCTGTGGCGTTGAGCGAGAACAATATTTTTACTGCGGAAATGATAGGCGGCGAATACTGCTTCGGCCCGGAAAAGACCGTGAGCCGCGGTGAATTTCTGAGTATGTGTATGCTGACCGTGGGCGAACCGCTGATAGACGGAGTGATGTCGACAGGCTATGAGGACGTGGACGAGATGCCGTATTGGATGCAGCAGTATGTTGCGACGGCAGTAATGCGCGGCGTGAGCGGCAGGGAAGAAAATGAAAACGTGTTCCGCGCCGATGAGCCGATCAGCAGGAACGAAGCGATGAGTATGCTTAACCGTGCGCTCGGATTGAAGGACATTGATTATATCTCGCTTGACAGCGAATGGGAGCCGGAGACGGCGCAGGCATGCGCAAACCTCAGTGCGGTGGGCATTGTTGAGAGGCAGACGCTGCTGCATGACGAGCTTACGCGCGCGGAGGCTGCACAGATGCTTATCAAGGCACTTGAAGTTGTAAAAGGCAGAGAGTAAATTCGGTAAACGAACGGTATTAAACGAACGTTTACTAAACGACAAAAGCGGAGAAAACCTGATTCGAGGGTTTCCTCCGCTTTCGCGCGTGCGCATTTACAGACGGAGATATCCTTTTGTCTTGTGGAATCGAGGCGGGAGTGATATAATAACTTAGATTGAGTTTATATGCAGGAGCGTTTATGGACGGGTTCAAACTGGTATCACAATATAAGCCTATGGGCGACCAGCCTGAGGCGATAGATTCATTGGTCAGCGGGATCGAGAACGGCCTTGATGAGCAGGTGCTTCTTGGCGTCACCGGTTCGGGCAAGACCTTTACGATGGCCAACGTAATAGCCCGCATCAACCGGCCTACGCTCGTTTTGGCACACAACAAGACGCTTGCAGCGCAGCTGTGCAGTGAGTTCAGAGAGTTCTTCCCGGAGAACGCCGTAGAATATTTCGTTTCCTATTACGACTATTACCAGCCCGAAGCCTATATCCCGCACACGGATACATTCATTGAAAAGGACAGCTCTATAAACGACGAGATCGAGCGCCTGCGTCACAGCGCGACCTCGAGCCTGTTTGAGAGGCGGGATGTTATTGTGGTCGCGTCGGTCTCCTGTATTTACGGCTTGGGTGACCCAATCGACTATGCGAATATGGTCATCTCACTGCGCACGGGACAGACGCGCGATTTTGATGAGCTGCTCAGAAAGCTTATAGAAATACGTTACGAGAGAAACGATATTGCATTCGGACGCAACATGTTCCGCGTGCGCGGGGACACGGTCGAGATTTTCCCGGCATACTCCAACGATAAGGCGATCCGCGTTGAGTTCTTCGGAGACGAGATCGACAGAATAAGCGAAATAAACGTTGTCACCGGTGCGGCGACGCGTTTTCTGACCCATGCCGCGATCTATCCTGCGAGTCACTATGTGACGACCAAGGAAAAGATGGCGGCGGCCATCGACCGCATCAGGGCAGAGTGTGATGAGCGCGTCAAATACTTTACGGATAACGGCAAGCTGCTTGAAGCGCAACGCATCAAGCAGCGCACCGATTATGACATAGAGATGATGCAGGAACTGGGCTACTGCTCCGGCATTGAGAACTATTCGCGCGTGATATCGAACCGTGCGCCGGGCAGCCCGCCGCTGACGCTGCTTGATTATTTCCCGAAGGATTTCCTGCTGTTCGTCGACGAGAGCCATGTTACGCTCCCGCAGGTGCGCGCGATGTACCGCGGCGATAGGGCGAGAAAGGAAACACTCGTTGACTACGGCTTCCGGCTCCCCTCGGCATTTGACAACAGGCCACTGAAGTTTGAGGAGTTCACGGAAAGAATACACCAGCGCGTTTATGTCTCGGCAACGCCGGGAGAATATGAGCGCGAACGCGCAGGGCAGATCGTCGAGCAGATAATCCGCCCGACGGGACTGCTTGACCCGGAGATATTCGTGCGCCCAATAGAAGGACAGATAGACGACCTGATGGGGGAGATAAACGAAAAGATACGCATGGGTCAGCGCTCGCTGGTGACTACGCTGACAAAGAAGATGGCGGAGGATCTCTCCGCATATCTCACAGGCGCAGGCATCCGCTGCCGGTATATGCATCATGACATCGGCACGATAGAACGCATGGAGATCATACGCGACCTGCGTCTCGGTGAGTTTGACGTGCTCGTCGGAATAAACCTGCTGCGCGAGGGCTTGGACATCCCGGAGGTCGGGCTTGTCGCAATACTCGACGCCGATAAGGAGGGCTTCCTGCGCAGCGAAACGAGCCTTATCCAGACGGTTGGCCGTGCAGCGCGAAATGCGGACAGCAAGGTCATCATGTATGCGGACACGATAACGCCCTCAATGCGCGCCTGCATTGACGAAACTGCGCGCCGCCGTGAAAAGCAGATGGCGTATAACAAGCTCCACGGCATCGAGCCTAAGACCATCGTAAAGAGCGTACGCGACCTGATAGAAATATCCACGGACGCGGTCGCGGCCTCCAAGGCAAATGGCGTAAAGATGACCGACCGCGAGAGACGGGAACTGATAAGCCAGCTTGAGGACAAGATGAAGAAGGCTGCCGCGATGCTGGAGTATGAGATCGCAGCCCAACTGCGCGATGAGATAATCAGACTGCGCGGGGAGAAATGAGGAAGCAAAATGAAACTGATGATACTTGACGGCAACAGCATTGTCAACCGCGCGTTCTACGGTGTGCGGCCGCTGAACGCCCCGGACGGGACGCCGACAAACGCGGTGTACGGCTTCATTACGATTTTGCAGCGTATGCTCGACGAGCAGAAGCCTGAGGCTGTGTGCGTGAGCTTCGACCTCAAGGCGCCGACCTTCCGCCACAAGGCCTGCGACTTTTATAAGGCGCAGCGCAAGCCGATGCCGGAGGAGCTTGCGGTACAGATGCCGCTGCTCAAGGAGACGCTTGACGCGATGGGCATACGCCGCTACGAGATAGAGGGCTTTGAAGCGGACGACATTCTCGGTACGGCTGCCGCCGTGTGCGAAAGAAGCGGATGGGACTGCGTTGTTGTCACGGGCGACAAGGACAGCTTACAGCTTGTGAGCGAGACGACGTCGGTCTGCAACGTGAAAACCGTCAGAGGCCAGACGGAGACTATACTCTATACTCCTGAAAGCTTCCGTGCAGAATACGGCTTTGCCCCGGTGCAGATGGTCGACCTGAAAGCGCTGATGGGGGACAGCTCCGACAACATTCCGGGCGTACCCGGCATCGGTGAGAAGACCGCGCTCGACCTCGTGAGAAGGTACGGCACGGTGGACAGGATATATTCGTCGCTTTGCGCGCTCGATATAAAGGACGGCGTGCGCAGAAAGCTTGCCGACGGCGAAGCAAGCGCACGGCAATCATACTGGCTTGCAACTATCGTGCGGGATGTGCCGCTGCACTTCAGTCCGGAGGAGAATATCTGGAACAACAGCTATACCCCGGAGCTTTACGGCGTGATGAAGCGGCTCGGTTTCAAGCGTTTTATTGACAAATGGGGGCTTGCTGAATCTGAGACGGCTCCGGTCGAGACTGATGCGGCGGAGAAGCTTACAGAGCAGGTCGTCTCGGATGAAGCCGGGATGGACGCGCTTATCGCAGCAGTCAGAAAAGCGGAGCACATCGCGGTCGTGCCGGCTGACGGTCTTGACGCTGTTGAGATCTGCGACGGGGAGACGGTATACCGCGCGCAATGGAGCGTCGCCGGTGAAAAGTACAATGAGCTGCTGTGCACGGTGTTTTCCCCTGAGGTCAAAAAGCTCGGCCACAACATAAAAGACCTGATGGGTCTGCTCATGAAGGACGAGCTGCCGGTCGAGGGCTTCACGTTTGACACGGCGCTTGCGGCGTATTTGCTTGACGCAAACAATGGGGACTACTCGCTGACGAGGATAAGCACGAAATACCTGAGCCATGAGCTTGACGGAGCACAGGCGATATTTGAGCTGTACTCAGTCCTCGATGCCAAGCTGGACGAGCTTGGCATGACAAAGCTGTATTACGAGGTAGAGCTTCCGCTGTGCAGAGTGCTTGCGGATATGGAGGCCTCTGGGTTTTATGTGGATCGCAAGGCACTGTACGATTTCGGCGAGAGCCTGAACGACGGCATTGCGCAGATGCAGGCCGGAATATGGGCACACGCCGGGCACGAATTCAACATCAATTCACCGAAGCAGCTTGGGGAAGTCCTCTTCGAGGAGCTTATGCTGCCCTCGGGGAAAAAGACGAAATCCGGGTGGAGCACTAATGCGGACGTTTTGGAGAAGCTACGTGACAAGCACCCGATAATCGGCGAAATTCTGGAATACCGTATGCTGACAAAGCTCAAATCCACTTATGCCGATGGCCTGCTGAAGGTGATTGCACCGGACGGGCGAATACACACGAACTTCCAGATGACCGTCACGGCGACAGGCAGACTGTCATCGACCGAACCGAACCTGCAAAACATACCCGTGCGCAGGAAGCTTGGCGCGCAGATAAGAA
>CAKTPR010000111.1 GCA_934591725.1 uncultured Oscillospiraceae bacterium
CTGTCGCTCGTGATGCCGTAGTCGATCATTGTTATCTCACGCGAGAAGCCGGCGGGCTTCATCCTGCGCGCACGGATATGCTCCATGAGCCGCCGGTACTGCTCCGCCGCTTCCGTGTGACTGCCGCGGAAACGCACCGACACGCACTGCGTCTCCGGCAGGAGAACGGTCGTGCCGTTGAATCTGTCCTCATCGTCGAGTATGAGGAACACCCCGTCGTACTGCTCGAAGCAGCCCGCTTCAAGGTTTTCCGCCGATATCCCGACACCGACCTTGCCGAGAAACAGCGCCGTCTCCGCCTGAGACTGCTCAAGCTCGCGTATCGGCATTTCCATGTCCAGGGGGCTGCTGATCTTCAGCGCCGTGTCCATCCACACTATGCGCATTGCGGGGGTTGCGGCGCATTTTATAACGTCAAGCTCAGAGTCCTGCGCGTCGCGGATGCGGCGCAGGTTGTTGTCTATCCGCCGCTCGATGCGCTGGAGCTCAAGCCGCTTTCTTTCGATCTCGGCCTTCTGCTGACGCAGCTTTTCTTCCATCCTGTCAATGTCGCGGTTTTTCAGAAAGTCCGATATCTCCGGCAGCGGCATATCCAGCTCGCGCAGATAGCGGATGGTGTTGAGCACCTCGAACTGGCGCACGCTGTAATACCTGTAGCCCGTATCGGGGTCGACGCGCTCCGGTGTCAGCAGGCCGAGGCTCTCATAATACCTCAGGCTGCTGACGCTGATGTGGAACAGCTTCGCCATGTCCCCAATCTGGAACAGCTTCGGCATTTCCATTTCGTCACACTCCTGCCGGGGCGGCTTTCCCGCGGCGGCTTATGACCGCGAATGCGATCACGCAGATAATGACCGACACGAGCGAGCCTGCCGCCGTCGCAAGACCCATCGGCAGAAGCGTCGTCGGGAAGAGCTTGGAGGTGAAATACACGCCCGGAACGCGCACGAGCGCGACGGCAATGAAATTGTGCATGAACGACAGCCCGGATTTTCCGCAGGCGCAGAAATACCCGCTGAAGCTGAAGTGGATGCCGGCAAAGATGCAGTCGAAAATATAGCCGCGCAGGTACTGCCCACCTGCCGCGATGACCGCAGTGTCAGGTGTGAACAGCCCGACAATGCTCTCGGCGATGAACTGGATGAGTATCGTGACGATCACGCCGAAGCCGGCAGCGATCATAACTGCGTAGCGCAGTGTCGCCACCGCGCGCTCAGGCTTGTTCGCGCCGATGTTCTGCGCGCCGAGCGCCGACACGGTCGAGAGCATGGACGAGGGCACAAGGAACACGAAGCTTATGAACTTCTCGACAATGCCGACCGCTGCCGCATCGGTGAGCCCGCGGCGATTGGCGATGATAGTTATAATAATGAAGGCGACCTGAATAAGCCCGTCCTGAATGGCAATGGGTACGCCGATGGACAGCAGCTGCCCCATCATGTCGCGGCTGGGCTTGAGGTCTTCACGGCGCAGTGCGATGCCGGTCTTCTGCCGCAGCACCATGACGAGGGACACCGCGACGCTTATCGCCTGCGCAAGCGTCGTGCCGAGCGCCGCACCGGCAGGCCCCATCTTGAGTGCGCCCATGAACAGATAGTCCAGCGCTATATTTGCCGCGCATGCGACTGCGATGAAGTACATCGGGCTTTTTGAATCGCCCATGCCGCGGAAAACGGAGCTGATGATATTGTAGGCCGTGATGAGCGGGATGCCGATGAAGCAGATGGTGAGGTATGTGACCGTGCCCTCAACAGCCTCGGCGGGCGTTGAAATGACCGCGACGATCTGCCGGACTAAGACAAGCAGTACGACCGTCAGCACGACGGAGAGCGTCATGAAAAGCGTCGCCGTGTTGCCGATGGCCTGCGCCGCGCGCTTCCTGTCGCGCGCGCCGACGGCCTGACCGATGCTGACCGTAGAGCCCATCGCAAGGCCGACTATCATGACCGTCAGCATATGCATGACCTGTGAGCCGACCGACACCGCCGTCGTGCTTGCCACGCCCTCGAACTGGCCGATGATGAACAGGTCGGCAAGCCCGTACAGCGTCTGTAAAAAGTAGGACAGCAGATAAGGCAGCGAGAATATGACAATGTTTTTGAATACGCTTCCGCTTGTAAGGTTTCTTTCCATTTGCGTTTCCCTCCGGATTTCTGACTACTGCATTATAATGAACTCTACAGTAATTGTAAAGTCAAGAGAAAATTTATATAATGCCGGTAAATAATAAAAGAACGCTTCCTGACTGAAAGCGTTCTTTATAAAATATGATATTGTTTACTTGAGAACACCGGAGGGAGCGTCGAGAGAATAGCTGCGGAGGAGTTTCCCGTCGGGATCGAAGAACTCCACAAGCCCGCCTTTCCGGAGAGCGGAGTAATCGGGCGTGATCTCCTTGCCGTCCGCATCGCTGGCCGCGCCGCTGCCGAAGCACGGCCCGGTGTACTTCCCGTCGTCCGTCACGCTCATCGCGGCGTGTACTACGGCATCTTTGCTTATTTTGACGGTATAGCCCTCGCCGAGGCGGGAGCCGCCTATGGCTGCGCCGCCGCCGTTTCCGGCTGCTGTGACTTCACCGCCGGTGATGCTGATGTTTCTGCCGAAGCAGTATTCGCCGCCCCCGCCGATACCGGCAGCGCCGTTATATATGGGAGTGCCGTCTGTCGCGGTCCCGGCCTCGGCGATGGCCGTGACCGTGCCGCCGGTTATCCTGATGTTGTATCCGCCGTGGTTCGTGCCGCCGTAGAAGCTTGCACCGGAGCCAATGCCCGCGCCGCCGAAGCGGCCGACCGCCTTTACTTCTCCGCCGTTAATGGTAATGTTGTACCCCGAGCCGGTGTTATCACCGCAGAAGCCGCCGCCGATGCCCGCACCGGCGCTGCCCTCGGCATATACCGTGCCGCCGTTGATGGTGATGAAGCTGCCGTCGCAGCCGCCGCCTCCGCCGATACCGGCGGAATATTCGCCGCCGACGGCGGTCACGTTTCCACCGTTTATCTCGATATACCGGAAGCTGCTGCCGCCGTCACAGCTGCCGATACCGGCGGCTGAACTGAGCCCCGCGGCATTGATGGTGCCGGAGCTTATGCGCACATGATCGCCGCTGGCCATGAAGCCGCTGCCGATGCCGGGGGAGCCGGTCGTGTTGAGGACGGCGTCATCCTCACCGGCGATCTCGAGCCAGCCGCCGGCGGATTTTTCAATGCCCGGAACGCGGCCGGCCATGAGCGTGTTTTCGGAGCGGAAGCACAGCTTCACGCTGCCGCTGCCGCTGACGGACACGGGAGAGCCGCTGCCGCTCGCGCTGCTCGTGTCTATGTTCACGCCGTCGAGCGTGAGCACGGCCTTTGAACCGGAGGAGGCGTGGACAGAAATCGTGTTCTGCGTCGCTTCCGCAGACTTCTGGGTTATCACGGGAGCTGGGTCGACGGCAGTCTTGCCGTTCTGCACGACGGTCTGCCCGGAGGCGGTGCTGTCGATGCTTATGCTGCCGAGAGAAAGATCATAGCTGTCGGCATACGCCGCAGGGGAAGCAAGCAGGATAACTGCCGCGGCACAGAGCGTGGAGAAGCATAGCTTCAATTTCATGTTATTACCCTCTTATTCTTCAGCGTCTGTCTCACAGGTATCGTCCGCGTCCTTGAGATCCTCCGGGAGAAGCTGCATGAGGTCGTCCTTCGTCGGTGCGTCCAGCGCGGCGACGCGGTTCGACTGGCGCACGACCGTGTCCTCAAAAATGTTTCGCACATCGCGGCCGTTGCCGAAGTTCTCGCCGCGGTTTTCGTACAGCTCTTCAAACATTGCCTTTGCTTCGGCTTCGGCCTCCTCGGTGAGGGCGTAGCCGTTCTTTTTGCACTGTCCCTTGAAGATGTACAGGAGCTGCTCGCCGTTATAATCGGGGAAGTAGAAGTACTTATTGAAGCGCGACTGGAGACCGGGATTGGAGTTGATGAACTTCTCCATGGGCCCGTCATAGCCCGCGACGACGACTATAAGCTCGTCGCGGTGATCCTCCATCGCCTTGAGTATCGTCTCTATCGCCTCGCGGCCAAAGTCGTTCTCGCCGCCGGAAGCGAGGGAGTAGGCCTCGTCAATGAACAGCACGCCGCCGAGGGCGGACTTGATGACCTCCTGCGTCTTGAGCGCGGTCTGCCCGACGTAGCCCGCGACGAGTCCGGAGCGGTCGACCTCGATGAGCTGCCCCTTTTCAAGTACGCCTATCGCCGCGTACAGCCCGCTTATGATGCGCGCGACCGTGGTCTTGCCCGTGCCGGGGTTGCCCATGAACACCATGTGCAGGCTCATCGGCGGGATGGGGAGTCCGTTTTCCTTGCGCAGCCTGCGCACCTTGACGAGGTTCATCAGGTTCTTGATGTCCTTCTTCACATCGTCGAGCCCGACGAGGGAGTCGAGCTGCGCCATAAGCTCGTCAAAGCCCGGCTTCTTCTCCTCGGCGTCCTGCTTTTCGGCATCGGTCTCTTTGGGATTTTCGCCGCCTGCGGTCTGCTCCTGAAGGCGGTGTTTTTCCTGAAAGCCCGGCTCGGAGCTTGTGACATAGTCAAGGGGATTAAGCGCCTCGCGGCTCTTGCGCACGCCGCTCGTGTCGCATATCGCGGTGAGCTTGTCGGTACACTCGGTTATGTAGGCGGCCTCGTCGTAGCTGACGTCGTCGTCCACAGCGGCGAGGTAGAGCAGGATATTCGTGAGCATACGGATAAAGGTGCGGGAGGCCTCGGTGCCGCGCTTGGCGTCGTTCTCGGCGAGGTTCCAGTAGAACACCGGCGGGAGAAATACCTCGCTTTCACACACGGAGCTTGTCAGCGACCAGAGCATCCACTTCGGCTGCGGCTGATTGCGGGAATAAATCTGGTTTGCCATGTCGACATGGCGCTGTGTGATCCCGCCGCCGCGGCTCCACAGCCCAAGAGCGCAGCGGGTCATAAACTCGTCCAGCTCCTTTGCCATGGCGATGCCGCCGACGCGGTAGAATGCGTCGGTATTGGCGGAGTATATCTTATGAAAATCCTCGGGGGAGCGGTTCCACGTAGTAGGCATGACAAAATCTCCTTAAATCCACATCCTGATATATGGTATTATACCTTCACAAAGCCGGGGAGACAAGAGTATATTTCATTATAGGCTTAGGTAAGACTGATAAAATAATGAGAAAACTGAGAAGAAACGGCGGAGCTGTTGACAGAAATTCTTAAAAGCTATACAATTTATCCGTACCTGCAAAGGATGTTTCTTGTACGTTATGTACATAATGTCCGAGCTGCAAACCGGGAAATCTCTCTCAGCCTATAGGGGCGGGGAGATCAAAATAAATCTAACGGAGGAAAACACATGAAAAAGTATCTGGCACTGCTGCTTGCACTCGTGATGGTTCTGTCCCTGTGCGCATGCGGCAACAGCGCTCCGGCCGCAACTGAGGCCCCTGCCGCTGAACCCGCAGCTGAACCCGCGGCTGACGATCTCGTCTCTCTGGCTCAGGCCGAGGGCGAACTGGTCGTCTACGGCTCCTGCGAGGAGGAGTACCTCGCCGCTGCCTGCGAGAATTTTGAGAAGCTCTACGGCATAAAGACCACCTATCAGCGTCTGTCCACCGGTGAGGTGCAGGCAAAGATCGAGGAAGAGAACGGCAATCCGTCCGCTGACGTCTGGTTCGGCGGCACGACCGACCCGTACAACGTTGTCGCCGGCGAGGGCCTGCTTGAGGCCTACGAGGCGGAGAACGCTTCCCACCTGCTCAGCGATATGTACCGCGACAAGGACGGTTACTGGTACGGCATCTACAAGGGCATCCTCGGCTTCATGGTCAACACCGATGAGCTGAGCCGCATGAACCTTGAGGCTCCTCAGGATTGGCAGGATCTGCTCAAGGACGAGTACAAGGGTCTTATCTGGCTGTCCAACTACAACACCGCCGGTACCGCAAAGCTCGTCATCAACACCATGATCCAGAAGTACGGCCACGATGAAGGCATCCAGTACCTCGTAGACCTCGACAAGAACATCCAGGTCTACACCAAGTCCGGCTCCGGCCCGTCCAAGAACGTCGGCACCGGTGAGTGCGTCATCGGCATCGGCTTCCTGCATGA
>CAKTPR010000112.1 GCA_934591725.1 uncultured Oscillospiraceae bacterium
GACGACAGGAAGGACGGCGGCGCGTATCTCACATGGCGCGGCAGTCTGAAAAAGATGGATATGTATGAGCGGAAGCTCGTCTTCACCGATGGGCGGAGCATACCGATAGACAGTATACGCAGCGTTGAGTGCGGGCTGGATGAAAAAACATCCCCGGCGACGGCTGAATAAGGCCGATGCCGGGGATGTTTATATGCGATGTATCAGCTTGTGAGGATCTTGTTGATGCGCGCTTCCGCTTCCTTGGCTATTGCTTCGGGAACGATGCCGGTGGCGACGACCTTGTCAAAGATCTCGCCGCACTTTTTCTTGCCGAGCAGTTTTATGGGGTACTTGAGCAGCTGGGGCGCAAGCTCCTTGATAACGGCGGCGGTATCGGGATTGTCGAACAGCTCCTTGACGGTAAGATTCCTGAAATCCATGGCAATACTCCTTTTCGTTATTGCGGGGGCGTCACCCCGCAGGAACTTACATTATACCGTTTATCCCGCAAAATGGCAAGAGTTTAACAGACGCGCTTTTATTTAAGCGTGCTGTTGGGCACGTCGAGCACGATGTCTGACATCGGGAAGGACGCGCAGGGATGGATGTAGCCGAACTCGATGTCGGCTCTGCGGCGGCCGTCGGTCTTTTCCGGGACGAACACTTTGCCCGAAACGAGCTTTGAGCGGCACCATGAGCACTCGCCGCTGCGGCAGCGGGACGGCGCGGTGATGCCCGCGCGCTCGATGGAGGTCAGCAGCGGCTCATCGGCGGAAGCGTTGATGTCGTATTCCTTGCCGCACTGAATGACCTTGAGATTGAAGGTCTTGCCGCGGATATCCTCAGGGTAGCCAGGCTGGTTCCAAGGATCCTTTATCATGCCGAACAGCTCGCGGCGCACGAACTTGCGGCGCAGGCCGAGCTTCGCTATCTCGCCGTCGAGGAAGTTGTACATTGCCTGCGGGCCGCACATGAAGATGCTGTACTCCTCGCCGCCGTACTTTTTGATAAGCTCGGCGGTGATGAAGCCGTGCTCAAAGCCGGGCTTCTCCTCATCGGACAGAACGTGCACGACGTGCACCTTGTCGCAGGCGGCGCAGACCTCGTCGAGCTCTTTCTTGTAGACTATGCCGTCCTCCGTGCGCGAGCCGAAGAGGATAGTTAAATCGAAGTCCTCAAAGCCGTCGCGGATGGCGTAGGCCATGCCCATGAACGGAGTGATGCCGGAGCCGCCCGCGAGGGCGATGACCTTTTTCGCGTCGCGCAGGCGCTCATAGTAGAGGTGTCCCTGCGGGCCGGAGATCGTGACATGCTGCCCGACGACCCAGTGATCCTGAATGTACGGGCTGACAAAGCCCGCGTCGTCGCGCTTGACGGTGATGTTGTATTCGCCGCGCTTTGCCCACGCCGGGGACGAGCAGAGCGAGTAGGAGCGCGTGGTCACAGTTCCGCCGATGGGGACGCATACGCTGATGTACTGCCCGGCTCTGAACGGCGCGAGAGCTGAGCCGTCCTCGGTCTTGAGGACGATCGTCTTCGCGTCGGCGCCGTTCTGGCGTATCTCTGCCACGACGACCTCCTGCTTCTCCGGATGGCGCTGCTTTGCCTTTTCATTGGTGGTGAGCGTTTTCGGCAGCGGCGCGGAGGAGGCCGCCTGTATCGCCTTTTCACGCACCTTGGGCATATTCTTGAACCTGAGCATATCAAGCGCGCCGATCATGCCTACCTTGTAATTGAGCTTATCTGCCATCTTGTCAAGCCTCCTCTGCTTTCATTTCCGCGAGAGTCTTTTTGGCGAGCGTGTCTCCGCTGAATATCGCGGAGTTATAGCCGTCGCCGCGGATGCTTGCCGCGCCGACGAACTTCAGTCCCTTTACCGGGAACTCCGTGCCCATCATCATCATTCGCGGCATCATGTTGTCCCAGTCCTTCAGCTCGAAGCCGTAAGCCGCGCCCTGCGGAACGTTGACATAGTTGCACATCGTCCACGGCGTCGCGATCTCAAGCTCCTCAATGTACGGGGTGACAGTGACGCCGTAGCGCTCCTCGAAGAGCTTTATCAGCTTTTCGGCAAAGGCGGTCTTGGTCTCCACGTAATCGTCGGGGTCGACGTTTGCCCAGTCGTCATCCATGAAGGTGCTGGTGAGGGAGACAACGCAGGTGCCCTCCGGTGAGAAGCTGGGGTTCACGACGTTGTAGCACACCATGACCTGATTGCAGTTTGTCGCAATGGTTTTGCCGGATTCATATTCCTTGGCGGTGTTTGCGGAGGTCGGGAGGAAGACCGTGTAATCGCGTATGCCGAGCTCCTCGGCGCTCCTGTCGAGTCCCATGTACACGACGAACATTCTTGCCGAATATGTACGGGCGTTGCCGAGCTTTACCATGCGCTCAGGCACGACCTCCGGCGGGCACATCGTGGCGTACACCATGTTCTGGTTCATGTTGCAGAGAATGTGCTTTGTCTCGACCTCGCCGCAGGTGGTCTTCACGCCGCGGACGGCCTTGTCCTCATCGAAGAGTATCTCGGTCGCGGTGCAGTTCATCCACACCTCGCCGCCCATGCTGCGGAAGCATTCGAGCAGCCCTGTGGTCAGCTCGTTGCTGGTCTTGTCGGGTATCCATGCGCCGTGGTTGACGTACAGCCAGAGCATGTTGACGTACTGGAGAAAGGACAGATGGTCGGCGTCGACGCCGAGGTAGCCCCAGTAGGTGTTCATTATGTCCTGCGCAAGCTTCGGCATCTTCATCGCCCTGAACACACGGTTGACCGTGTAGCTGCCCAGACGCAGGAAGTTGGGGAAATGCTCCTGCATATACTTCGGGTCGGTCTTACCGGCGACGCTCAGAGAGTAATCACCGGCAGCGTGAAACTCCGTGCCGAGGTCGAACAGATCCTGTATCGATCTGCGGCAGCCGGGAACAAGGCGTTCCATCTCGTCGACAAACTCCTTGACCGTGCAGGGGAGCGTTGCATCGATATGCGTCTTGCCGTCGGAGGCGGTGGTGATAACGCGGAAGTTATCCGGAACCATGTGCCATGGAATGTCAAGGCCGAATTCCTCGCAGGTCTTGCGGCAGCCGCCGGGGTTCTCCTTCGTGCCCCATTCGCAGATCTCGTGCAGAGCCGTTTCAAATTCAAAGCGGCCCCTGCGGAAGCTTGAGGCGCAGCCGCCGGGCATGTTGTGGCGCTCGATGAGCAGCGTCTTTTTCCCGCCCTTTGCCATACGGCAGGCAGCGGCAAGACCGCCGTTTCCCGCGCCGATCACAACGGCGTCAAATTTTGGCATCAATATCTCCTCCTTGATTTGTGGTAATACCACGCGTTTACAGTGTGTATTTTATAACAATTACCGGCAAAGGGTCAATACCGCCGACGTATTTTCAGCGTAGTGGTCAGCTTTGCGCTTGACTTTTAAGCATCTTGCAGGTAAAATCCGAGATGTGGCATTTGGAATTACCACAGACATTCGATGCTTTGGAGGCGGCTATGGGCTTTAATAAAATAGTGGCAGTGTCCATGACTGATCTGTTCGTGCAGCAGATCGAAAATATGATACTCTCTGGGGAGCTGGCTATCGGCGAGCAGCTGCCGCCGGCGCGGGAGCTGTCGGTGAAAATGGGTGTCAGCAGGACGGTCATCTCCGCGGGGCTTGTGGAGCTTGAGAAGCTCGGCTTTGTCGAGATACGCACGCGGCAGGGCGTGTTCGTCTGCGATTACCGGCGCAAGGGGAGCCTTGAAACGCTTATCGCCATCATGCGCTATAACGGCGGCGCGATGAGGAAGAACGAGGTAAAGTCCCTGCTCGAAACGCGCGACGCGATGGAGTGCCTGTGCCTGCGTCTTGTGTGCGAGAAGAACGACGTAGCCGAGCTTGAACGGCTCAGCCCGATCCTTGACAGCATTCATGACGCACGCAACGCCGATGAGGCCGCGGAGAGGGTCTTCAGCTTCCACCACGAGCTTGCGATAATGTCGGGCAATGTGCTGCTGCCGCTGCTGTACTATTCCTTCAAACCGCAGGGG
The DNA here is from genome assembly GCA_934591725.1 of uncultured Oscillospiraceae bacterium. Lineage (GTDB taxonomy): Bacteria > Bacillota > Clostridia > Oscillospirales > Oscillospiraceae > Limivicinus. Next base: position 4,010 of record CAKTPR010000112.1, read on the forward strand.
GAATACCTCTGGTCGCTCTACTGCAAGCGCAGCGGCGTGAAGAAGCTGTATGAAATAAAGCTCGCGCTCTTCTCGGCGCTTATGAATAAGGATCTTGATTCGGCGATAGAGCAGACGCACCGGATCATGGACGTTGCGAAAAACGACCTCGGCTTCTACGGGGCATGACAGCAGGAAAAGCGCGCTGGGTTCAAAGCACCCATACGCGCTTTTTCCTTGCCCTATTTCCCGCATTGGCGGCCGGTGTTGTCTATGTAGTATTCACCGCTCAGCAGTATTTTAGATATCGGGACGATAGTATAGCCGTCGGCAAGCAGGGATTCTATTATGCCGGGGAGCGCTTCGGGCGTGTTCTCCGCGGCGTTATGGAAAAGGATGATGCTGCCGGGCTGAACCTTCGAGAGCACGCGCTTTTGTATCTCGGCGGCGGAAATGCCCTTCCAGTCGAGGCTGTCGACGTCCCACTGTATCGCCGTCATGCCCATGCTGTTCACGGCGTTTATCACATGGTCGTCATATTCTCCGTAGGGGCAGCGGAAGAGCGTGGGCGTGACGCCGGTCAGCTCGGCGATCTTCTCGTTGCAGGCGGTTATGTCGGCAATGATGTCGCTGTGGCTCAGCTGCGAGAAGTGCGAGTGCGTCGAGGAATGGTTCATTATCTCGTTGCCGTTTTCGGAGAGCGCGCGGACGGATTCCGGGTATTTATCCACCCAGTCGCCGACGACAAAGAAGGTCGTGTTTATATCGTATTTGTTGAGAATATCTATGAGCGTCTGCGTGTCCTCGTTGCCCCACGCAGCGTCAAAGGACATGGCGACGACCTTGTCGTCACGCTGCACGCAGTAAACCGGAAGCTGCCGGTTCGAGGCCGAGACACCGACGATCGCCGGGCTGTTCACCGTCCAGAATATGAGCACGACTATCAGCAGCGTACCCAAGGCGGACAGCACGCGCCTGTACCTGTGGAAAACACTTTTTTGCTCCGTCACTTTTCATCACTCCTTTTGGTACATCCTATGACGAGCCTGAGTGAAATATTAAAGCGGCGTTACGATCATGGAACGATCGTAACGCCGCTATTAGTTTTTTGTTATATTACTCGTCTTCCGGAGACTCCATCGCGTTGAAGCGCTCAAGGAAGCTGTGCTCGACCCCACCGGTCTTGAAGCCGGGCATCGTGTCAAGGGCGACGGCATGGATGCTGCTGAAGATGCTCTTTTCGATATTCGGGTTATCCTGGCGCAGGCGGCGCAGCAGAAGCTTGATCTCCTTCCGCTTCGAGACGCTGACGTCCCCGGTGTCCGCAGCACTTCTTTCCGTAAGGCGGCAGGCGCACTGGATGAACTCAAGGTCGTTGTCGCGCGCCCAGGCGATGATGTCGCCCTCGTGTATACAGTAGAGCGGGCGGATCAGGGTCATGCCCTTGAAGTTCGTGCTGTGCAGCTTCGGCAGCATGGCCTGAAGCTGGGAGCCGTAGAACATACTGATGAGCGTCGTCTCGACCACGTCGTTGAAATGGTGCCCCAGAGCGATCTTGTTGCAGCCGAGCTCCTGCGCGCGGCTGTACAGATAGCCCCGGCGCATACGGGCGCAGAGATAGCAGGGGGACTTGCCGGCGCTGTCCGCAACTTCAAATATGTCGCTCTCGAAGAGCGTGACGGGGATGTTCAGAAGTACCGCATTGCTCTCGATTTTCCTGCGGTTGAGCTCGTTGTAGCCCGGATCCATCACGAGAAACACGAGCTCAAACGGAAAGTCGCTGTGCTTTTGAAGCTGCTGCATGAGCTTTGCCAGCAGCATGGAGTCCTTGCCGCCGGAGATGCACACGGCTATCCTGTCACCGGGCTGGATCATTTCGTACCGCTTCACCGCCTCGATAAACGGATTCCACAGCACCTTGCGGTATTTTGTTATAATGCTGCGCTCAACAAGCTGATATGGTTCAAGGGTTCTTGCCATGGGTAAGCCTCACTTATTT
>CAKTPR010000113.1 GCA_934591725.1 uncultured Oscillospiraceae bacterium
CCTTAACAGCTTTACCGGAAGGATGAAACAGATGTACAAATTCGATACAAAAGTCCAGCATCTCAAATATAAGGTTCTGCGCACGGTCGCAAAGCACGCGTGGGACTCCGATTTCTATGAATCGCTTCTTGACATCCCGAAGGAAATAATCCCCGGCAAGACGCCGACGATGCGCTGCTGCGTATACAAGGAGCGCGCGATACTGGCAGAGCGTGTCAAGCTCGCCGCGGGCGGGGACAGGAACAACCCGAACGTCATCGAGGCGCTCGACATTGCCTGCGACGACTGCCCGACCGGCGGCTACACCGTGACCGAGGCCTGCCGCGGCTGCATTGCGCACCGCTGCGAGGACACCTGCCCGCGCGGCGCGATAACGCACGATGAGTTCCACCACGCGCACATCGACAAGAGCAAGTGCATCAACTGCGGCAAGTGCGCCGCCGTCTGCCCCTACTCCGCTATATATAACCGCAAGCGCCCCTGCCAGAACGCCTGCAAGATCGGCGCGATATCCATGAATGAGGACGGCACTGTCAAGATCGACAACAGCAAGTGCATCTCCTGCGGAGCCTGCGTCTACCAGTGCCCGTTCGGCGCGCTGTCGGATAAGTCCTTCATTCTCGATGCGATAAAGATGCTCAAGAACTGTGACCGCGTTTATGCGATAGTCGCCCCGGCGATAGTCAGCCAGTTCACCTACGCAAAACCCGGCCAGGTCATCACTGCCATCAAGGCTCTCGGCTTCTGCGACGTGCTCGAAGCGGCGCTCGGCGCGGACATGGTCGCGTACAATGAGGCCGCGGAGCTTGCCGAGCGCGGCTTCCTCACCAGCTCCTGCTGCCCGGCCTTTGTAAGCTATATCCGCAAGAGCTTCCCGGAGCTTCAGGAGAATATTTCGCACAACATGTCCCCGATGGCGACGATAGCAAAGCGCATAAAGGAAAAAGACCCAGAGGCAAAGACGGTGTTCATCGGCCCCTGCACGGCGAAAAAGGGTGAGTTCCAGCTGCCGGAGGTACACAAGTACGTCGACTGCGTGCTCACCTTTGAGGAGCTTCAGGCCATGTTCGACAGCCGCGAGCTCGACGTGGCCGGGATGGAGGAGACGGTGATCAACAACGCTTCCGGCTACGGGCGCATATTCGCCCACTGCGGAGGGCTTGCTGCGGCTGCCGCCGAAGCGCTGAAGGAGCAGGGGATAGAATTTGAGCTCAAGCCGCTCAGCTGCAACGGCATCGAGGAGTGCAAGCTTGCGCTGATGAAGGCCGCGAGAGGAAAGCTCGATGCAAACTTCGTCGAGGGCATGGCGTGTGTCGGCGGCTGCGTGAACGGCGCGGGCTGCATGACGCACAACGACAGAAACCGCATCAAGGTCGACGCGCACAGCCAGCAGGCGCATCTCAAGAGCATTACCGATTCGCTCCTGTACGCTGCCGAGATCGACCGTGAGCTTAAGGAAAAGGCCGGGGATAAGGCCTGATAAGCTGTTCACTTGACGCACCCCGCCGGGTATTGTATATTTAATATGGCTCCGCGTATGGAGCGAATATATATCCGTCCGGAGGACACGCCATGGATAACAGGACAAGCAAGCAGAACTATTACCTCGATATTGCCGACGCCGTGCTTGAGCGCTCCACCTGCCTGCGCCGCAAATACGGCGCGATAATCGTGCGCAATGACGAGATCATTTCCACAGGCTATAACGGCGCGCCGCGCGGCAGACGCAACTGCTCCGACATCGGCACCTGCACACGCGAGACGCTGAGGATACCCTCCGGCGAGCGCTATGAGCTCTGCCGCTCTGTCCACGCCGAGGCAAACGCGATCATCTCCGCCTCCCGGCAGGACATGATAGGCGCGTCGCTCTACCTTGTGGGGCGCGACGCCGCGACAAATGAGCTGCTCTCCGACGCGATGAGCTGCTCGATGTGCAAGCGGCAGATCATAAACGCCGGGATAGACCGGGTCATTATCCGCATCACACCGACGGAATACCGCACGATCCCCGTGAGCGACTGGGTCGAGAACGACGACTCGATATTCTCAATCTGAACACCAAGCGGCGCAGCCTGTGTATAAACATGGGCTACGCCGTTTTTGTCCTTCCGCGTGATACAAAATTTTATTCTTTGTATATTGCCCGGAACAATTTTGCGTTATATAATAGCGGCAGTGGATAGGTAATATTTTCACAAGGAGGAGTACAAATGAGCAAAAACGTTATATTCTGTTATTCCGGCAGCGGCAACTGTCTTGACATCGCAAAGAACATTGCAAAACGCCTTGGCGACACAGACATCGTCATGATGCGCGCGGAGCCTGAGGTGAAGGACGTGCGCGGGGCAAAGCGCGTCGGCTTCGTGTTCCCGTGCTACGCCGGCGGTCTGCCCGGCGATGTGGAGAAGTTCGTTTCTGAACTGCGCGTCGACCCGGCGAGCTACACCTTCGGCGTCGTGAGCTACGCAGGCTACCCCGGCGTGGGCATGGCGAAGATCAATGACATCGTGCCGCTGGATTACTGGGCGGGCATATCCCACCAGTGCTCCTGCATATGGCTCATGCCGCACACCCTGATGCTGCCGATGCTCGACGCTTCGAGGGCGCAGGAGCGCTCCGAAAAGCTGGCGGCAAAGATCGCGGACGACGTTCTCTACGTTAAGCACCTCAGCGGCCGTCCGCTGTCGAACCCCGTGAATGCCCTCGAAGCAAAGGCATGGCCGATGCTCTCAGGCAAGAAGGCCGCGAAAATGACTGTGACGGACAGCTGTGTCGGCTGCGGCCAGTGCGCAAGGCTCTGCCCGCGCGGGAACATCAGCATCGTGAACGGCAGAGCAAGCATCGGCACGAACTGCATCGGCTGCCTGAGCTGTTTGCAGTACTGCCCGAAGCAGGCGATAAACATGGGCGGCGCGACCGTCAGGCGCGAGCGCTACCACAACCCCAATGTTTCCGCCGCCGACCTCTGCCAGAAGGTCATCCACATCGACTGACGAAATACGCTTCTGGATCAAGCCGCCTCCGCCGTCAACTGACGGCGGGGGCGGTGCAGTTTATCACTCAGAAAAGAGCTTTTCCCACCTTGCCGCTGGCAGCGGCATCGCTTTTTCCCTCTCAGTCACCTGCGGCGACAGCTCTCCCAGAGGGAGAGCCAAGGGCGTGTATCTCGTTACATAGCATTTTGACGAAAAACCATATATGCTGCGATGGCACGCGTACCAAATTGTAACTAATTGTTTCCTGTTCTTTCTTGTATTTGCGGCGGTTACCAGATATACTGTATGAGTAAAATAGTCTCTTTTGAAAGGAGCCGGACGATATGAAGAAGAATTCATGGAAGACGCTTCTGTCCGTCGTGCTGCTGCTCACGATGCTCGTGAGCATGCTGCCCTTCGCCGCTTTTGCGGAGGACGACCAGACAACGGCTGCGCAGACCGAGGAAGCGGCCAAGACGGATGAAAAGACCGGGGACGCTCCAGCGGGCGGCACAGGCGGCACGCCCAAGGACGATGGAAAAGCTGATGATGCGCCCAAGGATGAGCCCAATGACGCAAACGATGATGCGGCAAGGGACGAGAACAAAGACGCGCACAATGGCGATACCGAGCAGCCCGCCAAGGGCGAAGCTGAGGGCGCCGCACAGGCCGGGACGCTTCAGGCGCAGAACGAGATAAAGCTTCTGGCGAACCCGTCAGCCACGCTTATCTACAATGCCAACGGCGGCACGGGTGCAGATTACATTTACGAAAAATCCGGAGAAAGCGGCGCGACCGAAGTCTTCTTCAAAGCTGAGAGGATAGAACGCTTCACTCCACCGAAAGATAAAGAGTTCAGCCACTGGAACACCGATCCGGACGGCAAAGGAACGACCTATAATGTCGGCGATCTGATCATAGTTCGCGGCGGCGAGAGCCAGACCCTCTACGCCCAGTGGGAACCGACTCCTAAAACCCCTTACTGGGCGGGTCTGACCATAAGCATGTCCGTTGCCCCTGCCAACCCGAAGCTCAACGAACCGTTCACATATACTGTGACCGTTACAAACGGCACCGGCTTTGATTTGAGGAACGTGATTGTCAAAGATACTCTGCCCGCGAATGTTTCTGCTGAGCCCGGAACATCTGATGATTGGACTTTTGCTTTATCTAGAAATCCTTCCGTTAAAGGTGTTTCTTTCAACGATACGCTCACGGCAGGTTCAGAAGCTTCCTTTAATATTACGGCAAAGTTCGAAACGGGCAGTGTTACTACCGCTATTAACACCGCGAAAATAGTCTCCGCAGATTACGAAAATTCAGGACTTGTTGGTTCTCCCACTGCCAGCGCAACAGCGACCTTATCGGGAATCGACTGGTCGAAGCTCACGATTGAAAAGAAGGTCGACAAGGACACGGCACTTCCCGGCGATACGCTTAACTATACCATAACGGTCACCAATAACACAGGCTGCGATTTGTCATATATATGCGTTAAGGATACATTCCCATCGTGTATTCAGGGATTCTACGGCAGAGGCAGCAATGTTAAATGGAAATATACCACTCACTCGGACAGCATAGAGGCCAAGCTTCAAGACGGTCTTAAAGCGGACGACGTCGCATTCTTTTCCGTGGAGGCGACACTGACCAGTAATGCTTCCGGAACCGCTGTGAACACAGCACAAATTACCGAGGCTACTGCGGCAAACAGCACATACGGAACAATGCCTGAAGGTGCCGGCAACAGCGCGACGGCTACAACAAGCATAGAACGCGCTCCGGGCTCGGACTTGCCGGGGCTTACCATCAGCGTGACCCCTAACACGTCCATTGCGGATATCAATCAGAAATTTACTTATACCGTAGAGATTACCAATAACACCGGAAAACATTTGAAGATAGTACGCGTCAGCAACGATTTGCCTACCGGTGTTGAGAGGCTTGGGAACCGCGCTGTTGAGGGCTCGTGGAATTTGAATACCAATTCGTCCACAGCCATTTTGTCAGCTAATCTTATCGGAAATAAAGGACTTCCGGACGGCACTTCTGCCTCTTATAACGTAAACGCAAAATTCGTATCCTATGAGACGGCTACAACTGCCACGAATAAAGCAGATATATACGAAGTAAGAATAGGCAATGATATCACTTCCGGAAACTTCGGCACAGCTTATGCTGAAGTATACTCATTGAAGAATCTCACCATAAAGAAGACCGTTGACAAGTCCACGGCAAAGCCCGGTGATACGCTCACCTATACCGTAGAAGTCACCAACAACACTGATACCGATCTCGACGAGGTATACGTTGAAGATTCCCTGCCCGGTACGCTTGCATATACCGGCAGTACACTGGTCGACGGGGCGACCGGAACGCTCTCGCATGATTCGCAGCTCGGCACCGTGACCGCCAAGGTCACCGGCCTTAAGAAAGGCGCAGCCGCCAAATATACCGTAACGGCAAAGGTCAATGCCGATGCTTCCGGTGAAATCAGCAGCCTTGCAAAAATTACCAAAGCAGTGCGCGGCACTGACACCGCCGATATCACCACCACCAAAGAAGCTTCCGCAAAGACGACTGTTTATACCCCCGTCCCGGTCAATGTCAAAGTCATCTTTAACGGGCTTAAAGACGTCTCTCAGGTTCCCGCGGGGTATAAGCTCACCGGCGCGGACGGCAACGCGTTCCTCAAGGGCGAGATCGGGCTGCTCCCGGCAGCGAAGGATAACGGGGTCATTTCCCGCACGTTCGCCACTACGGCAGATGTGCTCCTCGGACAGGAATACTCCCTGAGCTTCACCCAGTCGGGCTATGAAGCAGACGGATATGACTGCACTCCGGAAGCCAGCTATACGGTCAGGCAGACGCCCACTGCCGGCAGCAAGGCTATCAACGTTGAGATAACGCTC
>CAKTPR010000114.1 GCA_934591725.1 uncultured Oscillospiraceae bacterium
GGCAAGGACTGCGGAGTGCAGGCGGGCAATGTCGCCCATGAGATAATAGAAGCCGTTGCCGGAGACGCGGCCTGCGGCGTCCATATCGATGCCATTGAAGCTCTCCATTATCTCAGTGTGGTAAGGAATGTCAAAATCGGGGACGACAGGTTCGCCGAAGCGCTGGACTTCAACGTTTGCACTGTCATCGGGGCCGATGGGGACGGACGGATCGATGATGTTCGGGATGGTCAGCATGATCTCATGGATGCGCTTTGCATACTCCTCTTCGAGACCTTCGAGCTCAGTGAGCCGGTCGGCCTGCGCCTTGACCTGCGCCTTGACCTTTTCGGCCTCCTCAAGCTTCGAGGGGTCTTTCTTCGCCTGACCCATGAGCATACCGATCTGCTTGGAGAGAGAGTTGCGGCTTGCGCGCAGATCGCTTGCTTCGGTTATGGCCGCCCGGTTCTTCGCATCGAGGTCGAGAAGCTCATCCACGAGGGGGAGCTTTGCGTCCTGAAACTTCTTCTTGATGTTCTCTTTTACTGCGTCGGGGTTTTCTCTTATGAACTTAATGTCGAGCATTTTGTTATCTCCCAATAATTTATTTCAGATTTTTCAGCTTTTCAATGAGCGCTTCCCTGTCGTCCGCGCCGTAAAACTCAAGCTCTATCCTGCCGGTCTTCTTGCCGTCTATGAGCTTGACCTTTCTGCCGAGACAGCGGCTGAGCTGATCTGCGACCTCCGCGCTGTAATCCACGGTGATCTCCTTGCTCTCCGGCTCTTCTTCAATCTCCGGCTCTTTCATAAGCTTTGCGGCAAACTGCTCCGCCTTGCGCACGGAGAGATTTTTCTTTATTATCTCCTCCGCTGCGGCGAGCTGCTTTACCTCATTGTTTATCGGAATCAGAGCCCTTGCGTGTCCCGCGGAAAGACTGCCGTTTTCAACGAGCTCCAGCACCGCCGGGGACAGACTCAGCAGACGCATTGAGTTTGCAATAGCGGGGCGCGACCTGCCGACGCTCTTCGCCGCTTCCTCCTGAGTAAGACCGTAATCTTCGATAAGGGACTTGTAGCCCTTGGCTTCCTCAATGGGGTTGAGGTCTTCACGCTGGAGATTTTCGACCAGCGCAAGCTCCGCCGTTCTGCGGTCGTCCGCTTCGATAACGCGTACCGGAACTTCGGTAAGCCCAGCGAGCCGGGACGCCCGCCAGCGGCGCTCGCCGGCGATTATCTGATAGTAGCCGCTTGGCTGCTTTCTGACCGTTATTGGCTGAATCAGACCATACTGGGCTATTGAATCGGCCAGCTCCTGAAGTGCGTCCTCGTCAAAATATTTTCTTGGCTGTTCTGATCGCGGCTCAACCTTGGAGATCGGAAGAGTGAGGAGCTCTGCTTCCTCATCGTCGAAGGCCGCGCTGCCGAAGAGAGCGTCAAGTCCCGTTCCGAGACCTTTCTTTTCCTTTCCTGCCATCTTTGCCCTCACTTACCGCTTCTGGCAAGAAACTCAACTGCCAGTGCCATGTATGCCTTACTGCCGCGATTGACGCGGTCATATATCACACCGGGCTGACCGTGGCTCGGAGCCTCGGAAAGCCTGACGCTTCTGGGAATGACCGTGTCATAGACCTTTGTGCCGAGGTACTTGCGCAGCTCGTTCTCTACCTGCACGGTGAGATTTGCGCGGGAATCGTACATTGTGAGGACAATGCCCTCAACGTCGAGACGGCGGTTGAGGTGCTTTGAGCACATCTTGATGCTCGTCATGAGGTCTGCTATGCCCTCAAGCGCGTAGTATTCGCACTGCATTGGGATGAGCACGCTGTCCGCCGCCACAAGGGCGTTGACCGTCAGCAGCTCAAGCGAAGGAGGACAGTCGAGGAAAATATAATCGTACTCGCTGTAAAGGGAGGCTATCGCTTCCTTGAGGACATATTCTCTGCGGTCTTTATTTATAAGCTCGACCGACGAGGCGGCCAGCTCCTTTGACGCGGGGATAACATCGCCGTATTCCGTATGGACTACACAGTCCGCCGCGGGAGCACCGTTTATGACCATGTCATAGGTGTTCGGCCGCTGTGATTTGGACACGCCCATGCCGGAGCTTGCGTTGCCCTGAGGGTCGCAGTCCACGAGAAGAATGCGTTTATCCATGAGCGACAGCGCCGCGCAAATATTTACGCAGGTGGTCGTCTTTCCTACCCCGCCCTTTTGATTGGCCACTGCTATTATTTTAGCCATAGCCGACCTCCTTTATATCTGAATGCTCTTATTGACCAACGGCATTATAGCAGTATTTGAGAAGTAATGCAACGTTTCACGTGAAACATCTTATTTTTTAAGTCGGAACTGATATCCGATGTTTCACGTGAAACATTGGATGGTACGCAACGCACATTTGTTTCACGTGAAACATGTAAAACAAAACGCTGTGCTCTTTTAGATGACTGCACAGATAGTCTTACGTTTTTATCCCCTCAGTCAGCTTCGCTGACAGCTCCCCTTGAGAAACAAGGGGAGCCTTGAAAAAAGTTCAACCATCCAGGTACTGACTGCACCCGGATGGTTGAAACGTAATTGACTTAGAAGCTTAGTACGCGACGCCCCAGTAGATCATATGCTTCGCGGGTTTGCCGCAGCAGGCGCAGACATCATCAAGATGCTCCTGCTTGAAAGGAATGCAGCGGGAGGACATACCGGCCTTTTCCTTCATCGCCAGCTCGCACGCCAGCTCACCGCACCACATGGTTTTGATGAAACCGCCGTTATTCTCCTGAAGCTCCTTCGCTTCTTCAAGAGAGTGCGCTTCGTAGGTGTGCTCGTCAAGGTTCTTCTTCGCCTTCTGATACAGGCCGTCCTGAACATCATCGAGCAGGCCGGGCAGACGGTCGGTAAGCTCATCGAGCCTGACGGTGATCTTCTCACCGTTGTCGCGGCGAACTGCCATGCAAACGCCATTTTCAATATCACGCGGGCCGATCTCAATGCGGAGAGGCACGCCCTTCATCTCATACTGCGCGCACTTCCAGCCAAGGCTGTTGTCGCTGGTGTCGATCTTCGCACGGAAGCCGGCGGCCTTGATGGCGTCATAAAGCTCGGTCGCCTTTTCAATGACGCCTTCCTTGTGCTGCGCAACGGGGACGACAATGACCTGAACAGGCGCGATGCGCGGGGGCAGGACAAGACCGCTGTTGTCGCCGTGGGTCATGATGATGCCGCCGATGATACGGGTGGAGAGACCCCAGGAGGTCTGCATCGGGTACTTCTGCATATTGTCCTTGTCGGTAAAGGTGATGCCGAACTGCTTTGCAAAGCCGTCGCCGAAGAAGTGACTCGTGCCGGACTGGAGAGCCTTCTTATCGTGCATCATGCACTCAATGGTGTAGGTGTTGACAGCACCGGCGAACTTCTCCTTATCGGTCTTATTGCCGCGGATAACGGGCATGGCCAGATAATTCTCACAGAGGTCGGCATAGACCTCAAGCTGGTGCAGAGTCTCCTCACGGGCTTCTGCCTCGGTAGCGTGGAGAGTGTGACCCTCCTGCCAGAGAAACTCACGGCCGCGCAGGAACGGACGGGTCGTCTTCTCCCAGCGAAGCACGGAGCACCACTGGTTATAAAGCATGGGCAGATCGCGCCATGAATGCACAACATGGCTCCAATGATCGCAGAACAGCGTCTCCGACGTCGGACGGATGCACAGACGCTCCGGAAGCTCCTCGCTGCCGCCGACCGTGACCCATGCACACTCAGGGGCAAAGCCCTCAACATGATCCTTTTCCTTCTGAAGAAGGCTTTCGGGAATGAGCATAGGCATGGAGACATTCTCATGCCCGTCGCGCTTGAACATACCGTCAAGAACCTTCTGAATGTTTTCCCAGATCGCGTAACCGTAGGGGCGCAGAATGAAGCAGCCCTTTACGCCGGAGTAATCGACGAGTTCCGCCTTGGTACACACATCAGTGAACCACTGCGCAAAGTCGACTTCCATATCGGTTATCTGTTCTACTCTTTTGTCCTTTGCCATAAATAAACCTCACATTTCGCCAGGGCCCTTGCCCCGCCGTATTTACGAATCTCATTATATAATGGATAATCGCAATTTTATATTTTATAGCCGCGGCCGCCGCTTGTCAATAGAAATGCCCAAAAGCAGTGATAATACTGGAGTTTTTGCTTGACCTTGCTTGACATTGCAGGTATAATATCAATGATTGTGCTCCAAGACTAACGGAGGTGAAGCGTATTAACAGACAGAAGTTTCTTGCGGAGCTTGGAAGGCTGCTGACCTTTATGTATGAAGAGGACAGGCAGACAGCTCTTGCAATGTATAACAGAATGTTCGACGAGGCGGAGAGCGAGCAGGCACTGCTCCAGTACCTTGTTTCCCCCACCCGTCAGGCCGTCATACTCGCGCGCGCGTATAACGCCAAGGAGAGAAAGCTCCAAGTCCATGCGCAGAGCAGAGACGAATATGAGCAGGTCTCGGATGAGACGCCGGACTTCGTACTGGCGATAAACAAGCTTCAGGAGGAAGCGTCGGCGCTTAAGATCACGACCGCGCAGGTGTCCGAGGATCAGATATCGCTCTTCGATGACGGCAGTGCCGTAACGGCAAACGAGTCTGCACAGGCGGCGCAGGAGAATACCGAGCCTGCCGCAGATGAGGAAGAAGCGGAGACTCAGGACGCGGATGAGGAAGCTCCCGCACAGAAAGAGATCCCGCCGCTGTTCGCGGATGAACCTGCCGCAGAAGAGGAGCCTGACGAGATGAACAGCTCCGTCACGCGCCTTGCCGACGCGGTCGACGCGTTCCTTGCCGACTTCACCATCAGCAATGACGAGCTTATCGCAAAGGCCAAGCCCGCCGCCGGAGAGGAAGAAACGGCTGAACCTGAGAATACCGAGCCTGCCGCAGCGGAAGAGGTCATTGAAGTATCTGCCGAGGAAACCGCTATTGAGCAGCACGAGGAGCCGAAGGTTCACGAGCCTGCTTATGCGGAGCCGGAAGCTCACAAAGCTGAGACTGTGGAAGTTGTGGAAGAAGCAGAGGACGACGCAGAAAATGCGGGAACTGTCCGTAAGCCGATAATTCCGCTGCTGATCCTCTATATTATAATTGCGATACCCATAGGGCTGATCGGAATTCTGCTGCTGCTCCTGCTGGCGCTTATGTCCCTGTCGCTTGCGGTGACGGTGGGCTTCTTCGGAATATACGGCTTTGCCGCGACGTTCACCGGCTTTGCGGTGCTTGCGGATATCCTTGTCGTTGCGGGCGCGTCGCTGATACTGCTGGCACTGGCGCTGCTGTTTCTGTGGCTGTTTGTCTGGTTTATCGGCGGAGGCATAGTCGGCCTTATCCGCGGGCTGTGCGCTCTCGGCGGAAGCTGGTGCTATAAGGAGGTGGCGGTTCAGTGAAAAAGGGATGGAAGATCGTTATGGCGATATTTCTGATAGTCGTCGTTATCGGCATAGTCGGCGTCGGCGTCGGCATGCTGACCGGCGCGGAATACACGCGTATCTACTCCGTGCTTGACGATCAGTATCATATCGACATGTGGCTCAATTATTTTGCTGAAGTCGCTGCGGCGGTTCAGGCAGCGTAAAA
>CAKTPR010000115.1 GCA_934591725.1 uncultured Oscillospiraceae bacterium
ATTCCATCAACACCGCCGATGAGTTTTACTCTGCCGAGAACGATCATTATGACGAGATCGGCCCTGCTGTACACAGTCTCATCGCCGACTATGCCGCCGCGCTGCTCGATTCTCCGTTCCGCGCGGAGCTTGAGAGGGAGCTGTCTCCGCTGCTGTTCCGGTCGATGGAGCTTCAGCGCAGGGCGATATCCCCGGTCATTGTGGACGACATGGTCGAGGAGAACCGGCTCATCAGCGAGTATTCCAAGCTGATGGCCGGGATGGAGTTTGACTTTCGCGGCGGGAAGCTGCCGCGCCCCGCGCTGCTGGGCTACCTCAAGGACAGTGACCGCAGCACCCGCCGCGAGGCGATGGAGTGCCTCGGCACGACGCTCGAAAAGAACAGCGCGGAGCTTGACCGGATATTCGATTCGCTCGTCCATGTACGCGACCGTATGGCAAAGAAGCTCGGCTATGACAACTTCATCGAGCTGGGCTACTGCCGCATGAACCGCCTGTGCTACGACCGGCAGGCGGTCGCAGAGTTCCGCCGGAACGTCCTGCGCGATATCGTCCCAGCCGTCTCCGCCCTGCGCACGGAAAACGCAAAGCGCATGGGCATTGAGGACTATAAGCTCTATGATAACGAAGTCCTCATCCCCGGCGGCGACCCGCGCCCCTGCGGGAAGGACGGCATATTCGCCGCCGCGCGTGAGATGTACCACGCCATGAGCTCCGAGACCGGCGAGTTTATCGACATGATGCTTGAGAACGAAGCCTTCGATGTCGACTCCCGCAAGAACAAATGGGGCGGGGGCTACTGCACGGAGTTCGTCAAGTACCGCCAGCCCTTCATCCTTGCAAACTTTGACGGCACTGCCGGGGATGTCGACGTTGTGACCCATGAGGCGGGGCACGCCCTCAATGCGTGGCTCATCGCCGATAACCGCTTTGCGCTCGAACTCGACTGCGGCGGCATGGAGACCGCCGAGACCCACTCCATGAGCATGGAGTTCTTCGCGTGGCCGTATATGGAGAAGTTCTTCGGAACCGGAGCCCCGGCCTACCGGTACATGCACGCGCTTGACGCTTTCTCGTTCATCCCGTATGGAACCGCGGTCGACGAGTTCCAGCATATAATATATGCGCACCCGGATATGACGCCTGCGGAGCGAAACGCCGCGTGGCTCGGGCTTGAGAAGAAGTACCGCCCGCATATCTCTGCCGAGGGCATACCCTATCTCGAAAAGGGCACGCGCTGGCAGTACCAGATGCATATATACGAAAGCCCCTTTTATTATATCGATTACTGCCTTGCGCAGACCGCGGCCTTCAATTTCCTGCTCGCTTCGCTCGATGATTATGAGGACGCGTTCGCTAAATATATGCGCTTTTCCCGTCAGGGCGGGGAGAAGCTGTGGACAGAGCTGCTCGCGGAAGCGGGTTTTGCCTCCCCGTTCACATCTGGCGCGCTGGGCGAGCTTGCCTCGCGCGTCGGAACACTGCTTGAAAAAATAAAAATATAGAGAGGAATATGAAAATGAAGAATGACATCAGCACCGAGAGCACCAGAACAGCCTATATAAACGGCGTCATCCTCACCGGCGAAAAGGACATGACCCCGATAAAGGATATGATCCTCTTCACCGACGGCGATAAGATCGAGGGCATCAAGCACGAGGGTGCGAGCACCGACGGCTGCCGTGTCATCGACCTCAACGGCAGCTATATCATGCCCGGCCTTATAAATATGCACGTCCATATCCCCGGCAGCGGCAAGCCGAAGAAGAAGCAGTCCGACGTCAAGAAGCTCGTGAAGCTCATGACCTCGAACGCGCTCATGAAGAAGATCGCCTATGAAATGTGCGCAGGCTATGTCAAGCCCGAACTTTTCAGCGGCGTGACCACGCTGCGCAGCGTCGGCGGCATACAGGATCTTGACGCGAAGCTGCGCGATGACATCAACTCCGGCAAGCGCGTCGGCCCGCGTATCCTCGCCGGCAACATGGCCGTCTCCGTCCCCGGCGGGCACATGGCGGGCTCCCTCGCCTATGAAGCGACCTCCGCCGCGGAAGCCGCCGAGTACGTGCGCGAGATCGCCGCGACGAAGCCCGACCTCATAAAGCTCATGATCACTGGCGGCGTGCTCGACGCGACCAAGAAAGGTGAGCCGGGCGAAATGAAGATGCCCGCGGACTATGTCAAGGCTGCCTGCGACGAGGCGCACCGCCTCGGCCTGCCTGTTGCCGCACACGTCGAGAGCACCGAGGGCGTCAAGGTCGCGCTCGAAAACGGCGTTGACACCATCGAGCACGGCGCAAAGCCGGATGACGAGATGATCGGCCTGTTCAAGGCGCGCTCTGCGAGCCACATCGCCACCATCTCTCCCGCGCTGCCTTTCGCTCTGTTCGACCGCTCCATCATCGGCGCGACCGAGGTGCAGCAGTATAACGGCCGCATCGTCTTTGACGGCATCATCGACTGCGCCAAGGCCTGCCTTGAAAACGGCATCCCTGTCGGTCTCGGCACCGACACCGGCTGCCCCTATATCACGCACTACGATATGTGGCGCGAGGTCTATTACTTCCACAAGTACTGCGGTGTGAGCAACGCCTTTGCCCTTTATACCGCGACGCTCGGCAACGCCGAGATCCTCGGCATGGAGGATGAGATCGGCTCCATCGCCCCCGGCAAGTGTGCCGACCTGATCGTCACCTCGGCCAATCCCCTTGACGACCTCAAGGCGCTGCGCAATGTCAGCATGGTCGTCGCCCGCGGTGAGATTGTCGATATCTCCGGCCTCAAGAAGTACCCCGCCGTCGAGCACGAGCTTGACAAGTTCCTCGACTGAGGTTTAACAGCCATTATATAACACAGCTCCGTGCGGTAAAAAATCTGCACGGAGCTGTTCTGCTTATGTCGCTGCTGTCGCTGTCGCCTTGTTTTTCGGTATGGATATCGTGAGTATCAGCGAGTCCTCGGTCTCCTCGCGCTTCATCCCCGCGTCTATCCCGCCCTGCTTCATCAGGTCAAGGCTCTTTGAGAGACTGTTCAAAAATATCCGCACGTCCTTGAGCACGAAGGTGCGCTTCGGCTCGGCGGCGTCCTGCTGCTCCTCGGCGGGCTCCGTGAGCAGCAGCTCTATGTACTCGTCCGTTGCCGCGACGGTCAGGCCGTTTTCGATGATGTACTGCAGCGCCGCCCGCTGTGCGTTCGCGTCGGGCAGACGCAGCAGCGCGCGCCCGTGGCGCTCAGTCAAGCCGTTTGCGCGCAGCGCATCGAGCACGTCGCTCGGCAGCCTGAGCAGACGCAGCTTGTTCGCCACGGCGGATTGGGATTTTCCAAGCCGCCGCGCCGCCTCCTCCTGACTCATGCCGAACATGCGTATCAGCTGGCTTATCCCCGTGGCCTCCTCAATGAAGTCGAGGTCGCGCCGCTGCAAATTCTCAATGAGCGCGATAAGGCTTGCGTCCTCCATGTTCACGTCCAGCATTATGCACGGAACTTCGTCGAGCCCCGCGAGCTTTGCCGCGCGCAGCCGCCGCTCTCCCGCGACAAGCTCATAGCGCCCGCCGCGGCAGCGCACGGTGAGAGGGTTCAGAATACCGTAATTTTTTATGCTCAGGCTCAGCTCCTCCAGCGCGCCGCTGTCAAACTGCTTTCTGGGCTGAACCGGGTTCGGATAAATGTCGCCGGTGCGCAGATAGACAATTCCTCCTCTGCGCGTACCGGGGCGCGTCCTTAGTGCTTGCATCACAAAACCTCCTTATTTTGTGCTTCGGTACTGCAAGCATACACTATATATAGCGAGAAATGACGCGAAATAGGAAGACTGTCAAAAAAGCATTTTTTCCAGTCTGCTTGAAAATCTGAACTTTCAAAAAGTTCAGATTTTATTCTTATTGGACGTGAAAGACACCCCTCCTGGGTTTCTTTCACCGTATCTTCCTTCCCGTAACTTTAATGCATACGTGTTCTTTGACACGCTCAGGTCTTACGGAATATCGCTTTTACAATATCCCGTAAGACCTATTTACTGCCTATTCCTTTCCGTGCGCATTGAGCAGAACTATCGCCGCGAGTATCAGCACGATCCCCGCCGCAGCCGCCGGTGTGAGCGGCTCGCTGAAAACGACTATGCCAAGCACCGTTGCCACAAGCGGCTCTATCGTCGCCATGATCGCGGCCTTGCTTGCGGGCGTGTTCTTCAGCCCCAGCGTGTACAGCAGATACGGCGCGACCGCCGTCACTACTGCGATGCCGAGTACATCGAGCGCAAAACCGAGCGGCGGGAGCGACGCGGCGATGGAGAGCATCTCCGCCGGGCGGCATATCAGCCATGAACCCGCCGCGGAGAACAGGAACGCGTATGTCGTGACCGTCAGCGGCTCATACTTGCGCAGTGCAACGCTGCCGAGGATGCTGTACAGTCCGTAGCCTATGCCGGAGCACAGGCCGATGAGCAGCCCCAGCGGGGTAAGGCCCTCGCCGCCGAGCCCGGAGACCAGCACGCATCCGCCGAAGGCCAGAGCCAGCGCCGCGACGCGCCTGAGCGTGAGCCGCTCCTTGAAGAACAGCACCGACATCAGCGTCACCCATATCGGCGAGGTGTAGAGCAGAATCGCCGCAATGGACAGCGGCATCATCTCTATCGATTTGAAGTAGCACACCGTGAAGAACAGCACGCTCCCAAGCCCCAGACCGAGAAACAGCGGGATATCCCGCGCGGCTATCTTAAAGCCTCTGCCGCCGCGCAGCGCGAGCGCGATGACGAAAATGACCGCTCCCGCCGTAAGGCGCAGGGACGCGACCTGCATCGCGTCAAAGCCGAAGGCGTTGAACCTGCGCACGAATATGCCCATCGTGCCCCAGAGCGCCCCGGCCAGCAGGATAAGCAGCGCCGAGCGCGCGGAATTGTTTTTCATGTTTGTCCTCCGTGTATGATCCCGTGCCGCATCAGCCGTATACCCTGCCGGTGGGGCGAAGAGTTTCATGCTCTCCGGCCTGACCGTACTGTATGTACTCTACAAAGTCCGTAAAGGTCAGCCAGCTGTATGAGAAGAATCTGCGCTCTCTCACGTCGCCCTCGCGCCAGTCAAAAGCGTCTGTGCTGACACTGCCGTCAATGAGCTTCACAAACGCCGCGGACATATCCTCGAATGAGATCGGCGCACTGTTTACAGCAAACTCGTGCTTTTCTCCTCTGCCCTTTATCATCAGCAGGGTGTGCTCGCGCTTGTCCTCGTCACTCAGTGTGCTGCCGTGATCCGACAGGAACACGATAGCGGAGTTGTCATAGACGCCCGCCGCCTTCAGCCGTTCGAGGTACAGCCCGGCGATCGTCATGGAGGCTTCTATCTGCTGCTCATATGTGGCGTTCTCGACGGTATTCATGTCCTTGTCGTACATAAAAGGCACGTGCGCGCCGTCGAGCACGATGTACTTGAACGAATCGGTACTGTCTGCGGTGA
>CAKTPR010000116.1 GCA_934591725.1 uncultured Oscillospiraceae bacterium
GTCGAAGCCGTCCCCGCAAAGGTCAAGGAAGGCATCTCCAAGGAAGACGCAGAGGCTCTCAAGGCTCAGCTCGAAGCTGTCGGCGCAACCGTCGAGATCAAGTAATTTATTACTGTCTGATAAAAATACCGTCTGCTATATGCGGGCGGTATTTTTATTAGGTCTTACCCTGTTAAAGAATAAATAATTATGGTTCAAAGTCAATAGTTGGGGTAGAGCCACTTTTTCTGCGTTTATGTGATTTGAAGGTTTGACCCACCTTCGCGGAATTTGCGCTGACCCATACCATCTTGCACATGCCGCTTTACAAGGTTTCCGGCTCGGCAGATCCCTGTTTCGTTCCGGCAAGTTTATCCTTGTATATCATCATGGCTGCCATAATACCGGATTTTAGGTAGTTTGTGAGCTTGCGGTTTGCCTCAATAAAATAGACATCGCCGCGGCAGGAGAGACGCAGATTCCCTACGCCGTAGCCGGTTTTGCTGCCGGAGGCATCAAGAACAGGCGATGCGTCCATCGGCAGCTCATACTCAATGGCATTGTCGAACATATAGTTGAAAAACACTAACCGCCGCGTCGTGACGCACAGCAGCATTTTTATCTTACTGCTGACTCCGGCACGCGCAAGATACCCGGACGGCGCACCATCACGGTCCGAGGCTCGGCGCGTCACATACACCATAGCGGCACACACCAGATCCTCATCCTCGCGAAGCTGAGACTGTCCATATTCTATCAGCGCCCGATTAAAGAGTCCGCCGCTTTTGCTGTCCTTTACGGCTTCGGCTACGGTCATATTCGTTCTCCTTTACATGGATGTCAGGTATATATTTCTAAGCTGCGCCGCGTCGAGCGGAACGCAGGCATTCGCCATGAGCCGCCCCTGCTTTTGCTGCACATTCTCTATGAACGCAGGGATATCTTCTTCCGCTGCTCCGAACGAGTGCATGCCGCCTCGCGGATAGAAGCATTCCAAAAGCTGCTCAAGCTCATCATATACCTTTTCAGGTCCGCATTCAAGCGCCGCGGAAAGTATGTTTTCCAGCTCTGCAAGCCGTGTGCCCCCGCCAGCGTGCTTATACTCTCTCAGCACGGCAAGAAACATACAGTAGTTTGAAAGCCCATGCGGCGCGTGGTATTTCTCTCCGAGCGGATAGCTCATCGCGTGTACCGCACCGCAGCCCGCGTTCCCGAAGGCGACTCCGGCGAGCGTGCTTGCAAGCAGCAGCTCACCGGCAAAATCCATGCGATGTTCGCTCCCCAGTATCGTGAGCTTTTTCATGCCGTGGATCATAAGCTCCATAGCACGGACAGAAAACATACGTGTCAACGAATTTGCCTTGGGCGAGATATACGACTCTACGCTATGGATAAGCGCATCTATAAGGCTCGACGCAAACGCTTTTGCCGGCAGCGCTTCGAGCAGCTGCGGGATGAGTACCGCAGTATCGGCATAAAGCGTGTCGGAAACAATGCCGCCCTTGAAGTGTATGCCGGTGAATGTGATGATGGATATGTTGGTCATCTCGCTCCCTGTGCCGCAGGTAGTGGGCACAAGGATAAGTTCCCGCTCACGGATAAACTCGGCATCCGGCGCGAGAAAGTCCTCCAGCGGTTTGTCCAGCGGCAGAACCAGCAGCTTTGCCACGTCCATGACCGTACCGCCGCCGATGGCGATAATACGCTTTGCATCGCGCGGGCATTCCGCGCGTATTGCGTTCACCATCACATCCGTCGGCTCACCCTTGCCGTAGTCCTCTTTCCATATCACGCTCGCACCGTTCATTGCTTCAAGCGCAGCTCCGGAGAGTATATAGCGGTTCGTGAGTATGACATCACCGCGCCCGATCGAAAACTCTGCCGCTAACTCCTCGAACCGTGTGCAGGAGTATATTGCTGTATTCATGGATAGAAGCTTCATTGCAAACCTCCGTTTTCCCTATGGAATGCCCCGCGGTTCATTTTTCCTGCGCGCTGTCAACAAGACGGCGCACTCGCTGTACATCGACCGCGTTCCACACGTTGCCGTCCTTTTTTATCGAACTGCCGACGATCACACCGTGTTCTCCTGTTTAGTAATTATTCGATATCAGTTTATGCAGTCCGCCAACTCTCTCAGCGAGCCCACACGCGCCGCGCATGGGACGGAATCTGCCGCGCCGGGCTTTTTGAAGCCCTCGCCGCACATCAGCGGGATGAAATCACACCTGCCGCTGCCGCCGATTGGCCGTCATTGGGGCTGTCGCCTATCATGACAGCTTGCCTATCTCAATAAGCTCGTCTATGGAATCGGCAAGAGTCTCTCCGTTTGCTTTGCTTTCAAAAAACTGCGCCAGCAGCGGGATGCTCAGCCCTGCCACTACTCTCAGCTTCGGGTTCTTGGCTTTCATCACGGTCGCCGCGTTGCAGGGGCTTCCGCCCTTGATGTCCGTAAGCACGAGTATCTCTTCGCAATCTTCCAGCCGGTTTATAGCCTGAGTAAAACGCTCCAGCAGCAGTTCAAGACTGTCCCCCGGACGAAAGCCTATCGTTTCGACCTGCTCCTGTTCGCCTACGAGCAGCTCTGCCGCATCCAGCGCGCTTGCCGCAAGGTCACCGTGAGTCGCGATTATCAATCCTGTCATATTCGTCTCCTTTTTCCCTGCATTTGGCCGTCTAAGTATAATTTCGTATTTGCTATATCTTTTAATGACCCTCAAATTGTCTTCGTTTTGTATTGTTTTTGTCTATTCTGCGAATTTTCACTTTTTCGCCGGGAAACCTGCGCTTTTTCTAATTTTCAAATTGACTTTTCATCTGTTTTATGCTTACATATATTTATATATGTTTTATTTATAATTTTTTGTATATTGCGGCATCGCCGCATGGAGGAATGTATGCGCAGTCCAGTTGATCACAAATATCCTGTCCCGCTTTATTGGCAGGTCGCAGAGGCGATCAAGCGCCAGATCGCAGACGGTGTGCTCAACCCAGGGGACAAACTCCCGACGGAAAAATGGCTCACAGAGAATTATAAAGTCAGCCGTGTGACTGCGAGAAAAGCGGTTCAGACACTCATTGATAATGGTACTCTTGAGCGTGTCCGCGGCAAGAGCCCTACCATTGCATACCCGCACATGATCCGCCAGACCAACCGCCTCGCGGGCTTATCTGAAGACCTGAAAAAATGGGGCACACCCCCGGCGCGCTGATCCTATTATGCGCGCGTGAAACGGCTTCGCCATATGTCGCCGCGAGGCTTGGCATTGAGGTGGATGCGCCGGTTTTCCGTCTGCGCCGCCTGCGCACGGCGGACAGTATTCCTCTTGCCATTCACGACTGCTGGTACCCGCTGGAGTATTGCGGCGGCTTCCTCACGGAGACGTACCATGCCGATTCGGTGTATAAGCTGCTGGAGGAGAACGGGCTTGAGCTTGTCCACGCCACGCAGACTGTCTCTGCGAAAAATGCCTCCCGTAAGGAAGCGGAGCTGCTCGGTATACAGGACGGCAGCGCCCTTCTGCACGTTGAGCGTGTGTCTTATACTGCGTCCAATATCGCCATGGAGCTGTCCGACATGCTCTATAACCCCGTGCGCTACGACCTGCGCATGGAGCTGAACAGATAAGCTGATGCTCCGAAAAACACTGGGCGGCATAAAATTTTTTCCCAACGATGACTGATTTTTCCGAATTTTTTTAATATAGTTCTTGATTTTTTCCGTGATTTCTGTAAAATAAACACGTTATAATTTATAGATTTCTCAGGAGGAATCAAAAAATGACTTACGAGATGGACGTTGCCGGCTTGAAACGCGAGCTGCCCTTGTGCAAGGTATCTGACGACCTGTACATCGGCGCATTCGTCATGTTCGGCGATGTGGAGCTTACCGTTCACTGCGCCGCCGAGCTGCTCAAGCGCGCTCCCGAGTACGATTACCTGATCGCACCGGAAGCCAAGGCGATCCCTCTGCTGTATGAAATGGCCCGCCAGAGCGGCGCGGATAAGTACTTCCTCGCCCGCAAAGGCCCCAAGGCCTATATGTCCGGTGTGTTCGAGGTGGATGTCAAGTCCATCACCACGATGAGCGTGCAGAAGCTCGTCATCGATACCGCCGACGCCGAGCTCATCAAGGGCAAGCGTATGCTCATCATTGACGACGTTATTTCCACAGGCGAATCCCTCCGCGCTATGGAGGAGCTTGTCACCCGTGCGGGCGGCATCGTCGCCGGCAGGATGGCAGTTCTCGCCGAGGGCGACGCGCAGAAGAGACATGACATTATCTGCCTCGCTCCGCTGCCGCTGTTCAACCCCGACGGCACCGTAAAGGAATAAAGCCAGAAAAATCAAAAACCACGCTCTTTACGCGTGGTTTTGATTTTTCTGTATCACTCCGCCGCCGAGGACGGTGTCACCGTCATAGAGCACGGCGGCCTGACCGGGGGTTATCGCGCGCTGCGGCTCGTCAAAGACGATGTGGACGGCGCTGCTGCCTGCCGGCGTCACCGTCGCCCATTGCTCGGGGTGGCGGTAGCGTATCTTCGCCTTGCAGCGCAGCCCATGCGTGGGCGCGGCGCCGCTTATCCAGTTGAAGTCTATAACATCCGCTTCGCGGCGGAACAGCTCATCATTGCCGCCGAGGACGACCTCGTTCGTGTGCGGGCAGATATCGCAGACGTACAGCGGCGCGGGTGCGGAGATGCCGAGCCCCCTGCGCTGGCCGATGGTGTAGTGTATCACGCCCTTGTGCTGGCCAAGGACGTTGCCGGACTTGTCCACAAAGTTCCCGCACACCGGCCTGTGCCCGGTGTGCTTTTCTATGACCCCGGCATAGTCCCCGTCCGGGACAAAGCAGATATCCTGACTGTCAGGCTTTGCCGCGTTCACAAAGCCGCACTTCTCAGCAAGGGCGCGCACCTCTGTTTTGCGCATATCACCGAGCGGGAACATGACGTGCGCGAGCTGCTCCTGCGTCATGGCATAGAGCACATAGCTCTGATCCTTGCTCTCGTCAGCGGCCTTTTTCAGTAGAAAGACGCCGTCCTGCTCCTCGATGCGCGCGTAATGCCCGGTCACGACATAGTCGCAGCCCAGAATTTTCGCGCGGTCGAAGAGCTTGCCGAACTTCATGAAGCGGTTGCAGTCGATGCACGGGTTCGGCGTGACGCCGTGCTCGTAGCTGTCGATGAACCGGCGGATGACCGTGCTTCGGAAATCGTCCGTGAAGTTGAACACGTAGAACGGCATGCCCAGCGCGTAGGCGACGCTGCGCGCGTCCTCCACATCGTCGAGCGAGCAGCAGGTGCGTGTGCGCTCGATGCCCGCATCCTCGTTGTTATAGAGCTTCATCGTGCAGCCGATGCA
>CAKTPR010000117.1 GCA_934591725.1 uncultured Oscillospiraceae bacterium
TACACCAAGTCCGGCTCCGGCCCGTCCAAGAACGTCGGCACCGGTGAGTGCGTCATCGGCATCGGCTTCCTGCATGACGGCATCACCCAGATCGTTGACAACGGCTATGAGAACATCGAACTCATCATCCCCAGCACCGGCACCTCCTTCGAGATCGGCGCTACCGCTATCTTCAAGGGCTGCGCTCACCCCAACGCTGCAAAGCTCTGGATCGAGTACGCTCTGTCTCCCGACTGCGTGAACCTCGCCAAGGACAACGGCTCCTACCAGTTCCTCGTCATTGACAACGCCGAGCAGCCCACTCAGGCAGCAGAGTTCGGCCTTGATCCCGACAACGTCATGGACTATGACTTCGAGGATGCAAAGCAGAACATCGGCACCTACATTGAGGAAGTCATGAACGCGATTGCCGCTGCCGGCGCTGACACCGGTGCGGATCGTTTCAAGACCGAGTGATCAATAATATCCGCAAGGAAGGCGGCGCTGCCGCCTTCCTTTTTTAGAATCTGAATCCTTTCAAAGAGAGGAGAATACATATGGCAAGAAGCCAGGGCGCGGCGCTGGATCGGAAGAAGCTCATGGCCGACCCGATCATGGTCACGACCATCGTCGTGCTGATAACATTTCTGACTTTGTTTATTCTCTACCCGCTGGCGATACTGCTGGTGGATAGCTTCGTGAGCGACAATGGACTCACCTTTGATATCTTCAAGCGCATCTTCAATATGCCGACCTTCACCAAGGCGATAACGAACACGCTGAAGGTGGGCTTCCTCGTCGGCATACTCTCCGCGCTCATAGGTCTGCTGTTTGCGTATGTTGAGGTCTATGTGCGCATGAACAAATTCGTGGGGGGCCTGTTCAAGGTCGTGTCGATGCTGCCGGTCGTGTCACCGCCGTTTGTGCTGTCGCTGTCGATGATAATGCTCTTCGGCAAGGCGGGCATCATCACGCGCTTCCTGCTCGGCATTTACGACAACAGCGTCTACGGCTACTGGGGCATCGTCATCGTCCAGACGCTGACCTTCTTCCCGGTCTGCTACATGATGCTCAAGGGACTGCTCAAGAACATTGACCCCTCGCTTGAGGAGGCCGCGCGCGACATGGGCGCGGGGCGTATGAAGGTGTTCACGAGCGTGACGCTGCCGCTGATGCTCCCCGGCCTCGGCAACGCCTTCCTTGTTACATTCATCGAGTCCATCGCGGACTTTGCTAACCCCATGATAATCGGCGGCTCGTATGATACGCTGGCAACGACAATCTATCTCCAGATCACCGGCGCTTATGACAAGGCCGGCGCTGCGGCGATGGCGGTCGTGCTGCTGTGCATAACGCTGCTGATGTTCGCCGTGCAGAAGTATTACCTCGAAGCCAAGACCGCCGCGACGCTGACCGGCAAGGCCTCGCGCGGCAGAATGCTCATCGAGGACAAGAGCGTGCGCGTACCGCTGACGGTGCTCTGCGGGCTGGCAGCAGGCTTCGTTATCCTGATGTATATCTGCGTGCCCATCGGCTCCTTCTTCCCGACTTGGGGCTATAAGTTCTTCCCGCTCACGGGCAAGTGGTTCAAGCTCGTCTTCACGCGCTACCATGGCTTCCAGGCTTTCCGTGACTCCTTCGTGCTCTCGCTGATCGCCGCTCCGATAACGGCGCTGCTGAGCATGATAATCTCCTACCTCGTCGTAAAGCGCAGGTTCAGGGCCAAGGGCTTTATCGAGGCGGTGTCCATGCTCGCGATGGCCGTCCCCGGCACTGTTCTCGGCGTCGGCTACATCCGCGGCTTTGCAAGCGGCGTGTTCCACACGGGCTTTCTGCAGGGCATCTACGGCACGGGGCTTATCCTCATCATCGTCTTTGTTGTCCGCTCCCTGCCGACCGGTACGCGCAGCGGTATCTCCGCGCTGCGGCAGATAGACAAGTCCATCGAGGAATCTGCCTACGACATGGGCGCGGACAGCTTCAAGGTATTCATGACCGTGACGCTCCCGCTCATTAAGGACTCCTTCCTCTCCGGCCTTGTCACGGCCTTCGTGCGCAGCATAACCGCTATCTCCGCGATCATCCTGCTCGTGACGCCGCAGTTTCTGCTCATCACGGTGCAGATCAACGAGTTTGCGGAGAAGGGCTCCTACAGCCTTGCCTGCGCGTTTGCAACCATTCTTATCATCATCACCTACGGCGCGGTGCTGCTGATGAACCTGTTCATCAAGCACTTCGGCACCAGCAAGAAACTCAAGGAGGTCGACTGAGCCATGGAAAAAACAAAGAAAGGCGTCCGTCTGGAGCATATCTCCAAAATATATCAGGATCCCAAAACCGGCAAGGACTTCTATGCCGTGCATGATACCTCGCTCAACATCGAGCCGGGCAGCTTCGTGACTCTCCTCGGCCCCTCCGGCTGCGGCAAGACCACGACCCTGCGCATGATCGCGGGCTTTGAAAGCCCGGACGAGGGCGAAATTTACCTCGGCGAGGAGCCGATAAACGAGCTTACCCCGAATAAGCGCGACACGGCGATGGTGTTCCAGAGCTACGCGCTTCTGCCGCACTATAACGTGTTCGATAACGTCGCCTACGGGCTCAAGCTGCGCAAGGTGCCGAAGGAGGAGATAAAGGAGCGCGTCATGAAGATCCTCGACCTCGTCGAGCTGACGGGGATGGAGGGGCGCATGACCAACCAGCTCTCCGGCGGTCAGCAGCAGCGCGTCGCGCTCGCCCGCGCGCTGGTCATCGAACCGTCCGTCCTGCTGTTCGATGAGCCGCTCTCGAACCTTGACGCGAAGCTGCGCGTCTCGATGCGCACGGAGATACGCCGCATCCAGCAGGAGGTCGGCATCACGGCCATCTATGTCACGCACGATCAGAGCGAGGCAATGGCGCTGTCGGATCAGATCATCATCATGAACAAGGGCGTTGTCGCTCAGGTCGGCACCCCGCAGGAGATTTACTACCATCCGAACAGCGAGTTCGTCGCCGACTTCATCGGCGAAGCAAACTTCCTGCGCGGTACTCTCAAGAGCATTGACGGCGCTCAGGCTGTCATGAACATCGAGGGCACAGAGCTGCGCGTCGCGGCAGTTGACGGGCTCGAGGTAGGGAAGGACTACACGCTTGTCCTGCGTCCCGAAGCGGCGACGCTTGCCGACGAGGGCGGCCTGCCCTGCAAGGTCATTCTCAGCTGCTTCATGGGCTCGTACCAGAACTATCATGTCATGGTCGGGAACACTCTCGTGAAGCTCACCGAGAATAACCCCAAGAACAAGCGCATCTACGCCGTCGGCGAGGAGTGCAGCCTGCGCTTCGATCCGGACGCGGTGCACATTCTGTAAAGGTCAGAAAAAAATTCGGCTCTGTGACAATGGCGGAACTGCCATTGTCACAGAGCCTTTGCTTTTATTCTATCCCGTATTTTTCCTTCAGCTCCGGACGGATATCGTCAAAGCTTCTGACTGGCGCGGGTTCGGCGGCGTGTTCGCCGATATGCTTCTCCATCCAGACCATGTCGTACCAGCGGCCGAACTTATACGCGCAGCCCGTGAACCTGCCGACGAACCTGTAGCCTAGATGCTCATGGAACTGCTCGCTGTTGAGCGTCAGGTATTCGTCCGGCACCGTCGGGTGCGCGATGCAGGCGTTGACGTTCGTGATGTTCTGAAGCCTCAGCGCGCCCTCAAGCGCGTTGTACAGGAGCTTGCCGAGTCCGAGGTGCTTCGCGTCGGTGCGGATATATATGCTCGTCTCCACCGCCCATGCGTAGGCGGCGCGCTCCTTGAACGCGGAAGCGTAGGCATAGCCCATTATCTCGCCGTCACGCTCGGCGACAAGGTAGGGATAGTGGCTGAGCGTATGCTCGATGCGCTCCCGGAACTCTTCTGTCGACGGGACTTCGTATTCAAAGGTGATGGCAGTGTTTTCAACGTAGGGCGCGTAGATCGCCAGCAGCTTCTCCGCGTCTTCAGTTTTTGCAATCCTCACATGGCAGCTGTCCATGCCGCATACCTCTTTTCATTTTTTTCAATTTAGCTGCAATATTAGCACAGTGCGTCCACGTTTTCAAGCGGTTCCGACGGCATATTGCGTGAATTTTCAGACATTTGGTCAAGATTGTACTTGTAATAACGCCGGATTGATAGTATAATACAAAAAGCTTAAAAAATTAAAAGCAAAGGCTGGATCAGATATGAGTACATACAAGCGCCGCTTCGGCGACAGGAAGGAAGGCCGGCTTCTCCGTTCCCTTCCCGCTTTCTCCAAGTTCATCCCCTATATCATGCCCACGCGCAACGACGCATCCAACCAGTATGAGGAGAGCTTCGAGGTCTCCGATGTTGACCGCCGCCTGCGTCAGCTCCGCGTTCAGGGCTATAAGGGCATCGGCATCCTGCACTTCATCATCGCGGCATATGTCCGCGGCGTGTCCATGCTTCCCGGCATCAACCGCTTCGTCGTCGGCCGCCGCATCTACGCGCGTGACGATATCTCCGTCGTCATGACCGTCAAGCGCAGCCTTTCCGTCGACGCTACGGAGACGACCATCAAAGTCCATTTTGAACCGACCGACACCATCTTCGACGTCTACCGCAAGATGAACGAGAAGATAGACGAGATCAAGGCTTCCGACGAAAACAACAACACCGAGGCCGTTGCCGAGACCTTCTGCCGCGCGCCGCGCTTCCTGCTCCGCTTCGCACTTGCGATCGTCCGTATGCTGGACTACTTCGGCTGGCTCCCCGAAAGCCTGACCGAGGCAAGCCCCTTCCACGGCTCGATGATCATTACCGACCTCGGCTCTCTGCGCATTGGGCCTATCTTCCACCATATATATAACTTCGGTACGCTCCCGGTGTTCATCGCCTTCGGCGCGAAGCGTCATGCTTATGAGCTTGACCGCCACGGCAATATGGTCGACCATAAGTATGTTGACTGCAAGTTCGTCATGGATGAGCGCACGGTCGACGGGCACTATTACGCACAGTTCCTTCAGGCGATCCGCTATCTGTTCCAGCACCCTGAGGTGCTTGAGGCTCCCCCCTCCAGAGTCATTGACGATATTTA
>CAKTPR010000118.1 GCA_934591725.1 uncultured Oscillospiraceae bacterium
TCCGGTCAGGGCGGCGATCAGGGCACCCGCGCCCTCGTCAACAACCTCTACGGCGGCACCTTCACCAATGCCGAGCACACCGCATACACTGCTGACTCCCCCGAGAACATAAAGGCTCTTGAGCTTCTCCAGAGCATGGACGGCATCTACTTCAACGCAGCCGAGAACGGCGGCGAGGAGATCACCGCTTTCCGTCAGGGCATCCTCAAGATGGCGTTCTGCTGGAACATCGCCCAGCAGCTCAACTCCGACAACAATGACGCCGAGCTCACCAACGACGGCGAAAAGATCGTCTTCATGAGCTTCCCCTCCGAGACCGGCGAGAGCAAGCTTCAGGGCGGTATCTGGGGCTTCGGCGTGTTCGATAACGGCGATGCTGCCAAGATCGACGCTGCCAAGACCTTCATCAAGTACTTCGCCGACGGCGAGGGCACTCCCGACGCAGTCAAGGCTGCCAACTACTTTGCCGTGCGCGACACCGCCGAGGGCATCGACCTCACCGGCATCTGGGCTGACAACGCAATCATGAACGAGTACACCAAGCTCATGCCTTACCTTGGCGACTACTATCAGGTCACCTCCGGCTGGGCGACTGCCCGCACCGAGTGGTGGAATATGCTCCAGCGCATCGGCGGCGGCGGTGACGTTGCCACCGAGGTCGCAGAGTTCTGCACCAACGCAAACGCCGCGGCAGCAGGCTGATGTGACAGTCTGAAACGCACAGCATCTCCTTTTAATCAAAGCGCGCACCCTCTCTGTGCCCCAGCGCAGAGAGGGTGTGCTGATAACTACATGATCCGCAAGGGGGAATCGACCCTATGTTCAAGTCCAACAACGGCATGAGCCGCGCACTCGTGCGGCGGGAGACGATAGCAGGCTATCTGTTTTTGCTGCCAAGCCTGTTCTTCTTCGTCACATTCGTGCTGTATCCCATGTTCATGTGCATATACACCAGCTTGTTTGACTCCAATATGGGCAAGAATGCCGTGGACGTCTTTGTCGGGCTGGATAATTATAAGGAGCTTTTTCAGGATGAGCTCTTCCTCGGCGCGCTGAAGAACACTGTCGTCATCGTCGTAGTAGCCGTGCCCACGGTGTGCGCGTTCTCGCTCTGGGTCGCCACCGCGATATATGATATGAAGCCCGCGCTGACCTCGGCCTTCCGCTGCATCTTTTATCTGCCGGTCGTCACCGGCTCCGTCGCGGTAACGGTCGTATGGAAGTGGATGTACAACAACCGCTACGGTGTTTTCAACTATCTTCTCAAGAGCACCGGCATCATCGACCAGAACATAAACTGGCTGGGCGACGCGCGCTTTGCACTCTGGTGCATCATCCTCATCCTCTTCACCACCTCTGTCGGCCAGCCGATAGTGCTCTACGTCTCGGCGCTCGGCAACGTCGACCACACGCTCGTCGAGGCGGCCCAGGTCGACGGCGCGAACCGCCGTCAGGTGTTCTGGAAGATCAAGTGGGCGCAGATCATGCCCACAACGCTCTACATACTCATCATCACTACGATAAATTCCTTCCAGTGCTTTGCGCTTATCCAGCTGCTCACCTCCGGCGGGCCGACGCACAGCACGGACACGATAATGTACTACATCTATTACACCGCGTTCAAGCTCTACCGCTACGGCTACGGCAACGCGATGGGCGTTGTGCTCATGGTGATCATCGCGGTGCTCTCTGCCATCCAGTTCAAGCTGGGGCAGTCGGATTAGGGGGGGCAGGACATATGCAGGGTAAATCAAAAGCGAACCGCATCATCACCCTTGTGATAATCATCATCCTTGCGCTGCTCTTCACCTTCCCGCTCTATTGGATAATCACGGGCTCGTTCAAGACGGCCAAGGAGGTAAACTCCGTCACGCCCGTCTGGTGGCCGAGCGAGTGGACGCTGAAAAATTACCAGACGCTCATGAGCAAGCTCAAGGCTCCGCTGTGGGAGTTCTATATCCCGTTCAGCCAATATTTCTCGGCAGATGGAAACCCTGTGGCGTTCTCCGTCGGGCCGACCGTGCCCGGCGCGATCCGCTGGATGCTCAACACCGTGTGGATGGCGGTCGCGGCGATGCTCCTCACCTGCGTGACCTCGGCGCTTGCGGGGTACGCGCTGGCAAAGAAGCGCTTCGTCGGGCGGACGCTCATCTTCACACTGATCGTCTGCGCGATGGCGCTGCCAAAGCAGGTCATCCTTATCCCGCTCATCCGCGAGATGTCCTCGCTCAAGCTCTATAACACGCTCAGCGCGGTCATTTACCCGATCGTCGGCTGGCCGTTCGGCGTGTTCCTTATAAAGCAGTTCGCTGAGAGCATCCCCGGCGAGATACTTGAGGCGGCGAGGATAGACGGCGCGGGCGAACTCAAGACCTTCAACCAGATAGTTTTCCCCATGATAAAGCCCGGTGTCGGCGCGCTTGCCATCTTCACGTTCATTAATTCCTGGAACGACTATTTCATGCAGCTCATCATGCTCTCAAGCACGAAGAACCTGACCATTTCCCTGGGCATTGCGAAGATGCAGGCGGAAAACTCGACGGACTTCGGACTTATCATGGCGGGCGCTGCCTTTGCTGCCGTGCCGATCATCATAGTGTTTCTCATCTTCCAGAAGTATTTCACGAGAGGCATCACGATGGGCGCAGTCAAGGGCTGAGACAAGGGCAAATACAAGGAGTGTACAATGAAAGCAATAGACCTCACGAAATATCAGGGCATTATCCCGGCGTTCTATGCCTGCTATGACGATGCGGGCGAGGTGTCGCCTGAGCGCGTGCGCGCGTTTACGGAGTATCTGATAGGCAAAAAGGTGACGGGCGTGTACGTCGGCGGTTCGTCCGGCGAGTGCATTTACCAGTCCGTGGCCGAGCGCAAGGCCGTGCTTGAGGCGGTCATCGAACAGGCCGCGGGACGCATCACGGTCATCGCGCACGTTGCCTGCAACAACACGCGCGACAGCATGGAGCTTGCCGCTCATGCCGAGAGCGTGGGCGCGGACTGCATCGCCGCCATCCCGCCCATATACTTCCACCTGCCTGACCGCGCGGTGGCAAAGTACTGGAGCGACATCGCCTCCGCCGCGCCGAATACGGATTTCATCATCTATAACATCCCGCAGCTTGCCGGTACGGGGCTGAA
This sequence comes from uncultured Oscillospiraceae bacterium, assembly GCA_934591725.1. GTDB lineage: Bacteria > Bacillota > Clostridia > Oscillospirales > Oscillospiraceae > Limivicinus. The sequence continues at coordinate 3,142 of CAKTPR010000118.1, forward strand.
CAGCTCCCTGCTGCGCACGATGCTCTCCGTGCCGAACGTGATCGGCGTGAAGAACTCCTCCATGCCGATACAGGACATTGAGATGTGGCGCGACGAGGGCGCGATAGTCTTCAACGGCCCGGATGAGCAGCTCCTCTCAGGGCTCGCGGCGGGCGCGATCGGCGGCATCGGCGGCACCTACGCTGCCATGCCGGAGCTGTACGAGCGTATATACGCCCTTGTCCGGGCGGGAAACATCATTCCTGCGCGCGCTATACAGGACGCCTGCTGCCACATCATTTACAAGATGTGTTCGGGGCAGGGGAACATGTACGCCATGATAAAAGAGATCCTCCGCCTGCGCGGAGCGCCGGATATCGGCAGCGTGCGCGCGCCGCTATATCCGCTCCAGCCGGGCGACGAGGCCATCGCCGCCGCCTGCGCCGCGGACATCGACGCCGCGATAGCGCAGTTCTGCGGCTGAGGGAACGAGGCAATATGGTATAGGAAGAGCGCTCCGTCCGGAGCGCTCTTAGCTTGTAAATGAATAAAAGAATCCGCCGCAAGCTTGTAAGCTTGCGGCGGATTGGCGCAGAAGGAGGGATTTGAACCCTCGCGTGCTTTTTAGACACCTACTCCCTTAGCAGGGGAGCCCCTTCGGCCTCTTGGGTACTTCTGCATGCCGATGTTGCTGGATTATGATAGCACACAGCGGGGCTGATGTCAATAGTAAATCGGGCAAAATGCACCGGGAAGCTCCTTAATTACCGGATGCAGCGCAAAGCTGAACCGTCAGCTCCGCAAGCTCGCGGTCGAGCGCGGAGTAAAACCGGGAGATATGCAGCCCGTCCACAAGCGCATGGCTGCAGAGCACCGCGAGCGGGAGCAGCACATTATCGTCCTGACGGAAATACTTTCCCCATGTTATGCGCGGGTTCGAGTCGGCAGGGAAGGGCGTCGGCTGGATGACGGAGGTAAAGCTCATCCAAGGGATACTCGAAAAGAACAGCAGAGAATCCGCGTCCTCGCCGTCCTCAATCGAGGAGTCCGCCTTCGCGTGCTCCCATGCTTCCGCAGCGCGCGGCAGATACTCCTCAAACGGCATGCAGCATTCGAGCGTACAGTAGCAGTAGGTCTCATCAGGCAGGGCGACGGTATACGAGCTGTGGCACCAATCGTATTCAATGATGCCGTCCCCGTGTATGCGCCGACGGAACTCCGGCACGCTGTTCGCCGCGCGGGTCGCGCAGTAGGACAGCGCAAAATAAAACGGAAGGCCAAGCCGCTTCTGCTGGGCGAGAAACTCCGTTATATCGACGTTGACCGTGAAGCCGACATACGGGTAGGCAAGGCCTTTGAAATATTCAAAGTGCGCGCGGCGGGGGAAATTTTCCATGTCTATCGTTTTATAATTCATGCTGTTTCACTTTCCGACGCAGAAGCGTTCAAATATCCTGTTCGTCACATCCTCGCGGACGCTGCGGCCGGTGAGCTCACCTATGGCGGACATCGCTCCCTCAGTCTCGGTCAGGACGATGTCGGGCGTGCAGCCGTCGTTCATGGCGGCAAAGGCGGCGTCCATGCTCTCAAGCGCACGGGATATCGCCTCGGCCTGACGCGCGTTCGTGAGTATCTCGCCCGCAGGAACCTGCGGCAGCGGGAAGAGCGCCTTTATGGCCGCTTCGAG
>CAKTPR010000119.1 GCA_934591725.1 uncultured Oscillospiraceae bacterium
ATTATTTATCTTTGATATTTTACAGTATCTCCGCGAATTTTGCAAGCATTATTTGATGCCGCGCAAATTTTCTGTGCGTTTTACAGCACCAGCAGCTCCTTGGGAGCCCTGGTGATGATCTCGGCGCCGGTATCACGGATGACCATAACGTCCTCGATGCGCACGCCGAAGCGTCCGGGAATATATATCCCCGGCTCCGCCGAGCACACCGCGCCCGCGGGCATCGGAGTTTCACCGGAGGGGTTCGCGTTCGGCCATTCGTGGATGTCAAGGCCGAGGCCGTGCCCGAAGCCGTGGCCGAAATATTTTCCATAGCCCGCGTCCGAAATGACCTTGCGCGCCGCAGCGTCTATCTCCCTGCCGGGCACGCCCGCTCTCGCCGCCGCGATGCCCGCAAGCTGCGCGCGCAGGACGGTGTCATATACATTGCGCATCTCCTCGCTCGCGCTCCCGACGGCGACAGTGCGCGTCATGTCGGAGCAGTAGCCGTGCTTTATGCTGCCGAAGTCCATCGTGACAAAGTCCCCGGACTGTATCACCTTGTCCCCCGGCACGCCGTGCGGCAGGCTCGTCTTGCTGCCGGTGACGACAATGGGGTCAAAGGAATTGCCCTCGGAGCCGTTTTTGAGCATGTTGTAGACCAGCTCCGCGGCGACCTGTCTCTCGGTCATACCGGGCTTAATTATATGCAGCACTGTCTCCAGCGCCTTTTCGCTTATGCGCTGTGCCTCGATCATGCAGGCGATCTCTTCCTCGGACTTTGACGCGCGCAGCGTCTCGAACATATCCCCCGCTGGGAGCAGCTCGCGGCCGAGAGCCTTTTCATAGCCGAGATAGCCCGCATGGCTGAGCTTTTTATCCTCGGCGGCAAGGCGCGCCATGCCGGAGCACAGGCTGCGGATGATACCGGTGAGCGGGTGCTCCCGGTCATAGAGGACGACCTCGGTGAGGCTGCCGTCGACGGCGGCTTCGGCGGCCTCGATATAGCGCGAGTCCGTTATGAGCCATGACTTCTCCAAGCCCACGACGACCGCGCCGTCCGTTATCGGGAAGCCCGAAGCGTAGCGCTGGTTCTTCTCATCGGTGACGAGCACGCCGTCAAGCCCGCGGCGGCGCAGCTCCTGCTGGATCCTTTTTACGTTGTTCATATGCCTGTCTCCTCCGATGTGGGCCGCGGGAAGGTCACGATGAAGCGTGAGCCCTGCGGCTTGTTCTGCCCGACGGCGATGGAGCCGCCGTGCGCCTTGACAGCGTCATGCACGATGCTCAGGCCAAGCCCGCTGCCGCCGGCCTCGCGCGAGCGCGCTTTATCGACCCGGTAAAAGCGGGAGAAAATGTTATACGTCTCCTCCTCCGGAATGCCGATGCCGGTATCGGCGACGGTGAACTGGACGCTGTCGTCCGTGCCCTTCAGGATCAGCGTGACGCTGCCGTTCGGGACATTATATTTTATCGCGTTTTCGACGAGGTTAAAGATGATGTGGAACATATCGTCCACCGTCGCCATGACGACGCAGCCGTCCTCAAGCTCGCAGCGCAGCTTTACGTCATGCTCCTTCGCCAGCGGGCGCAGCAGCACCATCGCGTCCACGGCCACCTGCTTTACATCGACCGGCTCCGGGACGACCTGAATATCGTCGTCCAAGCGCGAGAGGTCAAGCAGCTTCTCGGTCGTGCGCTGGAGACGCTCGGCCTCGTTGCCGATATCGGTGACGAACTCGCGCACGGTCTCGGCATCCATGTTCTCGTTCTGCACGATGCTGTCGGAGAGCAGGCGTATCGACGCAAGCGGCGTTTTGAGCTCGTGCGACGCATCGGAGACGAAGCGGCGGCGCTGGTGCTCGGTATCGTAAAGGCGCTCGGTAAGGGTATTGAACTCACGGCCAAGCTCGCTGAGCTCATCCGTGCCGGATATCGCAAGGCGGTGCTTATAGTCCCCGCCGGCGACGATGCGCATGGAATTGGCAAGATCGTTCAGGCGCTGGAGGACGACCGAGGAATAGACCACGGCCATCACGAGCGCCGCAAAGGCGATCAGGAGAGAGACCGTGCGTATCTGCACCTGAAGGTCGTTTATGATGCGGCCGCGCTCGGCGTCCGTCTCATGCAGGTACACTGCCCCAGTGATGGTGCTCTGGCTGCTGATTGGGATGGCATAGCTGCTGGAAAAGGCCTCATCCTCCTGCGAGGAGCGGAACACCGTCTTGCTGCCGAGAGCGGAGAGCAGGTCGCCCGCAGCGGTCTGAGGTCTTGCGTGCGTCTGCGTATCGTATACTATGTCCCCGGTCTTCCCGGCGACGATTATCCTGTCATAGCCCTGAATGTCGAGAAATCGCAGCACCTCGGCAATGCTCTCCTGATCGGGATTATCAAGGCTCGCAAGCGCGGAGGCAAGCGTCGCGGCCTGACTCTCCATGGCCTTCTCCTTCTCCTGAAACACGGCGTCGCGCGCGGAGATGAGCGGATAGACATTCAGCAGCAGGAGCAGGATCAGCAGCAGCATCGCTAAGAAGGAGAAGAACTGAAAGCGGATGCTGCCGGATCTGAATGTCCAGCGTTTAATCTGCAAAGTAATACCCCACTCCCCACTTGGTGATGATGTATTCCGGCTGGGCGGGATTGAGCTCGAGCTTCTCGCGCAGGCGGCGGATATGCACGTCCACGGTGCGCGTATCGCCCTGATAGTCATAGCCCCACACGAGGTCGAGCAGCGCTTCGCGGCTGTATACCTTGCCGGGGTTCTTCATAAGGAACAGGATAAGATCGAACTCCTTCATCGTAAGCTCGACCTCATCGCCGTTCTTCATTGCGCAGCGCTTGGCCTCGTCCACGGTGATGTGGCCGCGGCTTATCGTGCCGCTCTTTTCCTCGGCAGCGGCGGGAGCCGCGGCTATGGACGCCCTTCTCAGGAGTGCCCGGATGCGCGCCTTGAGGGCGAGGATGTTGAAGGGCTTCGTTACATAATCGTCCGCGCCGGACTCAAAGCCCATGAGCAGGTCTGCGTCCTCGCTGCGCGCGGTGAGCATGATTATCGGCACGGTGGAGAAGCTGCGGATCTCCTGACAGGCTTCGAGCCCGTCCTTCTTCGGCATCATCAGGTCGAGAATTATAAGGTCATAGTTCCCATCGCGCGCCATCGTGACGGCGGTCTCGCCGTCATAGCAGGAATCGACCGTATAGCCCTCGTTCTCAAGATTGAACTTGATGCCCTTGACGAGCAGCTTTTCATCATCAACTACAAGAATTTTCATTAAGCTCTCCGTTTTTTGCCATGCGCCCATTCGCTTGACGGGGCAGGAATAATTAGATATAATACACTTTATGGGCTTTGCCTGCTAATGGTATTGCCGTGCTGCGGCAAATGCCCTATCTATAAATACTATAACATATTCCTGAAAAAACGGGAGAACAAAATGAAAAAAATAAAAATTTTTCCGCTCTTTCTTCTCATGTGCCTTATGATGACGGCATTTGCGCCGTCGGCATGGGCCATGGAAGCGCCGCAGCTCAACGGCAAGGCCGCCGTCGTGATCGATCTTGACAGCGGCAAAATGCTCTACGGCTACAACGAGAACGACCAGCGCGCCCCCGCCAGCCTTACGAAGGTCATGACGGCGCTGCTCGCGCTCGAAGCGCTCGATTCCGGCCGCTGCGACCTGACGACCATGGTCACCGCGCAGAACGATTGCCGCGACGGCATGAGCGACGACAGCAGCACCTCCGGTCTGGTGCCGGGCATGGAGCTTTCCATGCGCGACCTGCTCTACTGCGCGCTGCTTCAGTCGGCAAACGAGGCCTGCAACATCATCGGCCGCTATCTCGGCGGCAGCATCAGCGGCTTTGTGGAGCAGATGAACCAGAAGGCGGCTGACCTCGGCTGCACGAACACTCACTTTGTGAACACCAACGGTCTCCCCGCCGAGGGGCATTACAGCTCCGCCTACGACCAGTCGCTTATTTTCCGCGCAGCGCTCGAATATCCGCTCTTCAGCGAGATCATCGACAGCACGAGCTATCAGCCGGAGAACAGCGCGATAAACGAGGGCAAGCCCATCGGCAACTCCAACGCCCTTATAAACATCACCTCGGTATACTCCTACAACGGCCGCTATCTCTATGACGGCGCCAAGGGCGGCAAGACCGGCTATACCCGCGCCGCGGGCTACTGCCTTGTCTCCAGTGCAGAACGCAGCGGCGTCCGCATCCTCGCCGTGGCGATGGGCTGCGACGGCCCGCTCAATGCGGATATAGAGGAATGCTACAACTTTGTCGACAGCCGCACTCTGTATGACTGGGCCTTCGATAACTTCTCCTACCGCAGCATACTCAGCTCCACTGAGCCTATCACGAAGGTGAACGTCGAGATGGCCGAGGGCGACGGGACGGTCATGCTCTATCCCGCAGGGAACCTGAACGTGCTCATGCCGAATGAAATTTCCAACGACGCGATAGAGCGCGACGTCACGATATACGACCAGCGCCTTGTCGCCCCGCTGCCCGCGGGCACGGTGCTCGGCGAGATACGCCTGTCCGCCGACGGGGAGAGCTACGGCACGGTCAAGCTGATAACCGGCGCAGATGTCGAGCTTTCAAAGAGCGCATACCTCAGGCAGCGGCTCGGCGAGATATTCAGCAAGGGCTGGGTCATCGCGTTGCTGATAATCATCGTCGCGTTCACGCTTATATACACGGTGCTCGTCGCGCGTTACAGAAGACTGCGCAGGAAGCACCTTGAGGAGCGCCGCCGCGCCGAACAGCGCCGCCGTG
>CAKTPR010000120.1 GCA_934591725.1 uncultured Oscillospiraceae bacterium
GGCGCTGCTGCCGATGCTTAGTTTCCTGCTGTGCATGCTCCTGTCCTTCGCGACCGGTACCTCTATGGGCACGATGGCGATAATGTCAGTCATCTGCCTGCCGATGGCGATAAACATGGGCGTCAATATCGAGCTTGTAGCCGGCGCTATTTTCGGCGGTTCCATCTTCGGCGACCACTGCTCACCGATATCCGACACCACCATAATGTCCTGCGCCACCTCCGGCTGCGACATCATCGACCATGTAAAGACCCAGATCCCCTACGCTGCGATATTTGCCGGTGTGTCTATCGTGCTGTACACGGTGCTCGGCTTCGTGATGTAAGGCGACAAACTCTACATATAATAACTTCCGCAGAGCACGTCTCCGCGGAAGTTATTTTTACTTTACGGGCATTTGCTCGAAATCCTTGACCTGCCACGGCTTTAATGATAAAATACACTGTCTTAATATGTGATAATTATCCCCCGTGACCGAAAGCGGCAGGGAGGGAAACGGAGACTGATATGTGGATCGCAGATAAATGGCAGGATTTTGAACTTATAGACTGCTCCAAGGGAGAGAAGCTTGAGCGCTGGGGTCGCTATTACCTTGTGCGCCCCGACCCTCAGGCGATATGGGACACCCCGCGCCGCAACTCCCATTGGAACGACCGCGACGCGCGCTATCGCCGCAGCGAGACCGGCGGCGGCAGCTGGGATAAGGGGCACCTTCCCGAAAACTGGAAGATACGCTACGGCGAGCTGACCTTCAACGTCAAGCCCATGAACTTCAAGCACACCGGGCTTTTCCCGGAGCAGGCCGCAAACTGGGACTGGGCGATGCGGAAGATCCGTGCCGCCGGCAGGCCTGTCAGCGTCCTGAACCTCTTCGGCTATACGGGCGCTGCGACCGTCGCCTGCGCGAAAGCGGGGGCGAGCGTGTGCCATGTGGACGCCGCGAAGGGCATGGTCGCATGGGGCAAGGAGAACGCTGCGGCATCAGGACTCTCGGACGCGCCGATCCGCTGGATCGTTGACGATTGCGCAAAGTTCGTCGAGCGCGAGATACGCCGCGGGCATAAATACGACGCTATCATTATGGATCCTCCCTCATATGGACGCGGCCCCGGCGGCGAGGTCTGGAAGCTTGAGCAGAACCTCTGGCCGTTCGTGTCGCTGTGCGCCGGGGTGCTGTCGGATGAGCCGTTATTTGTGCTCATCAATTCGTATACTACCGGGCTTTCCGCGTCGGTGCTCAGCTATGTGACGGAGAGCATATTCACAAAGAAGTTCGGCGGCAGCAGCGAGAGCCAGGAGCTCGGCCTGCCCGTTACCGACAGCGGACTGTATCTCCCCTGCGGAGCAAGCTGCCGCTGGGAGGCATGAAAGGAAATTTGCCTTGGACGCGATCATAAGGTTTGAAAATGTACATTATACCTATCCCGGAGACGAGCTTGAGAGCCTCTGCGGGATAGACCTTGAGATAGAAAAGGGCAGCTTCGTTGCCGTGCTGGGGCATAACGGCTCCGGCAAGTCGACCCTTGCAAAGCACATGAACGCCATCCTCGTCCCGGACGAAGGGCGCGTGACGGTCTGCGGGATCGACACCGCCGAGGAGGAGCGCGTCATTGACGTGCGCCGCAACGTCGGCATGGTGTTCCAGAACCCGGATAACCAGATCGTCGCGAACGTCGTGGAGGACGATGTGGCCTTTGCCCCGGAAAACCTTGGCGTTGCCCCGGATGAGATTCGCCGCCGCGTGGATGAGGCCCTCGGCCAGGTCGGCATGTATGACCTGCGCCAGCATGCGCCGCACCTGCTCTCAGGCGGGCAGAAGCAGCGCGTCGCGATAGCGGGCGTCATCGCGATGGAACCGGAGATAATCGTCCTTGATGAGCCGACCGCCATGCTCGACCCGCAGGGGCGGCGCGAGGTCATCTCGACCGTGACGCGGCTGTGCCGCGAAAAGGGCATGACCGTCGTGCTGATAACGCACCACATGGATGAGTGCGTCGGCGCGGACAGGCTTATAATAATGTCAAACGGCAGCATAGTTTCCGACGGTACGCCCGAAAAGGTCTTTGCCGACGCCGCGCTCATGGAGCGCGAGGGGCTGACCGTACCGGAGACGACGCGCCTGCTGCACGACCTCAGAAAAGCGGGCTTTGAACTCAACACCGAGGCGCTCGATGTTGACGCCTGCGCGGACGAGATCGCAGCGGCACTGAAGCATTAAAGAGAACGGAGACTCTTAGTAAATGGCAGAGATAAAGACGGAGCGCCTGCGCCACGTATACAGCGTGGGCACTCCTTTTGAAAAGGCGGCGATCGAGGGCATTGACCTCACGCTCCCGCAGGGTCAGCTGATCGGCGTGATCGGTCACACCGGCTCCGGGAAGTCCACCTTTATACAGCACCTCAACGCACTGCTCCAGCCCACTTCGGGCGCGGTGCTCTGCGGCGGTGAGGATATCAATAAGGATAAGTTCACCCGCAAGGCGATAAGGTTCAAGGTCGGGCTCGTGTTCCAGTACCCGGAGTACCAGCTCTTCGAGGAGACGGTGTATAAGGACATCGCCTTCGGCCCGACGAACATGAAGCTCTCCGAGGAGGAGATAGACAGCCGCGTGCGCGAAGCCGCGGGCTTCACCGGCATAGATGAGGAGCTGTTCGAGCGCTCCCCGCTGGAGCTCTCCGGCGGGCAGAAGCGGCGCATAGCCATCGCGGGCGTTATCGCGATGCGCCCGGAGGTGCTCGTGCTCGATGAGCCGACCGCGGGGCTCGACCCCGCCGGCTGCCGGCAGATACAGGAAAACCTCTGCGCCTACCGTGAAAAGACCGGCGCGACTGTCATCATCGTCAGCCACAGCATGGACGATGTCGCCCGTCTTGCCGAGCGTATACTCGTCTTTGACAAGGGTCATGTCGTCATGGACGGCACGCCGGAGGAGGTCTTTTCAAGACCGGAGGAGCTTACCGGCATCGGCCTTGACGTGCCGCATGCAACGGAGCTTGCGATGGCGCTGCGCCGCCGCGGCGCCGCGCTGCCAGAGAGCGTATATACGCATGAGCAGCTGCTCGCCGCCATCCTGAAGATAAAGGGGGCGGGGAAATGCTGAAGGACATCACTCTCGGCCAGTTCTTTCCGGGCAATACCATTGCGCACCGGCTAGACCCAAGGACGAAGCTCATCCTCGTCGTGGTGTATATCGTCGCGCTGTTCCAGACCTCAGGCTGGATATCCTACATCGCCGTCACCGCGGCGACCGCCGGGTGCATGGCGGCATCGAAGATAAAGCCGGGCAGCATCTTCAAGGGACTCAAGCCCATGCTGTTCATAATCGCGCTGACGGCGCTGCTCAACATCTTCTATACCGAGGGCACGCCCGTGCTCCCAGGCTGGATCGTAACATGGGAGGGCATCGCGCGCGCGTTCCAGATGGTGCTGCGCATCGTCCTGCTCATTACCGGCACCTTTCTGTTGACCTATACGACGAGCCCAATCGCCCTGACGGACGGGATGGAGCTGCTGTTCGCACCGCTCAAGAAGATCAAAGTCCCCGTGCATGAGATGACGATGATGATGAGCATGGCGCTCAGATTCATCCCCACGCTCATCGAGGAGACGGATAAGATCATGTCCGCGCAGAAGGCGCGCGGGGCGGACTTTGAGACGGGCAGCCTTATGAGCCGCGCGAAGGCGCTGCTGCCGGTGCTGGTGCCGCTGTTCGTGTCGGCCTTCCGCCGCGCGGACGAGCTCGCCATCGCGATGGAGAGCCGCTGCTACCACGGCGGCGAGGGGCGCACAAGGATGAAGCACCTTCAGATGCAGGGCATCGACTGGGCAGCGCTCATCACCGGCGCGGCATTCCTCGCCGGGATAATAGTTTTGAAGAAGTTCGGACTGTGACTATGAAAAATATCGCTCTGCGCCTGCGCTATGACGGGAGCCGCTACCACGGCTGGCAGATACAGAAAAACGAAATAAGCGTCGCGCAGACCGTTGAGGAAGCGCTGGAAAAGGTGCTCGGCATGCGCACGAAGGTCGTCGGCTGCGGCAGAACTGATGCGGGAGTCCACGCGCTGCGCTACTGCGCAAACTTCCATGCCGAGACGAACATCCCCATGGAGCGTATGCCGCTCGCGGTCAATTCCCGCCTGCCGGACGATATCGCCGTGACGGACGCGGTCGAGGTCGAAGAGGGCTTCAACGCGATCGGCTCGTGTATAAAAAAGGAATATATATATAAAATACACAATAGCAATATCCGCGATCCGTTCCTTAAAGACCGCGTCTGCTTCTATCCGCAGCGGCTCGATATGGAGCAGTTCAGCCGCGCCGCCGCAGCCTTTGAGGGCACGCACGATTTCAAGGCCGTGCGCAGCGTCGGCACCGAGACGAAGACCACCGTGCGGACGGTCTATTGGTGCTGCGCCGAGAAGGAGGGGGACATCATTACCGTCTCCATCTGCGCCGACGGCTTCCTGTACAATATGTGCAGAGCTATGGTCGGCACGATGGTCTACGCATCCTACGGCAAGCTCCGCCCGGAGGATATCCCGGCGCTGCTTGAGAAGGGCGACCGGCGCCTCACCGGGCCGACCATGCCGCCGCAGGGTCTGTACCTCAACCGTGTCTGGTACGACGGCGCGGCGGGCGAGATGATGAG
>CAKTPR010000121.1 GCA_934591725.1 uncultured Oscillospiraceae bacterium
TCCATGATAGTCGACCCCGCTTCCCGCGCCGTCGTTGCGCAGAAGGTCAGCGAGGCTGCATGGATCGGCATCCCCGTCCACAAGGAAGCCACCGTATTCGGTCTGCTCTCCGGCAGCTTCGATTCCGGTATGCTCGTCACCGCCTGCGTCACCATCGTTCCCCTCGCCATCGCGACCATGATGGAGCACGTCGGCGATATCTGCGCCATTTCCTCCACCGTCGGCAAGAACTACATCGTCGAGCCCGGCCTGAACCGCACCCTCATGGGCGACGGCCTTGCGACCACCCTCGCTTCCCTCTTCGGCGCACCCGCAAACACCACCTACGGCGAGAACACCGGCGTGCTCGCGCTCTCCAAGGTCTATGACCCGCGCGTCATCCGCCTTGCGGCGCTCTTTGCGATAATCCTCAGCTTCTGCCCGAAGTTCGCAGCGCTCGTCACCGCAATGCCCACCGCCACCATCGGCGGCGTGTCCATGATCCTCTACGGTATGATCTCCGCAGTCGGCGTGCGCAACGTCGTTGAGAACCGCGTCGACTTCACCAACACCCGCAACGTCATCATCGCGGCGCTGATCCTCGTGCTCGCGCTCGGTATCTCCAACAGCACTGCAGGCGCCGTGCACATCGGCTCTGTCAGCCTCTCCGGTCTCGCTGTCGCGTCCCTCGTCGGCATCCTTGTCAACGCCATCCTCCCCGGCAAGGACTACGAGTTCGGCGTCGACATCCAGGGCGACACCTCCGTCAACTTCAAGGTCTGATAAGTATAAAATAGTAGTGCGCGCTGCGAAATGCAGCGCGCACGTTGTTATTTGATCATTATTTCCTCCCGGCTAATTTTCCTGGGCTTGTGCCGAAGCTCTCGCGGAAGGCGCGGTGGAACGCGGAGTAATCCGCAAAGCCGCTCTCGGAAGCTGCCTTGCCCGCGCTCACGCCCTCGCGGATGAGCCGCGCGGCATTCATGAGCCGCTTCTGCCGTATATACGCGTGCACCGTGCTGCCGGTCTGCGCCTTGAACAGGCGCATGAAATGATAGCGGCTGAGGAACACCCGCTCTGCAAGCGCGTCCACGGTCAATTCCCTGCGGAAGTTCTCGTTTATGTATGAGAGCGCCTGCTGTATCTTCGCGTCGTATCCGGGCTTACCGGCCTGCGGCTTCTCTGCCTCGGTGAGCCGGTTTATCTGTATGAGCAGCTGGATGATGAGCGTCTCGCGCAGCGTCTGCGCGCCGAAAAGCTCATCCCCGGCGGCGCGCTCATAGGCCGCGATCGCCGATTTGAGCGCTTCGATCTGCTCGGCGTTCGGCGTCAGCAGATGGCGGGAGCGCTTATCTGCAAGCTCGAAGCTGTCGAACAGCCCCGCGCCCGGCATACTGCGCTCGAAGTGCCCGCGGTCGAGATAGATTATTATCCGCTCATAGGGCACGCTCTTGTCGATCTCTGCTTTGTGTATAGTGTGGTGCCCGACGAGCAACACATCCCACGGGCGCAGCTCATAGCTGCTGCTCTCGACACGGTAATCCACCTTGCCGGAAATAAGTATGATGAGCTTATCAAACTCATGGAAATGAAAGTCAAGCTCCTGCCCGGCAGTGTCCTTGAGATGGAAATAATGATAGCTCTCGCGCAGATATCCGGCTCTGTTTATAGCAGTTTCCACAGCGTTCACCTCCGTTAAATATTATACAGCACTTTTTGCAATGTTTCAAGCACGCGGTACAATTTACTTTGCAAATCGAGCGAATATAATATACCACATAATTTCGTAAAGGGGTGTCCGCCATGAACAAATCAGAATCCTTCTTCAAGCGCTATTGGTTCATAATCTCCATGCTCGTCGGCATCGTCGCCGGCTGCATCGTCGGCGCGGTATGGCCGGGAGCGACCGCTCTTGAGCCGCTGGGCACGGTGTTCATTAACATGATGTTCTGCGTCGTGGTGCCGATGGTGTTCTGCTCCATCTCCTCCGCCATCGCAAACATGGGCAGCGCGAAGCGCGCGGGCAAGGTGCTCGGCGTCACCGTCGCGGTGTTCGCGGTCACGGCGGCTATCGCGGCAGTGCTGATGTACATAGTCGTGCGCATATTCCCGCTGGTTCAGGGCACATACGTCGTCACTGAGGGCGAGGTCGGCTCGACGCTCGGCGTGGCGGATATGATAATCAACTTCTTCACCAAGCCCGACTTCACGGAGCTGCTCAGCCGCAGAGCCATTCTGCCCCTGATCGTCGCGGCGATAATCTTCGGCTTCGGCATACAGATGGCCGGCGGCCCCGCGACCAAGACCGCGCAGCTGCTTGAGGATATCACCAACTGCATCATGAAGACCGTCAAGATCATCACCTACTATGCGCCTATCGGCTTCTTCGGCTTCTTCGCATACCTCGTAGCAAGCTACGGCCCCTCCCTCATCGGCGATTACAGCCGCACGCTTATCATCTATTACATCATGTGCTTTGTATATATGCTTGTCTCCTCCCCGATATACGCCCGCTTCGGCGGCGGCAAGGGTGCGGCCAAGGTCATGTTCAAGCACCTGTTCGCCCCGGCCATGACGGCCTTCGGCACCTGCTCCTCCGTTGCGACTATTCCGACCAACATGGAAGCCGCCGACGACACCGGCATCTCCAGCGACGTGCGCGACATCGTCCTGCCCATGGGCGCGACGATGCACATGGACGGCTCCGCGATGAGCGCGATAGTCAAGGTCGCGTTCCTGTTCGGCATCTTCGGTCAGGACTTCGGCACTTGGGAAGCGATACTCGCGATAATCGTCGCGGTGTTCTCCTCGGTCGCAATGTCCGGCATTCCCGGCGGCGGCGGTACGGGCGAGCTTGTTGTCTGCTCCATCTTCTTCCCGGATCAGCTGGCCATCGCCTACCCGATAGCCATCGCGCTCGGCAACCTCGTCGATCCTCCCGCCACTATGGTGAACGCCGCAGGGGACTACGTCGTCTCCTTCATCGTCTCCCGCTATGTGGACGGCAAGGATTGGCTCCAGAAGCAGCTGCACAAGGACACCGTCTCCGCGGAATAAACGTACAGCATATAAAATGACCGGACTCAGCTTTTGCTGAGCCCGGTCATTTTATATGCCCGCGTCAATCGTCGCGGCCGATGCGTTCAAGCTCGGTGTCCTTTTTCCACAGGTAGCTCAGTCTCAGCTCCTCGCCGCGGCTGATGCGGCGGAAATTTTCCGTGTGCTTTATGAAGATCGGCACAAAGGGGATCGCAAGGATCGCAGCGCCCGCCCAATTGCCGGTCGTTGTGCCGTAGTACACAGGCCAGATCACCGACATGGAGACGGTCGAGATGGCGATATAGTTCGACGCGAAGCCTATGAGCACGGCGATGGCAAGCATCAGCAGAAAGACCTTGGCGCTGTGCGCAAGCACCACGCCGCCGAGACAGGCAAAGCCCTTGCCGCCGCGAAAGCCCAGAAACACCGGGAACATATGCCCGACGACGCAGGACACACCGGCTATCTGCCATGCGTATTCCAGCTCCGGCAGGAGCTCCGCGCCGAGCTTGCACGCGGCAGTGGCCTTGAATATATCAAACAGCGCGACGAATATGCCCGCCGCCTTTCCAGCCATGATGACGGTGTTCGACGCCCCGGCGTTGCAGGAGCCGGAGGTGCGCACATCGTAGCCCTTTTTGCGTCCGATAAGGTAGGACGGGCTTATGCAGCCGATGAGATAGCCCATAAGCACACACAGCAGCAGACTCCACAGACTGAATGTCATTCTGATCCACTCCCCAAAACAAAATGTTCTATCCCGCGCGCGACACCGGCCCCGGCGTTCGAGGCGGTCACCCAATCGGCAGCGGTGCGCAGCTCCTCTATCGCGTTTTCCATCGCGACGCCGACACCCGCGAAACGGATCATATCGGCGTCGTTGCGGTCATCGCCGAAGGCGAGGACTTCCTCAGGTCTGATGCCCAGCAAGCTGCACAGCGCGGCAAGCCCCTGACCCTTGGTCGCGGAGGAGCTGTTGACCTCGATATTGAAGGGCACGGACGTCGTGAACGCCATGCCGGGGAACATACCCGGCAGCTCCTCGAGCTGGCGCGCCCGCTCCTGCATATCGGTGAAATAGAACTGCAGCTTCTGCACGCTCCCGCCCTTCCGGCGCAGGAACTCCTTCAGCTCCGGCACGCCCGTGCGCAGCGTGAGGACAAGCTCCAGGATGCCGGGATCGGGTACGAAGTCCCGTGCGCGCTCCTGCATACCGGCAGACATATAGCCCCAGCCGTCCTGATAGCAGTCATAGGGAATGCCCAGCCCGTCCTCATAGCGCAGGAGACTGAGCGCGTCCTCAAGCGGTATCTCCGCGCGCGCGACGGCTTTATCCTCCAGCGCGTCATAGACGAACGCGCCGTTTGCCGTGACATAGTAGCGGACAAACGGCAGCTCGCGTATCTGCTGCGG
>CAKTPR010000122.1 GCA_934591725.1 uncultured Oscillospiraceae bacterium
ATTTTTACTTTTTCTCCATTTTCTTACAAAAATTATGCTGTCTCAAGCGGCTGTTCATTATGCAGAGAGGCGTGGGCACCGCGCCGCCCACGCCTTCGCTGTAAAATGAAATGACCGCTTTATCGCCCTCGGTTGAACTGGGGTTTATTTACGCTAAAGCTCCAACGAAAAGCAGCGGCGGAAATTCCCGCCGCTGCTTTTCGTTGGAGCTTTGCCCGCTCAGATAAGGTTCAGGATCAGAGTGAGGATAACAAAGACGAGTGCGAACCACTTGGTCATCTTCGCAAGCTTTGCATCCAGAGTCTTGGCCTTGCCCTTGGAAAGGAAGGTCTCAGCGCCGCCGGAAATGGCACCGGAAAGACCGGCGCTCTTGCCGCTCTGCATCAGAACGATAGCGGTAACAGCAAGACCGGAGAGAACCTGAAGAACGGTGAATACGATAGTAAGTGCAGACATTTATCTCGACCCTTTCGATTTTGTACATAATAATCAGCTTGACAAGTATATCATACAGCGCCGGACAATTCAAGCATTTTTTGTAGTTTATTCGCAGATAACAGTGGTTTGACTTATTTGCGCACCTGAGTTATACTATGGACACAGTAATGTATATACAACTATTTGTGCTTTCGGCGGAGGTGAGCGAATGGAAATGAGACAGTCAAAGTGCCCGTGCTGCGGCGCGCCTGTGAATATACCCATTGGTGCAGTCAGAGTGAGGTGCGAATACTGCGGCACGGAGTTTAGCTGCAAGCAGGAGAAGAGCCGGCTCAGAGACATAAACTACGGCAATTACGGAGCCGCTTACAGGGCGTACATACCGGACGGATGGCAGTGCTCCTTCTTTCATGACGACAGCTGCTTTTCGACGTATATCCCCGTGTGCCTGTCGCTCTCCGTTCAGTCGCCTGACGGCGCGCAGCTGATGTATCTTCCGTATGCATACTTCGCAGGCGGCAAAAACGCGATCGGCGGTATGCTCTCCGGCTTCATGGGTATGCCCGGTGCAAAGTATTCGACCCTGAACCCGTCAACGCTGACCCGCTCGCGCGAGTATCAGTCACTCGAACGCTACGCCGCAGAGCGCGTCGAGGAAATTCTCCCGCAGGCTGCGAACGTGAGTATGGCGCGGACGAATTCTGACATGAGCTTTATCATACCGAAGCTGGAGCGCTTCTGCACGGAAGCGGCGCAGCGGATGAACGCGCAGGTCACGGCCGAGGCGGGGGAGTTCCTGCTGTCCTTCACCATGAACGGCAGGCGGATGCTTGCGCTGTATGCCTGCGGCATCGCAAGAAAGGCGCAGAGCGCGCCTGATCCGTCAGGAGCATCCATTGCCCAGAGACAGAAATTCGGCTTCAAGGAGCTTATGGACTTCGGTATGCGCGGGGGTATCGTCGGCGCGATGCGCAGAGGGGAGAAGACCGAATTGCCGCAGTTCAATATGCCGGATATCTCCGGCGCGGTCAACGCTGTAAAGGGCGCACTGGGTGGTGCGGATTGGGCAAAATGCTTTGACGCTTTTCTTATCCTGCCGGACGGTGCTGCGCCGGAAAACTGGGTGAAGTTCTTCGAGGGCTTCTGCTCGACGGTACAGTACGGCGAGGTGTTCTCCGTGCTGCAGGAGGAAGAGCTTGCGAGAGTGAACCAGATAAAAATACAGGGAATGCAGCAGCGCACACAGAACGCGATAAACGCGTCTCAGCGCGTAAGCCGCACACTGTCGGACACTTCGGATATCGTTATGCAGGCGTATGAGCAGCGCTCAGCGACTATGGATAATGTGTCGAGAATGCAGTCGGAAGCGGTGCGTGGTGTGAACAGCTATACCGCCAACGATGGAAGCACCTATGAGGCGAGCGTTAGATACGACCATGTATATCAGCGTGGGAGCGACTATGTTGGCAGTGTCGGCGGGGAAGCGGACCTCGGTCCCGACTGGACTGAGCTGAAAAGACGCTGAAATGCTTAAAGGCAGAAACGATTTTTCGTTTCTGCCTTTAAGCATTTACGGTTCAGCACAGCGGAGCGAATATGCGGAGAATGCCGTCAAAGGCGAGACGGAAGGCGTACTGCGTCTGGTTATACGGCATGATTTCCCGGCAGCGCTCCTGCGTAGCGAGAAAGTCATTTTTGACCTCGTCGGCGATAGACGAGCGGTAGAACAGGGAATTGTTCTCAAATTGCAGGAACAGGCTTCTGTGATCGAGGTTCACCGAGCCGACTGTCGCGATCTTCCCGTCGATGACGCAGGACTTCGCGTGCAGGAAGCCGGGGATATATTCGTATATCTTCACCCCGCCCATCAGCAGCTCCTGATAAAAGCTGTGCGACATACGGAATATGAGCTTTTTGTCGGGTATGCCCGGCATCATTATGCGCACGTCGACCCCGCGCTGCGCGGCCATTATCATCGCGTCGACAAGGTCGTCCCCCGGCATGAGATACGGTGTGCAGAACCATGCGTATTCCGTCGCCTGCGAGAGCAGGTCAATGAAGAGCTTGGTGCTGGTGGAATCCGCATTGAAGGGCGAGTCACAGTAGCTGAGAACATAGCCGTCCGTTTTCTCAGGGATGCTCGAATCAATGAAGGTGCAGCCGTCCGGGACGGGCTGCTTGGAAAAAGCGTTCCAGAAGCCCGCAAACATCCTCGCGTAGCCCGCAGCGGGCGCGCCCGTTACTCTGAAGCCGATATCCTTCCAGTGCCCGAAGCGCTCCTTCTGGTTTATATATTCATCGGCGATATTGATCCCGCCCGAATAGGCCACGCACCCGTCCACGATAAGCATTTTCCGGTGATCCCGGTAATTGAGATTCCCGGAGAGCACAACGAAGGGATTAAAGGTGACGCATTTGATGCCGCGCTCCGTGAGCTGGCGCACGTCGTTTGCGTTGAAGGTGGAGATGCTGCCGAGGTCGTCGTACATGACACGCACGTCAACGCCCTGCCGCGCCTTTTCAGACATTATATCGACCATGGCGTTCCACATGACGCCGTTTGCGATGATGAAGTATTCGACGAAAATGTATTCCTCCGCGCTGCGCAGGTCATTGAGCATATCGGGGAACAGCTCGTCGCCGAGCCGGTAGTATTTCACGCTCTCATTCTTCAGAAGCGGGCAGCCCGTTTTCCTTTGCAGCCAGCCCATCGTCTGTGACATACGCGGATCGCTGTCCTCAAGCTCCTTGAGTACTTCGGGACTCCCGGCAGCGGGCGGCAGCTCCGCACGCTTGAGCAGCCCCTGCAATATCCTTGCCGAGCGCCTGTTGCCGAAGAGCAGATAAAGCGCGGCACCCGCCAGCGGCATAGTCAGAATGATGAGCAGCCAGAGGATCTTATATGTGCTCTCGTCCCGCTTCGTGATGATGTACAGCACGAAGAATACTGCGAATATGGTCAGGATGAAGTTTATCACCGCCGAGTACGGTGACAGCCATCTTATCAGCAGCACCAGCCACAGCGCCTGAATAGCGATGACCGGAATTATCACCAGCAGCCGCACGAAAGTTTTCTTCACGCGTATCCCTCCTATCTTTGATTTCAGCTCAAAGCGCCGTACCCTTTGCGGGCACGTATAATCCGGAAATGTCCGCGCCCTCAAGAGAGAGCAGCCTGATCTTTCTGTCTATGCCTCCGGCGTATCCGGTGAGGCTGCCGCCGCTGCCGACGACCCGGTGGCACGGTATGATTATCGATATCGGGTTGTGCCCGACCGCACCGCCGACCGCCTGAGCGGACATATGCGCAAGCCCGCGCCTTTCTGCTATAATTGCGGCAAGCTCTGCATAGGACACAGTTTTCCCATAAGGGATAGATAGCAGCAGCTCCCAGACCTCGCGGCGAAACTCTGAACCAGCGGGCGCAAGCGGCGGAGTGAAGTCAGGCTTTTTACCGCTGAAGTATATATCGAGCCAACTCTTAGCTTGCTCAAAGACAGGCAGAGTCTTTTCCTCATGCTGCTTATCCAGCGCCGCGGCGTAATACTTCTGCCCCTCAAACCAGAGCCCGGTCAGCGCCGCGCCGTCGCTCGCAAGAAGTATCCTGCCGAGCGGAGAATCATAGCTGTGAGTATACTGCAAGAGAGCACCTCCTGACATCAATCGCGTTAAGAATTTTATCGCAATAAATCATACCATAAATTTCCCGGAAGTAAAACACATATCACAGAAATTCTTGGAAAATTCCGCCGAATATGCCCTTAATAAAAGTGGGTGCGGCCGTCCTTTCCGGTTGGCTGCACCCAAATGATTCGCGGTCTGTGATCAGAGCGCGTCGACAATAGCCTTGGTGTCTCTTGCGATGACAAGCTCCTCGTTCGTTGGGAGGACGTAAACCTTGA
>CAKTPR010000123.1 GCA_934591725.1 uncultured Oscillospiraceae bacterium
ACTTCTGGCATCACAGTGCAGCTCCATGTAGAAATTCAGTTCGTCGTCACACTCCAAAATCTCATCGACGAAATTAAAATCGTCCTCAGCCAGACTGTGGTGCTGCTCGGTTTCAATAACTGCTATCGGGATCACATCGTAGTTGCCGTTGTCGCCGAGCGTAGACATGATCTCGCGCTGCTTGGTTTCGTTCAGGTCATCCCAAAATATTTCGATGCTAATGATTCTTCACCTCCATCCATAGTGACCGGCGCAGTGTTAATTGCAGGTGCAATTTCCACCGGCGCTTCAACTTTCTTCGGCACTGCCTGTTTCGCTGTGCGCTTCGGCTTTGCCGGAACAACTACATCGTCCTCATCGATGTACTCACGCACAGCGGCCGGGACGTGCTTTTCGTAAAGATGCAGCAGCGCCGCCGCGAGCTCATCTTCGGCCGTCAGCTCTTTCTTCTTAAGATACTTGTTCAGTGCCCGCAGCTTCTCATCATCGAAGCTGACGGATATGTTTATCTGTTTCATCGTTGTTCTCCTTAGTCGTAAGAAATATACGGTACCTGAAGCCAGTGCGTCCAGCCGCGGCCTTCGAGCTGCGTTTTTACCACGCCGTACTTCGTGCCCATCGCCTCTATCACTTCACCATTGCCTATATACACGCCTATGTGCCCGTCGTGCCAGACCGCAAGTCCGGGAGTATCGGGTATGGTATCTATCGTGCCTGAGACCGTGGCGTTATAGTACATCTGGTTTGCGCCGACATCCGGCATATCGTTCGTACCGTAGCGCAGCTCCAGCGTCTCCGAGTCGAGCCAGCCGTACCCCTTGATGAGTCCGACGCAGTCGGCAGTCCTGCCGTCGACCCAGTTGGCGCGGATGAAGTCTGCATAACTGCCGACTCCCTCCGGGTACTGCTGGAGCTTCGACGCAAACAGCGCCTCTGTCATGATCTGACCGTAAGTTCCCCAGACATAGCCCCAGCCGGACTGCCAAGCGTTAATGGCGTAGGCCGTAAGGTCGTGAGCGTTTTTCGTTGACGGGTCGGAGAATGTACTGAGGTCAATCTCCACGCTCCTTTGACCTCCGACCTCATACGCGCCGGTGTAATTCTCAACGCCCATCGGCCCGGCTATCATGGTATAGATGTGCCGGATGTTATCCTTATCCTCATCGCTTATCTCTCTGCCAAGGTCGGCAGAGAGATTTATATAAGCATCGCTTAGTGACAGCGGAGTGATCGTCATGTACGTCTCTGTCTCGGTGACCGTCTCGCCGTTTTTATCCTCGCTCTCGACCTCGCGTGTCAGCTCCTGCTCGGAATAGAAGCAGTCAACAAACCGACCGGCTGCTCTTGCTGTCGGTGCGTCCTCGCCGAAGCACAGAGCGAAGAAAACAGCCTTGACCATTGTCGGGTCAAGGCTTCCGGTGCTATCCTCACTTGAGTTTGCGGCGGCTATCGCCGAATCCAGAAGAGAAAAAGCTTCCCGCATCTCGGAGACGTGCGTCTTGAACTCGCTCGGAACTTTCTCCGTATAATTCGGGCCGTAGAAGCACGCTTTCACAGTAGTGTTATTGTGCTCCGCGCCGCCGCTTGCGAGGGAACAAAGCACTGCGGTTATAAGAATGAGCGGAGAGAGCGCCGCCGCAAGTATCCACGCTATCGTCTTTCTGCCCTTGTCGCTGCTGCCGACCGTGAGCGCGAGTTTTGCAAGTACGGTATTCATCATCTGCCACCTGCCGTGCCGAACAGCGCTTCCTTGTGCGGCGGGGCATGGACTTCGAGCAGATAACGCTCGTTGCCGCACTTGTAAAGACATACACCTCTCTGCGGGTAACGGATGAGATCGTACTCGGATTCTTCGAGCTGCAGCATGTCCATGTAGGAGCGCTTGTCTATTGACCCTGCATTGAAAAGAAACTGGTGCGGCGGAATGGAGAACAGCGGCTTCGTCATCTCGCGCACGTTCGGCTGGTCGAAGTCGTCAAGGTTCTGAGAAGCAAGGATCATAGCGGACTCCTTCTTGCGCACTCGCTTGAGGCAGTTGCGGATGTACTCTATCGCCGTGGGATTACTCAGCCAGATATACAGCTCGTCGAGAGTGGCAACGGTGTTGCCTTCGGTCAGAAGCCTATCGGACATATAGCTGAGAATATTGAAGAGCATCGCGTTCTGAATGTTTCTCCCTGCCATAAGCAAACTCTTTACCCCGAACACGAGGAAACGCGACGAGGTTATGTTCGTGTGCCCGTTGAAGAACTGCGAGTCCGCACCTTTGCATATTGAGTTCAGACCGAGCAGAATCTCCTGTAAGAGCTGCGGAGTGTAGAGATTGTGCGCTGCCTCATCGTAGTTTTTGTATTCCTCTTCGATGAGATCGTAGAGGTCAGAGAGCACAGGATAATCCTCAGGCTTGAGCTGCGAGAAATTCGTGTAGTCCGAAATATGAAACTTGGAATATAACTTTGAGAGCAGTATCTCTATCGTGTCTATCTGCGGATCGGTGAAGTCTTTATACGCGCGGAAGAAGTCCCGCAGAAACGAGAGGTGCTGGGACAGCACGGTTTTCTTTTTGAACGTCTCCGGTGTCGACGGATCGTCCTCATCCTCGCCGGTGCTCCAGCACTTCGGCTCAAGCACATTGATGATGTACTTTCCGCCCATGAGGTCGATGAAACAGCCATCGAGAGCCGAACAGAGTTCGCCCTGCTCATGCTCAACATCCAGCGAGATAATGTTTTTCCCAGCCTCGCGGCAGTTGACCATCAGAAGCTTCATAAGATAAGACTTGCCCTGACCGGAGTTGCCGAGTATGAGAACATTCGCCGAGGTCTTATCCTCATCGCGCTGGTCGAAGTCCGTGAGGATGTTGCTGCCGTATCTGTCCTTGCCGATGTAGAAGCCGTGCGCGTCGGTTTTACCGGAGTAATTATATATGTATAAGTTCGCAACACTCGACGCAGGGAGCACACGCTCAAACTGCGTGCCGAAGATGTTGTGTCCCTGCGGGCAGGTAGAGAGATAGCCTTTCTGCTGGCGCAATCTCAACCGGTCAACATTTAATTTTGATCTCAGCAGCTCAGATATTACCTCAGACTGCAGACGCTCAAGCTCCTGCATTCGGTGTGGTGAACACCTCGTATGTCTCAGCGTCGGCAATGCCGCTCAATGCTAATGCGGTTTTTGTTATCTTCAAATCTCTCTGGCTTGCTGGTATTTCAAATTTCATTGGCTTTCCTCCATAAAAATAATCTTTCCGTCCTCTGTCAGTCCGAACGGCAATTCCGGCTCATGTACAAGCTCCACACCCATCTCTGAGTTTCTTGTGAAGATCGAGAGCTGCGCGGTGCATAGCAGAGGATCAAAGTTTGTGATGATTACTTCTTCATACTCACTGCCCGCGGTCTGTGACATTGAGTTCGGACGCTTGGTGCGGAATATGTAGAAGTCTTTGTAGATGTCCAATATCTCGAAGCAGAAATTGTAAGAGACCATCGCAAAGCCACGGCAGCGCTTGATGGCACTGCACAGCCTGAGATGGTCTCTCTTGGGGAACTCCACTTCGTAACACTCGGCATTGTAATATGGCGGGTCGCAGTAGAAGAACGCGTCCGGGCGGTCATACTGCGCCAGCAGACTCTCAAAGTCCTTGTTCTCTACGACCACGTTTTCGAGCCGCCGGGAGCATCGCCATATATCTGTGAAGAAGTTCCGTATATTGCAGGGCTTTCCGCCGAATGACTTGCCCGCGCCGCTGAAGCTGTAGCGGATGAGCTTGTAATAGTTAGCTGCTCTGCGCACGTTCCCTCGCTGGGCGTGTTTGAGAAGCAGCGCTTTTATAGCCTTGGCATGAAGCGGCGAGAAGTATTTGTCCGCCAGCTCAAGTTCTATTGCGAGATACTCGTCGTCAAACTCCTCACACTTTAGCTGCCGGGATATTACTTCAAAGTCGTCCCGGCTGTTGAGGGGCAGAAAGCCAAGCTCGGTTACAAGCGCCAATGGGCGCTCCTTCACACAGAAGAACAGATTCGTGAGGTTGGAGTTGTAGTCGTTATACACCTCCATGCAGCCGCGCCTGATTGGCCGGTTCATGAGCACCGTTCCGCTGCCGCCGAACACATCTATGAAGCGAGAATAGTTAGCCGGGGCAAGGCGCTCTATGATCCACAGGAGCTTGCCCTTGCCGCCGACCCACGGGATGAAGCTTTTCAGACGCCGTCACCGCCCCGGAAGCTGATCAT
>CAKTPR010000124.1 GCA_934591725.1 uncultured Oscillospiraceae bacterium
GTCACGGAGCTCGGCCTCCCATGGGAGCTGTCTGCGGATGAGTGCCAGTCCTATTCCGAGGATCAGCGCACCTGCGTCCTGCGCGACACGACCGAGACCTACGCCGAGGGCGGCGGTAAGCTCCTGCGCGCGGCGATCAGCAGCGGCAGCTCCGGCGGCGGTAACTATATGTTTGCAAACTTTGAGGGCACACCGCAGACGGAAGAGCCGGAGCTCGACTGGGCTTATTGGGAAGCGCAGCTGCGCCTTACCGAAATGCTCTGGGGCATGGAGGAGGGACAGCTTTACGGCATCCTTTCGGAGAAGACAGAGCCAGACCGCGTTGTATCGCAGGATGTTTCGACGCAGGGGACTATCGATCATCTCGTCTGGGAGCTCACGCTTGAGAGCGGTGAGCGTGTCGACGTCAACTGGCACTGCTATCCGACGGTGTTCACAAGCAGTGCGCAGACCGGCCGCGAGGTCGACGATTGGGGCCAGCGCCTCAGCATAAGGGTCTTCACCTCTGAAAAGGTGTATGACAGCATCATGGAGCAGGCGGCAAAAACTGCTGAGGATCGGGCAAAAGAATAAGTGTAAAAACACCGGATGGAGTGCTGTTCACAATACTCCGTCCGGTGTTTTATATGTCAAAGGACTAAGTGCTTCAAACTAAAACAGTCTTTCAAAGGCTTCCCCTTGAGGGGAAGCTGTCGCCGAAGGCGACTGATGAGGTGTAAAAAACGTTGAGTTTTGCTTTGAAGCAAGTATTTCAAGCATCGAAAACACCTCATCCAGTTCGCTACGCGAACCACCTTCTCATCAAGGAGAAGGCTTTTTACGCTTTGCGTTGACCTTTTGACGGTCTGAAAACAACGCAGCGGTATTCGTTTCTTATGACGCGGTTATGCGGGTTCGTAAGACTTGCTTACCTCTATCCCGTCTGCGTTGTATTCGACGTCTTCCATGAGCGTCGGATCGACGCGGCTTCTCTTTTTTATTACCAAGCCCTGACCCTTGAGATTGAATACCCATATCTTGCTGCCCGGAAACTCTGGGTCAGGCTTTCTGAACACGCTGGATTCGTTGAGACGGCAGAACTTCGCGCGCCCCTCCGGGGTGTCGAGAATATCGCCGGGGCCGTTGTAGTAAAGCTCATCCTTCGCGGCTTCCTTCTTGAATTCTTCCCAGTTCTCGTCGTCGACCTTCATAACGTCATTGGGTTCTATCATAATGCGTCTCCTTTTTGTCTTCAGTGTTGTATTATGTTTGACAGTATTTTACCATGCCGCAAAGCGCTTGGCAACCATGTTTTTAATAGAATATGTAAATGATATTATGTAGCTTAAAATACGTAAATGATAATATGTAAAATAAATTACGTAGACTATGTTATGGAAACCGCACCGGCAGCATAATTGCTGCCGGTGCGGTTTCAGGTCTAGAATGTATAAAATTAAGTGCGGTAGGGGAGAGCGCCTCAGCTCTCGTAGCCCATCGGGTTCTTGCTCTGCCATGCCCAGGTGTCGCGGCACATATCGTCAAGATCGTATTCTGCCTTCCAGCCGAGCAGCTCTGCGCTCTTGTCGGGGCTGGAATAGACAGTCGCCAGATCGCCGGGGCGGCGGTCGACTATCTCGTAGGGGATCTTCTTCCCGGTAACGCGCTCAAAGGCATGCACCATATCGAGCACACTGTAGCCCACGCCGGTACCAAGGTTGAACACGCTCTCGCCGCGGTGCTTGAGCATATAGTCTATCGCGCAGACGTGCCCGCGCGCGAGGTCGACGACATGGATATAGTCGCGCACACCGGTGCCGTCGGGCGTGTCATAGTCGCTGCCGAACACGTTCAGATGATCGCGGCGGCCTATGGCGACCTGAGATATGTAGGGCATGAGGTTGTTCGGGATGCCGCGCGGATCCTCGCCGATAAGTCCGCTGCTGTGCGCGCCGATGGGGTTAAAGTAGCGCAGCAGGACGACCGACCAGTCAGGCACGGCCTTTGCCGTGTCGCGCAGTATCTGCTCGGACATATACTTTGTCCAGCCGTAGGGATTCGTGCACATACCCGTGTGCGAGGTCTCGCGCAGCGGCATACTGTTGTCGCCGGAATAGACCGTCGCAGAGGAGGAGAACACTATGTTGTTCACCCCGTGATCCTTCATCGCACGGCAGAGCGTGACCGTGGAATTGAGGTTGTTGTCGTAGTACTCAAGCGGCATTGCCACCGATTCGCCGACGGCCTTCAGCCCCGCGAAGTGTATCGCGCAGCCGATGTCGTGCTTTTCAAAGATATTATCGAGCGTCGCACGGTCGCGCACGTCAGCCTCATAGAAGCTCAGCTTCTTGCCAGTGATCTGCTCGACGCGCTCAAGCGCCTTGGGGTTGGAGTTGACGAGGTTGTCTATCACAACGACACCGTAGCCCTTATTCAGAAGCTCAACACAGGTGTGGCTGCCGATGTACCCGGCGCCGCCGGTAACAAGAATATCCATTTTCTTTACCTCTCAGTCCAAAAGCTTTTCGGGATATACGCCATCCTCGCGCAGCGCCTTTATCGCGTTCACGACCGTGGGGATATCCTCTTTATATGTCATGCCGTACCACTGCTCATGGCAGGGGAGCACAGCTACCGTACCCTCGCCGTCCTTTATCATCGCGTTCGTGACAAAGGGGAGGAAGTATTCGCACTTGGTCGGGGTGACCGGGAGATTTGCATCCAGCCAAGCGGGGAAGCGCTTATAAAGCTCGTCAAGCATGGAATTGCCGAACGCCCAGCAGTTCATCGACACCGGCGCGTCAGCGGGCAGGGGAGTGTAGCTCTCGCCGTCCTCGGTGAAGGCGATGACCTCTCCGTGTTTTTCGATGTGCGTGCGCTCCACAACGTCCGTGAGCAGGCCGTTCTCGACCTGACAGATACCGCGCGCAACGTAGCCGGTTTCCGTCACCGTGTTCCGGAGCTGATAGGCGACCATCGCGTGCTCCGTGCCGGGGCGCTCAGCTGAGAGAAAAGCGTACATCGCCTCGTAGGCTGCGCGGCCGTAGAAGTCGTCCGCATTAATGACGGCGAATGGCCCGTCGACTATCCCGCGGCAGCAGAGCACTGCATGCCCCGTGCCCCAGGGCTTCACGCGCCCATCGGGGACACTGTATCCCTCCGGCAGAAGGTCGAGCTGCTGGTAGACGTATTTCACGTCGAAGTACTTCTCCATGCGCCGTCCGACGGCGGCCTTGAAATCCTCTTCGATTTCGTGCTTGATGATGAACGCGACCTTGCGGAAGCCCGCACGGTACGCGTCATACAGCGAAAAGTCAATGATCGCGTGGCCAAAGTCATCCACCGCCATGATCTGCTTTAAGCCGCCGAAGCGGCTGCCCATGCCAGCGGCGAGGATGACAAGAGTAGGCTCTCTCATAATAAACACCTCTGTGTCCATGAAATGTAAAAGCATTATACCATTTCCGCCCGGATTTGTACATACTAAAACCGTGTTCGGCACTATAACTTGCGAATATGCGGGATATGTGCTATACTACAGTGAATTATAATATTGTCTGTAACTCCGAAAAGGAGGCTGTATATGAAAAACGAAGCAAAAGGAAACGGAAGAGTCCGGTATTATATCGACAGCAAGAGTGTCTGGGGGCAGGGCGCGGTGATGCTCATGCTCATCGCGGTGGTGTTCCGGCTCATCGGCTGCTGGGGGCTGTGGAGCGACGCGTCCTTTGCATGGACGCAGATCGTCCTGCCAATCGCGTGCAACGTCCTTTTTGCGCTGTGCGTATGCCTGTTCGGCAAGAAGGGCTTTTTCGTGTCGGCGCTGCCCGTGCTCCTCGGCGTCGTGTTCTTTATAATCAAGTCCCTGACATTTGAGAGCAAGATGCACATGGTGCTCTGCATCCTGCTGTATCTTGTCGTTGCGGTGCTCTATACCGGCACTGTCACCGGCAGCATCGGGACAAAGTGGCTCCTGCCGCCGCTTTTCGGCCTGCCGTTTATCTACCATGTCTTTGTTGAGGATCTCCCTGCCCTGTCGAACACCGCCCAGCCCGTGACCTTCTCGGCGGGCATGCAGGAGATGTCAGTGCTGTGCATCATGGCGGCGCTGTTCTGCACCGGCATGGGGCTGAAGAAACGCCAGCCCGCGGAGCCGGAGCTTCCAAAGATCGCCGACCCCGTGGTGATCCCGCCGCAGAG
>CAKTPR010000125.1 GCA_934591725.1 uncultured Oscillospiraceae bacterium
TGCCCCGATCCTCGCCTTCACCTGCGATGAGATCTGGCAGGCCATGCCGCACCGCAAGGGCGACGATGAGCGCAACGTCCTCTTCAACGTCATGAACAAGCCCTTTGAGGATTATGCCCTGAGCGATGAAGAGATGGCGCGCTGGGATAAGCTCATCGCCCTGCGTGACGATGTCAACGGTGTGCTCGAAGCCGCCCGCGGCGCAAAGCGCATCGGCAAGCCCCTTGAGGCTGCCGTCACCCTGCGCGTGAAGGACGAGAGCGCAAAGCAGGCGCTGGATGAGGTACGCTCCATGAATCTCTCCGAGCTCTTCATCGTCTCCAAGTGCCTTATCACCGAGGACGGTGAGACCGACGCCGACGCTGTCACCGGTACCGGCGTGAAGAACCCCGGTCTGGAGATCTCCGTCACCGAAGCGCCCGGCACGAAGTGCCCGCGCTGCTGGATGCACTCCGAGACTCCGCAGGACGGAACCGGCCTGTGCCCCCGCTGCGCCGCAGTCGTGGCGAAGCTCTGAGCCTGACTGGCTCCATCCATTCCACGCGCCGGGCTTTCCGTCCGGCAGATAGGAGATCAATATGCTGTATTCAATAGTCGGCCTGCTTGTCATCATTCTGGATCAGGCAGTCAAGTACTGGGTTCAGAACACCCTGTTCGGTACCGATATCGTCAAATTCATCCCCGGCGTCATCAGCCTTGTGAACGTTCATAATGACGGGGCTGCCTTCAGCTTCCTGAGCGGCAGCGGCGCGCGCATCTATTTTATCATCGCCACCGGTGTTTTCACCGTGCTCGTCATTATCGCGCTGGCAACGAACTTCATCTCCGGCAAGCTCTCCCGCTGGAGCCTTGTGCTCGTCACCGCGGGCGGCCTGTCTAACTGCATCGACCGCGTTATCTACGGCTACGTGCAGGATATGTTCAAGGTGGAGCTGTTCAATTTTGCCATCTTCAATGTTGCCGATGTGTTCATAACCGTGTTTGCCATCGTCTTCGTCCTCGCCATGATCTTTGAAAAGCCCGAGGATGACGACCTTGAGGACGAGGAGTTTGAGGATGACGAGGACGAGGAGGACGAATCTCCGCGTCCGAGCCTGCGTGACAAGCTCAGTGCCATGAAGAAGGAGAAGAACGCCGCTCCCCGTGCCGCGAAGAAGAGCCGTCAGGCCGAGTATGAGGAGGAGTACAAGCGCTATAAGGCGCAGCGCGAGACCCGGTCAGCCCGACCTGCCGCTCAGGCTCCCGTACAGAGAGCACAGCAGACCGATCAGTCCGACCCCTTTGCCGAGTGGGAGAGAGCCAATGCCAAGGCGGAGACCCAGCGTTCGAGCAGCTATGCCGCGAAGGCCATGGGCGCCGACGCACCGAAGTATACTCCGCCAGTAAGGCAGCAGGCACAGCAGTCCGCGCCGCAGCGCCGTCCGGCGGCTGAGGCACAGAGCACTGCCCGTCCTGCCGCACAGCCTGCACAGAGCACTGCCCGTCCTGCCGCACAGCCTGCGCAGAGCTATACGCGCCCAGCAGCGCAGCCAGTGCAGCCTGTTCAGCAGCCTGTCAGGCAGAGCGCAGCTGTCCAGCCGAAACCCGCGCAGCCCGCAGCTCCTGCGAAGAGCAGCACGGACTTTGACCTTGACGATATACTCAACGAGTTCAAGTAATGGACGAGGGCGTAATACAAATAACAATCGAGGAGAGCGGAGAACGTATCGACGCTCTCCTTGCCCGTATTCTGCCGCAGTATTCGCGCAGCCAGATACAGAAGTGCCTGGACTCCGGGGCCGTCCTGCTTGGCGGCAGGCCGCTGAAGAAAAATTACCGCGGAAATGCCGGCGACGTGATCGAACTGTTCCTTCCGGAAACGCAGGATATTCCGCTTGAAGCGCAGGATATCCCGCTTGACGTTGTCTATGAGGACGCGGATATCATCGTTGTCAACAAGCCCCGCGGCATGGTGGTACACCCGGCTCCGGGGCACCCGGACGGCACGCTTGTAAATGCGCTGCTGTACCATTGCGGGGACAGTCTCTCCGGCATCGGCGGAGAGCGGAGACCCGGCATAGTCCACCGTATCGATAAGGACACTTCGGGGCTCATCGCCGCGGCGAAGAACGACACGGCGCACAAGGGACTGTCGGCGCAGCTGTCGGATCACAGCCTGTACAGAGAATATGAGGCGGTGGTCACCGGCCATATGCGCGAGAATTCCGGGGTCATCGATAAGCCCATAGGCCGCCATCCGGTCGACCGCAAACGCATGGCCGTGACGGAAAAGAACTCAAAAGCCGCCGTCACGCACTGGAAGCTGCTGGCGGAGTACCGGGGCTATTCACATATTCAGTGCCGCCTTGAAACGGGTCGGACTCACCAGATACGTGTTCACATGGCCAGCATTGGCCACCCGCTGCTCGGCGATGGCCTGTACGGCGCGAAATGCCCGGATAAGGGTCTGGAGGGTCAGTGCCTCCATGCACGGAGACTGCACCTGATCCACCCGGTGACTGGGGAAGAGCTGCGCTTTGAATCGGAGCTGCCGGAATATTTCACCTCGGTGCTCGATAAGCTCGGAGCGATAGAAAGAAAAGGGGAGACGGAATGAACAAGAATAAGATCATCAGCATCGTCATTGCGCTGGCAGTTGCGGTCGGCGTGCTCGTACTGGCGGCAAAGCTGATAAGTGGCGCGATAAGCATTGTCAGCGGCGCGTTCAATGCGGTGCTCGGCATCATCGTGATCTTCGCACTGGTAGTGATCGTCGTATGGATGTTCCTGTACGCTGCGAAGAAGAGATAAGCGCAGACCGGCGCACATAAAGACCGCCCCTGCTGATCGAACAGATCAGCAGGGGCGGTCTTTTGCATCCTATGAACTTCAGCCGTAGAGCAGCTCGAAGCTGTCGTAATGGTCGCCGGTGTAATAGATGAGCCCGTCATTGGAAAAGACGATGCGCTCCGCGCCGCGCGACGACGCGCCGAGGGTGTTGATATCGCACTCTGTCCATGTCCTGCCCGGAGTGTCGGGCAGAAGCCCCTCACGGTTGCCGAAGCGGTCGCCGCCGATGCACTTGCCCGGCAGGTATTTTTCAAGCGAGCCGCCTTCCCAGCCGGCCTGCTTCGCCTCATCCTTCGTGACGAAGTTCGACGGCAGGCAGCCGTAGGCATGGATATAGAGGGCGACATCCTCCTTGGTGGTGTATGTACCGTCCTCATGTATCTGCGCGGTGTCGGACTCCGCAGGTTCGGCGGCGGTACCGTCGGATGGGTTGTCCGTCGGCGTGGTGACAAAGACGGCAGTGGGGCCGTCAGCACCGCCGATTATGCCGACATCTGTGCTTTGCTCTCCGGGCAGGAGCGCAAAGATGAGCAGCGCCGCCAGAACTATTACAGGTAAGATTTTTTTCAGTTTCAAATCGATCAACTCCTGCGGCTATGATAACATATGGCGGCGGCTTATGCAATGCTGCCGTTGAGCGAAAAGAGCCCGTACCAGTCAATGATGAGGTACTTGTCTAAATAAACATAAAGGGTTGTTCCAAACACACGGCCGGGACTGTCTGCTTTGTCGTTCCATACAAATGTTTTATTTCCATTTTGTTTAATCTGGACAAACCAAATGCTTTATTATATAATGTACTCGGATGATTGTTAAAGAAATAATTTGGCCATCAATTGACAAGGACACACACGGTTTTGACGGGCAGAAAAACGCCCATGCTGCCTCAAAGCCCTTGCCAATACACAAAGTATTGCCTGCGGGCTTTTCATTGCCTGAACGCTTTTCTGCTCCGGCAAAACTGCTTGCACCTGACAGTGATGGATTTTCGGGTGATTTTTGGCTTTTGAGTCGCAGATGTGTCGTAACCCATCAAGACGAAAAGGACAAAAAGCACCGGAAAGACGCACTGTCAGGCGTGTGCGCTCTTGTCAATTGATGGCAACAATTCCTTAACAGCTTTACCGGAAGGATGAAACAGATGTACAAATTCGATACAAAAGTCCAGCATCTCAAATATAAGGTTC
>CAKTPR010000126.1 GCA_934591725.1 uncultured Oscillospiraceae bacterium
AAGCTCGTCGCAGAGCTTGAAGAGCAGCGGCGCGCCGAGCAGGCTAACA
Source organism: uncultured Oscillospiraceae bacterium (assembly GCA_934591725.1). GTDB lineage: Bacteria > Bacillota > Clostridia > Oscillospirales > Oscillospiraceae > Limivicinus. The sequence continues at coordinate 50 of CAKTPR010000126.1, forward strand.
GCGGCGGCGGCACCGGCGGCGGTGGAGCGGTCGGCAACGGCAGCTTTATCTGGCCTGTTGCGTCGTATGTCTACGTATCGAGCCGGTTCGGCCTGCGCATTCATCCCATTACCGGTCAGCAGAAAACGCATACCGGTATTGACATCGCGTCCAATCAGGGCACGAGCATCTATGCCGCCGACGGCGGAACTGTTACGCTTGCGTCATGGAACGGCGGCTACGGCAACTGTGTCATGATCGACCACGGCAACGGCTATGTGACCCTGTATGGCCATATGTCCTCCATCGCGGTGAGTCAGGGACAGACCGTAAGTCAGGGCGAAACCATCGGATATGTCGGGAGCACCGGTAACTCTACCGGGCCGCATCTCCATTTCGAGGTTCTGAAAAACGGCACACGTATCGACCCGGAGCAGTTCTATTCCGGGCTTACGATCTCCGCGGACGCGGGAGTATAATTTTTCTGAGCAAAACCGGGGGCTGCGGCAGCAGCCCCCACGCGTGTAAAACAGCAAAGATTCCGGAGGTTGTGTATGAGTTTGGGCACCAGACTAATGAACGCCGTAGTCAACGTTCTGACGGCGATCCTCAATATACGCATAAGATTCAAGTATGTGCTGCTTGCCTTTATTATTTTTGTCGGCGGTGCGATTGGGATCACATATAAGCATATGCTCGACCTTGTCGGCGGCAAAGACGATTTTGACGAAGCCAAACGCTATATCGAGATCAAGGACGTCGTTGAGGAGCAATACATAGACGAGGTCAGCAGACAGACTCTCGGCGACTATGCCGCGGCGGCTATGGTTTCCGGACTTGCCGACAGCTGGAGCTATTATATGTCTGCGGATGAATACAAGACCTATCAGCTCAATTCCGCGAATGAATACTCGGGCATCGGTATGTCTATAATGAAGCAGGACGACGGGAGCTTTCAGGTCGTTTCCGTCAATGCCGATTCCCCGGCGGGCCTTGCCGGACTCGGTGCGGGCGATGTGATAACCTCCGTCGACGGCGAGGATATAACCAATATGTCGCTGGATGAAGCGCGCAAGCTGATACGCTCAAAGATGAACGGGAAGTTCACTCTCGGCCTTGGACGCAAGAACAGCATTGAGGTCGATTGCAGCAGCGTCTACCAGAGCGCTGTCAATTACCGCCTTGAAAAGACCGAGGCCGGTTATGTTCAGATACTGAATTTTGAAGCTGGCAGCGGCGACGATGCGATCGCAGCGGTCGAGGATCTGCTCAATCAGGGAGCTGTGGCACTGTGCATTGACCTGCGCGGCAACCCCGGCGGGCTTGACACGGAGTGTGCAAAGTTCCTTGATTATCTGCTCCCGAACGGCACCCTTTTCATAGAGACGGACAAGCAGGGCAACGAGAAGGTAACGACGTCGGACGGTATGTGCATTCAGCTTCCGATGTGCGTTCTTGTTAATGCCGAGACCTTCGGCGAGGCCGAGGTGTGTGCGGCTGTGCTCCAGGAATACCAGTGGGCTACGGTGCTCGGCGAGGCGACGACTGGCAAGACCAGAACGCAGGAGACCATCCCGCTTGAGGACGGCAGCGCGCTCCGCCTTTCGACCGGTACATATCTCACCGGCAACCGCACCGATATCAGCGCCAAAGGCGGCGTTGTGCCTGACCTTATCCTTTATAACTCCGATGCTTCCGCGACCGGCACGACCGACGGCACCGTCGGCGAGAGCACCGGCGTCGGCGCATCCTCAAATGACGAGCAGCTTATGCAGGCTTTGAAGCTTTTGAGTTGACAAGCCCTGCGTAAGTTAATATAATGTACAAGCTTCCCAATATAAATTTACCTCAGGATCAATGAGGCGGCAGAAGGAGATCGAAACGTATGTCTAATTCCAACAGATTCAAGATGAGTCAGGAGCGCCTTGACGCTCTCAAGGATGAGCTTTATTATTTGGAGACAGTGAGAGAGAAAGAGGTCTCTGAGCTGATCAAGGAAGCAAGAAGCTTCGGTGATCTGTCAGAAAACAGTGAGTACGATGAAGCGAAGACCGAGCAGGGCAAGCTCTATTCCAAGATAGCAGAGCTGAAAGTTCTCATCGAGAACGCCGAGATCGTCGACAATATGGACGAGAACACCCCGAAGGACGCTATCACCCTCGGCAGCATCGTAAGAGTGCGCGATATCGAGGAGGACTTTGAGGAGACTTATGAGATAGTCGGCTCTCAGGAGGCTAATCCCAGAGAGGGGCGCATATCCGACGACTCTCCCCTCGGCCGCGGACTGCACGGACATAAGGCGGGCGAGACCGTCGTCATCAACGCGCCCGCGGGCGACATCAAGTTTGAGATACTTTCCGTAGAGAATAACTAAAGGCAAGGGGTAGAACATGAGCGAAGAGAACACCAGACAGCCCGCACCGGAGCAGGAACTGTCCGAGATTTTGCAGATACGCCGCGATAAGCTGGCGGCTCTCCAGCAGGAGGGCAGGGATCCCTTTACCATAACCAAGTTTACAAGAACGGCGTGGTCGGAGGAGATCAAGGCCGATTACGACGCGTTTGCCGAAAAGACCATTTCCGTCGCCGGACGTATCATGTCCAAGCGCGGCATGGGCAAGGCCATCTTCTGCCACATCAAGGACGACAGGGGACAGATACAGCTATACGTCCGCGCCGACGCAGTCAGCGCGCAGGAGTTTGCCGATTTCCGCAAGTATGATATTGGTGACATTATCGGTGTTTCCGGCTACGTGTTCAAGACGAAGACCGAGGAGATATCCGTGCATGTGCAGAGCGTTGAGCTCCTTTCAAAGTCTCTGCGCCCGCTGCCTGAGAAGTTCCACGGCATGACCAATACGGAACTCAAGTACCGCCAGCGCTATGTCGACCTCATCGTCAATGATGACAGCCGCCGCAACTTTGTCATCCGCTCGAAGTTTGTGAGCTATGTCCGCCGCTTCCTCGATAACCGCGGCTACATGGAGGTCGAGACGCCTGTTCTCAACACCATCTCCGGCGGCGCTACCGCGCGTCCCTTTATTACGCACCACAACACCCTTGATATAGATATGTATCTGCGCATTGCGACCGAGCTCAACCTCAAGCGCCTTATCGTGGGCGGTATTGAGCGCGTATATGAGATCGGCCGTATCTTCCGCAACGAGGGCATGGACACCAAGCACAACCCGGAGTTCACGACTGTCGAGCTGTACGAGGCCTATGCTGACTTCAACGACATGATGGATCTGTTTGAGGATCTGCTGTCCGGTGCGGCGATGGAGATACTCGGCACTTATGATGTCCAGTGGCAGGGACAGAGCATCAGCCTTGCACCCGGCTTCAAGCGCATGACCATGGCCGAGGCCGTCAAGGAATATCTCGGCGTCGACTTCATGGCGATCGAAAGCGATGAAGAGGCAGTCGCCGCCGCAAAGGCTGTCGGCGTTGATATGGAGAAGGTCGAGCCGACCTGGGGTCACGCTCTGTATGAGTGCTTTGACCAGAAGGTCGAGGAAAAGCTCATCCAGCCGACCTTTATTACCATGCACCCGGTAGACGTTTCCCCACTTGCAAAGCGCAGCCCGAAATTCCCGCGTCTTACCGAGCGTTTCGAGCTCTTCATCTGCGCAAGCGAAATGGGCAATGCGTTCTCTGAGCTTAACGATCCTATCGATCAGAAGCAGCGCTTCCAGAAGCAGGTCGAAATGCGCGCCAAGGGCGACGATGAAGCCGGCATGATGGATGAGGATTACATCAACGCGCTTGAATACGGTATGCCTCCTACGGGCGGTCTCGGCATCGGCATCGACCGCTGCGTGATGCTGCTCACGGGATGCAGCTCCATTAGAGACGTTATCCTGTTCCCGACAATGAAGCC
>CAKTPR010000127.1 GCA_934591725.1 uncultured Oscillospiraceae bacterium
TAAAGAAGGAGGGGCTTTTATGGACATTAAAGCTCTGGCACAAAAGTACGAACCTTATATCATCGAGCGCAGGAGATACTTCCACGCGCATCCCGAGCTCAGCTTCAAAGAGTGGGAGACCACCAAGGCTCTCGTCGCGGAGTTTGAGAAGATGGGTATGGAGATCCAGACCTTCCCCGACTACCCCGGCCTGATCGCCACTCTCGACACCGGCAAGCCCGGCCGCACCGTTATGCTGCGTGCCGATATCGACGCTCTGCCTGTCAAGGAGGGCACCGGACTTGAGTTCGCTTCCCAGAACGAGGGCGTCATGCACGCCTGCGGCCACGATAACCACATGGCCATGCTGCTCGGCGCGGCTCACATCCTGCTTGAGAAGAAGGACGAGCTCAAGGGCAAGGTCAAGTTCCTGCTCCAGTCCGGTGAGGAAATGGCCTGCGGCGCAAAGTACTATGTCGACCACAACATTCTCGACGGTGTTGACGCCATCTTCGGCCAGCACATCTGGGGAACTCTGGACGCTCCCTATGTCTGCGTTGCTGCCGGCAACCGCATGGCCTCCTGCGATAACTTCACCATCCGCGTCAAGGGTCTCCAGTCCCACGGCTCCGCGCCTCAGGACGGACACGATGCCATCGTCGCCGCTTCCGCAATAGTCATGGCACTCCAGACCTACGTCAGCCGCAAGAATAACCCGGTCAATCCTCTGGTCGTCACCGTCGGCAAGTTCCACGGCGGCAGCATGTACAACATCATCTGCCCCGATGTCGAGCTCGTCGGCACCATCCGCACCTACTCCCGCGAGCTGAGACACGACCTTGAGGCAGACCTCAACAAGATCATCAAGAGCACCGCTGAGGCGCACGACTGCACTGCCGAGTTGGAGTTCAGCCCGATGCTCCCCGCCGTCATCAACGAGGATCACGAGCTCAACGAGATCGCGCAGAACGCCGCTCTCAAGCTCTTCGGGCCTGAGGGCGTCAACAACGAGATGCCGCCGCTCATGGGCAGCGAGGACTTCGCACTCTTCATGGAGAAGATCCCCGCGTTCTTCGCCTTCATCGGCTCCAGAAACGTCGAAAAGGGTCTTATCTACACCAACCACAATGAGAAGTACACCGTCGACGAATCTGTCCTCTGGCGCGGCTCTGCTCTCACCGCCCAGTTCGCTTACGACTTCCTGAACAACAAGTGATCTAAACGTAACCCACTACGCCGAAAAATACACACAGACAGAAGGAGTATCATAATGGATAAGAAAGTATATGACAATTATGTTAAGCTGCTCCATGATGAACTCACAATGGCGACAGGCTGTACCGAGCCCATTGCCATCGCGTATGCCGGCGCGAAACTTCGCGAGGTGCTCGGTGACATACCTGAGCACTGTACGGTATATTGCAGCGGGAACATCGTGAAAAACGTCATGGCCGTCACCGTCCCGAATTCGGGCGGCGCGCGCGGCATTGACACTGCCGCTCTGCTCGGCATCATCGGCGGCGACGCGTCCAGAGTTCTGGACGTGCTCCACTCCGTAAGCGATGAGGACATTGCCCTCATGCACAAGATGGTCGCGGAGCATTGCTGCGACTGCGAGCTGGTCGAGGGCGTGGCAAACCTCTATATCCGCATCGAGGCGAACAAGGGCGACCAGACCGCCCTCGTCGAGATAAAGGACTACCACAGCAACATCACCCGCATCGAGAAAAACGGCGAGGTCATCTATGACGCGGCTCAGGCGAAGCAGGAGGGCACCGCCCCCGCAGCTGCCGACAAGAGCCTGCTGAACGTCCGCGATATCTATGATTTCGCGAATGAGGTCAACCTTGACGACGTGCGCGAGGTGCTTGAAAATCAGATCAAGTGCAACAGCGCCATCGCCGAGGAGGGGCTCAAGAACTCGTGGGGCGCCGAGGTCGGCCGCACCATCGCCGAGGAGTCCAGCTCTCTCGTCGACCGCGCCCGCGCCTACGCTGCCGCTGGCTCCGACGCGAGAATGAACGGCTGCGCAATGCCTGTTGTCATCAACTCCGGCAGCGGCAACCAGGGCATCACCGTCTCCATGCCGGTGCTCGTCTATGCGAGGGAGTATAAGATCCCCGAGGATAAGATGCTGCGCGCTCTCGCGCTCTCGAACCTCATCTCCCTGCATGAGAAGCGCTACATAGGCAGCCTCTCCGCGTACTGCGGCGCGACCAGCGCTGCCACCGGCGCGGCATGCGGCATCGCCTACATGCTCGGCGGCAGCTATGAGGATATCTGCGGCATCATCACCAACACCATCAACACCACCGGCGGTATGGTCTGCGACGGTGCGAAGAGCTCCTGCGCCTCCAAGATCGCCACGGCAGTCGGCATGGCTCTGCTCGCCATGAACATGAGCGAGAAGGGCAGAGTCTTCAAACCCGGCGAGGGTCTTGTCGAGGATAATGTCGAGGAGACAATCGAAAGTGTTGGCCGTATGGGCCGCGAGGGCATGAAGAGCACCGATGTTGAGATCCTCAAGATCATGCTCGGCAAATAAGGCGTCATATTAAACAAGCGCACGGCGTTCTGCCCCCGCAATGAGGGGACAGAACGCCGATTTTATCGTAAAAGTGCATATAAATTCAAAGAATGCTTGCACATATCAGACAATTGGAATATACTCTACAACAGTGAAAGAGATTGGGGGGAACCTTAAATGTTCAAAGAAGCAGTTGAAAAATACTATCCCGAAATGAAAGCCATCCGCGAGGATCTTCACCGCCATCCGGAGCTTTCGTATAAAGAAGAGAGAACCAGCGCTTTCATCATGGAGAAGCTGAAGGAATACGGCGTCGACTCCGTCGAGCGCACATGGATGACCGGCCTCGTCGCGCTGATAAAGGGCGGCAAGGGCGAGGGCAAGTGCATCGCCATCCGCGCCGATATGGACGCGCTGCCTGTCACCGAGGAGACCGGCGTTGAGTTCGCGTCCGAGAACGAGGGCGTCATGCACGCCTGCGGCCACGATATGCACATCACCATCCTGCTCACCGCCGCGCGCATCCTTTGCGAGAACAGAGACAAGTTCCCCGGCAGCGTGAAGCTCATCTTCCAGCCCGCCGAGGAAGCCGCAAACCCGAACGACACCACCGGCGGCGCATTGCACATGGTCGAGTACGGCTGCATGGAGAACCCGCACGTTGATGCTATCATCGCCCTGCACATGAACCCCGCGACGCCTGACCATAACTGCCAGTTCGCCATCAAGAAGGGCGTCATCACCAGCGGCTTTGATATCTACCGCTTCGATGTCCACGGCAAGACCGCGCACGGCTCCCAGCCGCAGAACGGCAACGATGCGATCCTTGCGCTCAGTCAGCTTATCGTCCTGCTCCAGCAGGTCGTCTCCCGCAACACCGATCCTCTCAAGACCGCCATCCTCTCCGTCGGCACCATCAGCGGCGGCAGCCGTGTCAACATCATCCCCGACTATGCAACTGCGGGCGGCTGCTTCAGATACTATGACAACGAGACCGCCAAGGTCATCCGCGAGAACACCTTTGCCATCGCCAAGGGCGTCGAGACGCTCTCCGGCTGCAAGGTCGATGTTCAGGCACTTACCGGCTATGCCTGCGTTGAGAACGATGACAAGCTCATCGACCTCATCAGCGAGACCCTCACCGAGGAGCTCGGCGAAAACAGCGTCGTCTGGCTGGACGAGCCGGCCTCCGGTTCCGAGGACTTCAGCTACTACGGTCTGGCCACGGGCACTCCCGCAGCGCTCATGTGGCTCAACTGCGAGCAGTACACCGGCGAGGAGACCTACGCGCTGCACAGCTCCAAGTGCATCTTCAAGCCCGAAGCCATCAAGGCCGGTGCGGAAGGCTTTGTGAGCATTGCAATCAAGTACCTCAACAGCTGAGAAAAATATAAT
>CAKTPR010000128.1 GCA_934591725.1 uncultured Oscillospiraceae bacterium
CGCCTACCCCGGCATACGCGGGATAATGGAGCGCCAGAAGGCAGAGGGCGGGCTTATATGCGTCGTGTCCCACTCCCTTGAGCACAACATCCGCCGCGACTATAAGGCAAACTCACTGCCTGAGCCCGACGCAGTATACGGCTGGGATTACCCCGCCGAGCAGCGCAAGCCCGCGCCGTTCCCGCTCGAAGATATAATGAAGCGCTTCGGCCTTGCCGCGGGCGACCTGCTGATGATAGACGACCTCAAGCCCGGCTATGACATGGCGCTGAGCTGCGGGGTGGATTTCGCCGCCGTCGGCTGGGCAAACGACATAAAATCCATCGAGGATTTCATGCGCGCCAACTGCCGCTGGTACTTCAAGTCCGTCCCGGAGCTTGCGGAGTTCCTCGGCACGTGATATGCCGCCTCGGTATGTGATCCATTACTATATTTAATACTTAATATTTGTTAGGCAAGCTTGACTTTCAGGCCACAGATGGTATAGTAGTTTCATATTATGTTCCGATATAAAACTGAAAAGGAGCAAGCATATGGAAACTAAGCTTGAGAAAAAGTTTGGCCTGTTCACCGCGATATGCATGGTCGTCGGTATAGTCATTGGCTCCGGTGTGTTCTTCAAGGCACAGACCGTTCTCCAGAAGACCGAGGGCAACATGCCGCTCGGCATCCTCGCGTGGATCATCGGCGGCACGATAATGATAATCTGCATACTGGCCTTTGCCGCCATGGCGCAGCGCTACGAAAAGGTCAACGGCATCGTCGACTACGCCGAGGCCACCGTCGGCAAGAAGTACGGGTACTACATAGGCTGGTTCCTGACGACGACCTATTACCCCACGCTCACGTCCGTGCTCTCGTGGCTCTCCGCGCGCTACACCCTCGTGTTCATCACCTCCTGCTGGCCGGATTTCCCGCTGATAATCCCGGCGGCCGAGGGCGGCTGCATCATCGGGCCTGAGTGCCTTGCGCTGATGCTGTTCTACCTCGTCTGCGCATACGTCGTGAACGCGCTCTCCCCCAAGCTCGCAGGTAAGCTCCAGACCTCGACCACCGTTATAAAGCTCATCCCGCTGTTTCTGATGGCAGTGGTCGGCGTGATCGTCGGCCTTGTGAGCCCGGCGCATATGCTCCAGAGCAACTTCGCGACCGGCGCGGTCTCCGGGAGCGTCGGCGCGCCGCTGCTGGCCGCCGTGTGCGCGACGTCCTTTGCCTATGAGGGCTGGATAATCGCGACCTCCATCAACGCCGAGCTTAAGGATGCAAAGCGCAACCTGCCCAAGGCGCTGATAATCGGCGGGATAATCATCATCGTCACATACATTTCCTACTATGTCGGCGTGGCGGGCGGCGCGACCGTCGATGTGCTGATGAACGACGGCGCAACCACCGCTTTCACGAACATCTTCGGCGGCGTGCTCGGCAATATCCTCAATCTCTTCATCGCCATCTCCTGCATCGGCACGATGAACGGCCTGATGCTCGGCTGCTGCCGTGGTATGTACTCGCTCGCCGCACGCAATGAGGGGCCGAAGCCTGAACTCTTCAGGCAGATAGACAAGGTCTCCAATATGCCGACGAACTCCGCCATTATCGGCCTGCTGTTCTGCGCGGTATGGGGCACGTACTTCTATCTGTCAAACCTCGCAGGTACATGGAGCGGAACCGTCGCCTTTGAGGGCACCGCGCTTGAGAGCGTGCCTTTCCTGTTCGACTCCTCGGAGCTGCCGATCATCACCATTTACGCGATGTATCTGCCCATCTTTATCCAGTGGATGCGCAAGGCCACCGATGAGACGGTCATGCGCCGCTTCGTCATCCCCGCGCTCGCGATAATCGGCTCGCTGTTCATGGTGTACGCCTGCATCGTCGGCCACGGGCTTGCAAACCTCTGGTACCTGATAGTCTTCGCGGTGATAATGTTCATCGGCTACCTGTTCAGGAACAAGGATCTGAAATAAACCGGATACATAAAGCAGCGAAAGCCCAGACGGTGAAAGCCGTCCGGGCTTTATCGTCAGCAGTCGTTGCATATCATTTGTCGGAAAATCGTTTGACAGAAAACCGCGCCGCGTTTTATAATCTGACATGCCAAATTTGTGCCATCATGCGGCAGGGAAGGAAACGGCACACCATGAAAAGTTTTTTTCAGAGTATGTTCTCAAAGGAAGCAATAAATACCGGGCGGCAGAGCGAGCTTGATTGGTTCAAAGCTTTCGCAATAATGTGGATGATCCAGTGCCATGTCGAAGAAGTGATATTCAGCCGCTTCTGGGAGGACAGAGCGTTTGTCTCCGGAAGCATGCTCCTGCTCATCCCGATGCTGATAGGCATCTCAAGCTGGGCATTTGGCTTTATGTTCTCCATGGGAACAACGAGCGTATACAGCCATAGCAGCTCACCCGATGAATTTGTCAGCAGAGGCTTCCGACTTCTTGCAGCATGGCTCGTCCTCAGGCTGCTGTATATTTTCCCGCTTGCCGTCCACTTCGCATCGGACTCCGGCGTTTCCGTTTTCAGATACGCGGCAAAGTATCTCCTCAGCAGCGATATATTATGCTTCGCAGGCCTATTTTTCATCTATTATGGCTTCCTCCTCAAACGGGCGGCGGCGCACGCGTTCACTCATATATATATTGGGGGTCTTTCGCTGCTTTTGTTCGCGGCAGGGCAGTTTATCGAATGTCCGGTGTCCGGCATAATTTCCGTCCTCTGCGGCAATTTTATGCGCTCCGCAACGAGCTCTTTCCCGTTTCTCTGCTGGCTCCCCGCTCCGCTTTTCGGTATCTGCTGGGGTAAGGTGCTCATTCATTGCAGGAACAAGGATCGGCTTTACGGCTGCACCGGCATATTGAGTCTTGCAGGCCTGTGCATTATCCTGCTTATGCTCGGAAAGCAGGGTATGCTGACTCAGGCAGGACTGCATGAGCTTAACGTACCATCCATTTATTACAGCGGGAGTGTGAAGACAACTGCCGCCGCCATCATTATTTTTATGCTTTGCCTGAGCATTTTCTATTTCCTTTCAAGAATTGTGCAGTGGAGCTGGGCAAAGCGTTTCATACGCTTCATGTCCTCGAACCTTACGGTGATATACTTTGCGCAGTGGATAATTATCCCACGGCTGGCTCTGCTTCTTCCAACGCCGGACGCTCCCGTAAGCGGCCGTATCTCCGTCTGTATTTCGGCGGCGGTGGTGTGTCTTTCCGCATTATGCGCGCTGGCATGGCCAAAGGTTCTGAACCGTTTGAAAAAAACGAAGGCCGGTAAATTCATATAATGCCAAAACCGATGCGGAATCTTTCTCCGCATCGGTTTTGTGATAGCGGCACTTTATAGATTCTGCCTATTCTCCGCGCTCAAAAGCCTTGGAATTGATTTCGGCCGTTGTTAAAATCACCAAAAAAATAATTGCAAATTGTTTAATGCTCCAAAGTTTTTTCTATCCGCATTTGTTCGGTTGACTTTGCCGGTAATGCTTGCTATTATGATGTCAAAGAGGATTGGTAACGTTACCGGGAACGATATCGGAAACGTTTTAGCAAACAGGATCAGGAGCTGTCGTACCATGACGATCAAGGACATTGCCAAGCAGTGCGGGGTCAGCGTGAGCACCGTCTCGCGCGTGCTCAACAACCGGCCTGACGTGAGTGAGGCCGTGCGCCGCAGGGTGCTCACCGTCGTCGAGGCCGAGAGCTACATCCCCAACAACAGCGCGCGTGACCTTGTGAGCCGCCAGTCGGACGCGATAGGCGTCGTCGTGCGCGGCATGGGCAACCTCTTCTTTTCCGA
>CAKTPR010000129.1 GCA_934591725.1 uncultured Oscillospiraceae bacterium
CGCTCGCGAAACTCCGTCGGCGTCATTTCCTTGAACCGGTAAAAATTCATGTTGAAGGTTTTGATGTTGCTGTACCCGACGGCGATCGCAACGTCGATCACGAGATAATCCGTGGACACCAACAGCTCGCAGGCCTTGTTGACGCGCGTGGAGTTGAGGAGCGTATCGAAGTTCATCTCATTATAATAAAGCAGCAGACGGTTCATTTCCGGTACGGACACGTTGAACTCCGCCGCGACGCTTGCCGCGCTGAGCTTCTCCGTCTCGTAGTTTTTATAGATATAGTCCGTCAGCGCAAAGGCGACCGCCTTATCGGAGATGTTGAACTTCGTGACGGCCTTGGAATATATCTTCCGGTACTGAATCGGCGTGATCCCGACGCGCTGCGCGAAGTGCTTGGACACGTGCGATGCGTCCACAAATCCGCAGAGCTTGGCGATCTCGTCAAGCGTCAGGTCGGTGTAGATGAGGTAATCCGACGCTTTCTCCACACGGATGCTGCTGAGGAGCTTTGAAAAGCTCGTGCCGGTCATGCCGGATATCTGCTTTGACAGCGCCGACTCCGACAGGAAGAACGCTTCGGCGACCTGCGAGAGCGTCAGCTTCTCTGACGAGTGTGCATAGAGATAGCTCAGTATCGACTGCTCCTTAACGCTCGCCTCGTGCCCGGTGTCGAGCTCGCCGCGGTGCGACATGATGTACCGCCGGTAGACGATGACAAGCTCAATGAGCTTATTGATGGTGTAGAGCTGCGAAAACGGCTTGTCCGGCGGCTTTACGCGCGTTGACTCGACGCCGAGCTCCGCCTTGAGGTTCTCCATGATACTGTCGACGTACTCGGCCTGTATGCTGTCAAGGTACGCGACCGGCTCCACGGTGAGAAAGCGCAGCGGCTCAGCGGAGGCGTCGCCCGCGCCGGTGACGCTCTTGAACACTGAGTTCAGGTAGGCATAGTCGTAGATGACCTTGATGAATTGCAGCGTCTCCGTCACCTCGACCATGTCGGTTATCTTCCACGGCGTGATGGCGATGAGCGTGTTCGGGTGAAGGGGATATTCCTCGCCGTCTATTATGATTTTGCCGCAGCCCCGCTTCACATAAAGGAAGCGCGCCGCCTGATGGATGATCGCCCTTGTGGGCTTTTCTATCGCCTCATAGTCGAACGAACAGATCACTGCCGGGTCTGAGGCGGAGGCGCGGGCGTCCTGAAGCATTGCGCGTCTTGGCATGGTCTGCACCGTCCTTTCATTTGTGAAATACCGGGTGTACGCATAAAGGTGCGTACACCCGGTATTTTAGATTAGTTCATTCGATAATTCAAGCTTAAAATCAGCTCAGCACCGCCATAGCTATCGTGAGGATAACGCCGACGACGACAAACAGAGTGACCAGAAGCTTCCATGCCCACTTGACCCAGGTCTCATAGGGGACACGTGCAAGTGCAAGCCCGCCCATGATGAAGCCGCAGGTAGGAGTAAAGAGGTTGACGAGGCCGTTCGCGGCAACGTTTATCATGACAGCAGTCTCTACGCTCCAGCCCATGCCCGCAACGATCGGGGATACGATCGGGCTGGACAGGCTCGCAAGGCCCGAGGAACTGGGAACGAGGAAGCTAAGGCCGACATGCAGTATGTAGTCAAGCATACCGAACACACCAGCGGAAACGCCGGACTGGCTCAGTGCGGTGACGGAAGCCTCAACGATCCAAGTGCCGAGGCCGGTGGTGCTCATGATAACGGTGGTGGCGCGCGCCATCGCGATGACGAGGTTAACGCCGACCATGTCGCCGAAGCCGGCGATGATGAGTTTCATGAGCTGACCCTTATCCTCAAGGCCGACAATGCCGATGATGATACCCATGAGCAGGAACCAAGTTGCCGCGTCATAGAACCACCAATCGCCGAAGCCGGAGCCGGTGAGCCAGGAGGAGATGGGAGCAAAGAAGTTGTAAGCGCCTTCGCTGAGATCGCCCCAAGGAATGAAGCCGAGGATCATGACGATGAAGGCCAGGGCGAACAGCCACAGAACAGCCTTCTGACGGCCGGTGAGCTTGACATCGCCGATATCGTCCTTGCCGCCGTAGGCCAGCTTGCACTCGCTGAGCTGCTCAGCAGTGAGGATGGAGCCCTTATTGGCGCGGACTTTCTTTGCATAAGAGGTGACAAACAGTGCGGAGATAACATAGGCAACGAGCCAGAGGATGATGGCAATGACATAAGTGGTGCCCATGTTGACCTCAACGCCGACGTCAGCCGCAGCGGAGACCGCCGCGCCGGTGGCGAAGGGGTTGATGGAGGAGCCGAGAACACCGGTGCCTGCGCCGAGCAGAACCGTTGCCGCACCGACGACCGGGTCAAAGCCGGCGGCCATCATGGTCGCTGCAAGCAGGATGTAGAAGCCGACGGTCTCTTCGCCCATACCGTAGGTGGTACCGCCGACGGAGAACACGAACATCAGGACCCAGATAAGAACAAGCTCTTTGCCGTGCAGCTTGCGCACGAGGGACTGGATGCCGGTCTCAAGAGCGCCTGTGCCTGTCACGATCGCGAGGAACGCGCCGAGGCAGAACACGAAGGTGATAACGTCGGCCGCGTCAGCGAAGCCGTTGACGGGAGCCATAAAGATATCGCTGGAGGTTGCTCCGACGACTTCGGCGGTATTGCCGTCAGCGTCGGTGTAGGTGTTGCCCGCTGCTATCCATGTGGCTATTGACACAAGGAGCATAACGGCGAGCAGGATCGCAAATGTGCTGATCGATCTTTTTGCCTTTTTGGACATGATTTGAAACCCCTCTCTTTTAATTTGTTCGGACTATGCAAGTGGAACTGAGATAGCGCGATATTAAAACGTAAAACGCTTACCGGGTGATCACGGTGCCGGTCTTGCCCTCGAGGGCGTCCGCGGCACGGGCAAGGGAGGTGATGAGTGCGGTCCCGCCATGGTCGTTGTTCTTCACGAACTCCATGCAGGATTCGACCTTCGGCAGCATGCTTCCGGGGGCGAACTGGCCTTCCGCGATATATTTCTCGCAGTCGGCGATCGTCATGGAGGAGAGCTCCTTCTGGTCGGGCTTATTGAAGTTTATGCACACCGCGTCCACTGCGGTGAGGATGATGAGACGGTCTGCGCGCACGTCCTGCGCCAGCAGGGAGCTTGCGCGATCCTTATCGATGACCGCCGCGACGCCGCGAAGGCCGTCCTCGGTCTCGACAACGGGGATGCCGCCGCCGCCGACAGTGATGACGATGTCGCCGGCGCGTACGAGCTGATCGACAACGTTCAGCTCAACGATGCGCTTGGGGATGGGGGAGGGAACGACACGGCGGTAGCCGCGGCCTGCGTCCTCAACGAAGATGAAGCCTTTTTCCTCGGCGATCTTCTCGGCCTCTTCCTTGGTGTAGAAGCTGCCGACGGGCTTCGTGGGATGCTGGAAGCCGGGGTCCTTCTCGTCGACGACGACCTGCGTCACGACGGTCGCACATTCCTTATTTATGCCGCGGTTCTTCAGCTCATGCTGGATAGCCTGCTGAAGATGATAGCCGATGTAGCCCTGCGTCATTGCGCCGCATTCGGGGAAGGGCATGAACGGGGTGTTCCCGCCCTTGTTTGCGGAGAACTCCATCGCGAGGTTTATCATGCCGACCTGCGGGCCGTTGCCGTGGCCGATGATGACCTCATAGCCCTTCTCGACGAGGTCTACGATGGGGCGGGCGGTATTGCGGACAAGCTCAAGCTGCTGCTCGGGGGTTTTGCCAAGCGCGTTTCCCCCGAGAGC
>CAKTPR010000130.1 GCA_934591725.1 uncultured Oscillospiraceae bacterium
CGATCCTGACCGCCGCGGACATCCTCCGCTATGAGAATAACGGCGTCCTGCCGCTCAACGCGGTGTGGACTGCAAAAGATGCAAATGCTCGTATCATGTCCGTGAACTTCTATCTCAATCTCTACTGCGAGATCGCCGATAATACGAGCAACGGCTTCAATTCTCAGCCGCAGAAGAATTTCACGAGCGCGATATATACGACCGGAATATTCGGGACGGATGACATTTCAACCGTCGGCGGACTCGACTGTATGCTGCTTGCTCCTCCGGACGCAACTGCAAACGCGTATGACACCGATACGACCCTGCGCACAATGACCGAGACTGCATACAGCGGTGTGACTCTCGAAAGCTTCCCCAGCGATGAAGAAGTGTTCAGACACGTCAGAAACAGCGGCGCCGCGATCACAGTGGAGGGCGTTGCCATACCCACCGACAGGCTCACAACGCAGCATTTCAAGGTGCGCTGGTATGTCCTGAAATACGAACAGAGTGACGGCTGGCATATCGACGGCATCCTCGTCGCGAAGGAGGGACACCTGCGCGTCAGAAAGAGCTTCCTCGGAGAGGACGAATGTATCAGCCAGATCACCGCTCCAGAGAACGATTTTGAGATCGCTGTGAAGCACAGCCCCCTGGCCGGAAACGGCAGCACGGAGGACTATGAGCTGACGCTCATCCCGTCTGAGGAAGAGAAACGCGCGGGCAAGCTCGGCTACTCAGGCTATGATGAGGCCACGCACACCTATGAGTGGCTGCTGACCGGCAACGCCGTTGACTATTACACCCTGCGCGAGCTTAACTATACCCCCGGCGACGGCTGGCAGAGCAGCAGCCGGTATATCACCAGCGGCACAGGCTATGCGGACGATGACCGGACATGGCAGATATATGACGACACCGGCGTTACAACGAGGATGGAATCCTATCCGGCCGACATGCCGACCGCGGCCTATAAGACCATAACGTTCCGCAACACCTATGTGCGCTCCGGCATACTCACGCTTTATAAGGAGGACTCCTTCACCCACAGGGGACTGAGCGGCGTCAGCTTCACGCTCACGGTCGACGACGGCACGGAGCTTGTGCTTTACCGCAAGCCCGGCACGAGCCAGTATTCCACCGATGAGCGCGCCCATGCGGAAGGCTATACCGAACCCGTCACTGACGGTACGCTCGTCACCGATATAAACGGCAATGTCTATATTGAGCTTCCCAAGGGCAGCTATACCCTTGCCGAGAGCATCCCGACAGGGTATAACGGTGCATCGAAGATAAGCTTCTCGGTTGATGACAGCGGCAGTCTGACCGCATTGATGGCCGTTGATGAAAGCGGCAATGACGTCAGCGCCGCGTATGTCGACGGTATCGGCACGGCGCGTCTGACCGTAAGGAACGATTCAAAGCTCCTCACCACCGTCACCGCGGAGACCGACTGGGCGGACACTACGCCAGAGAACAGCCGCGTCCCGGTAAAGGTCGAGCTGTGGTGCAACGGCGTCAGAATGATCGGCGATGAGTACCGCCAGATACTCGGCCCCGATAATAACTGGCACTATGTCTGGTATGATCTCCCGCTCTTTGCCGACGGAGAGGTCGCCGAATACACGCTCCGCGAGAGTATGATCGGCGACACGGCCTATGACCCCGCGGCGGACGATGTCGACGGCTACGCCGACTATGACGTTACCTATGATAAAGCGAAGTACCGCGAGGGCGATGAAGGCGCGTATAACGACGAGCCTACCTGGGTGGACGGCCAGAACGTCCGCCACTACGCCAATCATGTGCTGCTGCGCTCGCACAACAGCCTTGATAACGGCCTTGTCGATGTGAACGTCACCAAGCAGTGGCGCGACGGAGACGATCAGGACGGGCTGCGCCCTGAGTCGATAACCGTGAAGCTCCTCTGCGGCGGTCAGGAGACCGGCAGCACCCTCACGCTCAGCGCCGAAAATAACTGGAGCGGGATATTCAGAGAGCGGCGCGCCTATGAGCACGGCGAGCGACTTGTGTATACCGTGGCCGAGGTCGAGGTTCCCGGCTATACCTCCCGCCTCACCGGCGATGCTGCCACCGGCTTCAACATCATGAACACCCATAGCCCGGAGCGCCTGACGGTCGCGGGCACAAAGACATGGGACGGCGACGCGGGGCATGAGACTGCCCGCCCGGAGAGCATCACCGTCATGCTGTACGCCGACGGGGAGAAGCTCGATGAAAAAACCGTCAGCCCCGATGCCGACGGCAGCTGGAGCTGGAGCTTTACGAATCTGCCGAAGTGCAGCGCTGGGAGAGAAATAGTCTATACCGTCAGCGAAGCCGAGGTGAAGGATTACACCGCCGAGGTCAAGGGCTATGACATAATAAACCATTACAGCCCGGCAGTGACGCCTACGCCGACTGCAACGCCGTCACCCACGCCGACGGGAACTCCCACTCCCACACCTACCGCGACGGCAAGTCCCGTGCCGACCGCAGTCCCCACGGACGGCCCCGCGCCGAGCCATACTCCGCGCCCGACTCCGACCCCGCGTCCGACAGGGAATCCCGGCACTGACCCTAAAACCGGCGATGAGAGCAATATCGCCCTCTGGGCAGGTATGGGACTTATATCGATAGCCGCGGCGGCAGGCGTTGTACTGCTGATAAAGAAGCGCGGCAAGGGGAAATAAACACCATACATCTATAAAAATTATCCCTGCTGATTCAGAAATCAGCAGGGATAATTTTATATTTTCAGTGTCCGTATGTTCTCCTGCACCAGCGCGAGGAAGCGCCCGGCTTGCCGCGCTCCCGATGCACCAGCACAGCAGCATGTTGAATTTGAGCCCTTTCCGCCGACTCAGCCGTACAAGCGGCGTGACGTCCAGCGTTTTGAAAAAGGTCACCATCGGGTTCGGCGCGTCCATCCAGAGCTCGAAGGCCTCGGCGCGTGAAGTCGTGCCGGGGTCGACGGCCTGCGGCTTCACTCCGCACCTCCCGTGCGCTCGCCTAAGAATAGATGCAGCCCCAGCGCCGCATTGAAGCCTGTCGCGGCGAATACGCTGAAGCGCTCCACAACGCCGAAGTATTCCGCCGGGACTATCTTCATTCCCAGCGCGCCGACGAGCATCATGCCGAGGGCGACCGCCGCGCACACCCCGTAGGAGCGGCAGCTTTTGTCCCTCGCGCCCGCAATAATGATGACCGTCAGCGACGCGATCGACAGCAGCACGACCAGCGCCGTCACCGCCATGTGCATCACATCCTGAAACGCCCCGGCATAGCCGCTGTCGCTGAGCGGGAACATGCGGTAGCCCACCGCGGATACCCACTCCATCGCCGCAAAAAGATATATTCCCGTGCGCAGCAGCTTTGTCTTTCGCCCCTGAATGCCGACGCACACCATCATGACGCACAGCAGCTCGCAGGAGTTGTAGAGACTGCTCAGCCTGTTCCACAGCGCAAGCGAAGGAGCATTCGCCGCGCTCAGGTCGCTCACCGCCTGTGCCATCCAGTTAAAGCCCGGATAGGCCAGCGGCGAGAACACCACCGCCGCCGTGTATGACAGCAGACTCACTATGCCGAGCAGCCCGCAGTAATTGAGCAGAGTCCTTTTCTCTTTCATTTC
>CAKTPR010000131.1 GCA_934591725.1 uncultured Oscillospiraceae bacterium
TAAAATGACAATATCTTGGGGGTGACTCAAATAAGCGGATTAAGCTCTGTATGGGACGGCTGGGACTTCAGCTATCTCCTGAGTATTCTCCTCGGCGTCATCCCCTCGCTTATATGTATCACCCTGCATGAGCTGAGCCACGGCTATGTAGCCTATCGCCTTGGGGACGATACGGCAAAGCAGGCCGGCCGCCTTACGCTGAACCCCATCAAGCATCTTGACCCCGTCGGGCTTCTGATGATGCTGGTGTTCCGCGTCGGCTGGGCAAAGCCCGTCCCGGTGAATATGTACCGCTTCAAGAACCCAAAGCGCGGCATGGCCATCACGGCGCTTGCCGGGCCTGTCAGCAATGTGCTGATAACGCTCGTGTTCCTGCTGCTCTACGGGGCTCTGTTTGTCCCGCTCCGCAGCAGCTCCGTCGGCGGGTACTTTCTCGAAATGATCGAGCTCACGGCGTATATGAGCCTTGGCCTTGCGGTGTTCAATCTCATACCGCTGCCCCCGCTGGATGGGTCGAAGGTGCTTTTTGCCCTGATGCGCGATGAGAGCTATTATAAGCTCATGCGCTATGAGCGCTACGGCGGACTCGTTCTCATGGTGCTCATGATGACGGGCGTACTTGGCAGACCTGTCTCCACGGTCGTTTCCGCGATATATTCAAATCTGATTCCGGTCGCTCAGTTTGCCTGCGATCTGGTCGTAAAACTGTTTTATAAGTGAGCGATAATGGATAATCCCAGTTTCTTTCTGGAGGGAGTTGTCCGGGACAAGGACGAGCTTCAGAACTTTGAAGGCCCCTTGAGCCTGATCCTGCTCCTCCTGTCGAAAAATAAAATAGAGATCCGCGATATCAGCATTTCGGATATTCTTGATCAGTACCTTGAATATCTTGACAAAATGCAGAGCATGGATCTTGAGATCGCAAGCGAATTCGTCCAGATGGCTGCGCACCTGCTCTATATAAAGACCCGTACCCTGCTTGCGGGGGACGAGGAGGTATCGGAGCTTGAAGTGCTCATGGCCTCTCTTGAGCAGCTCAAGTGCCGGGACATCTTCGCCTCAATTCAGAAGGTGCTGCCGGAGCTTAAAAAGGCATCCGAGATAGGTATGCTGTACTTCTCCAAGATGCCGGAGCCGCTCCCGCCGTCGAGCAAGGAGTACGCTTACCGGCATGAGCCGGTCGACCTGCTCAAGGCGATGTATTCCATCTACTCCCGCGGCGGCAAAGCGCCGGAGCCAGATATCAGCGCTGCCGTTCCCAAGCGCATCATATACAGCGTCCGTGATAAGAGCCTGCAGATACTGCACCGGCTCCGCGACGGCTGTGCCAGCTTAAATGAGATTTACCGCGACTGCCGCTCCCGTTCGGAGGTGGTGGCTGCGTTCATGTCCATACTGGAGCTTTGCAGCATGGGCAGCATCCATATCAGCCGCGGCGAGAATGACTATTCTCTTGAATTTGTCGGCGGAGATATGGACAGTATAATTGACAAGATCGTTGAGTAATGTATGATAAATCTTACTTCGGCTGTTGAGGCCATCCTTTTTGCCGCGGGCGACAGTGTGCCGATAGCGCGGCTGTCGCTGATCCTCGGCGTTGACGAACATGATATCGAGTGCGCCGCGGCTGAGCTTCAGGAGTATTACAGCGCAAATTCCCGCGGTATGCGTATCCTCCGCCTTGAGGACAAGCTGCAGATGTGCTCCGCCCCGGAGTACGCGGCGTATATAACCAAGGCGCTGGAGCAGAGAAAGCCCCCGGTGCTCTCTCAGCCCGCGCTTGAGACGCTCGCCGTCGTCGCGTATTTCCAGCCGGTCACCCGTGCGTATGTCGATCAGGTCAGGGGCGTTGACAGCTCCTATACCGTCAGTATGCTTCAGGATCGCGGACTTATCGAGGAGTGCGGCAGGCTTGAAGTTCCGGGGCGTCCCGCAGTGTTCCGCACGACGGATGTGTTCCTCAGGACGATGGGCATAAGCTCCATGACGGAGCTGCCGCCGCTCCCGGAGGTCAGCGCAGGCGAAGGCATGGACAAACTCAAGGAAGCGATAGACAAGCTGCAATCCGCCGAAAACGGCGAGCAGCTCAGCATAGATGACGTTTCAGGAGAAGCAAGCGAGGAGTGATGTAATTGACAGGATTGATTATCCTCGGCGTTGTGGCCGTGCTTGCTGCCTTTATATTGCTGTGTGTTTTCCTCCCAGCGGTCGGTCTGACCATCTTGGGGATCATTGTGCTGCTGATTGTGCTGGTGCTCAATGTGCCGGTGGGGGCAGACGCGGCGTATATCGGCGGTGAGTTTACACTGGCCGCGCGAGCCAACGGATTCTCTTTCCAGATCCTCCCTAAAAAGCCGGGGAGCGAGGACAAGCCGCCGAAGGAGAAGAAACCGAAAAAAGAGAAAAAGCCAAAACCCGAGAGTGAATCGGAACCCAAGCCGAAGAAAAAGCTGAACTTTACGAAGGAAGAGCTTTTCGAACTCGCTAAGCGCGTGCTCAAGGGCGTCGGCAAGTTCGGCAAAGTCACCGTGAACAAGTTCATGCTGCACTATGCCGCCGCCGGGGACGACCCGTATGACACCGTTGTGACCTATAACTATGTCAACGCGGCGCTCTCCACGCTTATCCCGATCTGCGAAGAGAAGTTTATCGTAAAGGACTCGGACATCAGGACGGATATCGACTTCACGGCGGATAAGACGAAGGTCGATGTGGAGCTGTGCGCGACGATAAGGCTCGCGCAGGTCATGCACATGCTCTTCGCGATAGCGTTCGGCGCACTTGGGGTACTCATCCAGAACAAGCGCCGTCTCCGCCGCGAGAAAAAGCTGGGCATCGCGTCCGACGGCATCGAGGTCGATGTCGCGCTTGATAAGGACACGGATGAAGCGGAAACCGGTCAGATAAATAAAGACAACAATACAGAACAAAATACACAGGCAGATGAAAGGACGGACTCAAATGGACAATAACCCTATCGGAGCTCTTATGCAAAACACTATGGAGAGTGTCAAGAACATTCTCAAGGTCGACACCGTTGTCGGCGATCCTATCTATACTCCCGACGGAATCACACTCGTTCCCATCTCCAAGATAAGCGTAGGCTTCGGCGGCGGCGGAGTTGAGTTCACTGCCAAGAAGTCCGGCGAAGACCGTCCCTACGGCGGCGGCAACGCCACCGCTGTCAAGATCGACCCGATCGGCTTCCTCGTTATCAAGGAAGGCACTGTCAGGATGGTCAACGTCACTCCTCCTGCGAGCAACACCGTCGATCGTATCATTGATCTGGTGCCGCAGGTTATGGACAGAGTAGACGCTTTCATCGAGAAGCAGAAAAAGTAATAATATCTATCACGTCTGTCAATAATAAGCACTGCCCATTTTCAGAAGGGTGGTGCTTATTATTAAGTCGAAAATCGCGGCGCTTGCCCTCGCGGCGGCGCTCGTTACCGGGCTTTGCCCAATGGGCGCTTATGCCGAACAGAGCGCGCCGAACGTAAGCGCAGCTTCATGCGTGCTGATGTATGCCGACGGCAGCTGTGT
>CAKTPR010000132.1 GCA_934591725.1 uncultured Oscillospiraceae bacterium
GGCAGATGACTGACATTATCGCCATCGTGCCCATAGAGGTACCGGTCGCGAAGGACAGGAGCATGCACAGCAGGAAGCTAAGCATCGGCAGCAGCGCCGGGGTGAGCACGCCCATGAACACAGCGGTGAGGTAGTTGCCGGTGTCAAGGCTCTTGACGAGGTTGCCCATCGTGAAGCCGAAGAGCAGCACCGCCGCCATCGGCAGCATCGTGCCCATGCCCTTGAACATTTCGTTAATAACGCCCTCGACGGTGTACAGCTTCTGCGCGACGCAGAGGATGCAGATCGTCAGAACTGCGAGGACGCAGCCCCACAGCAGGCTCTGCATACCCGCGCCCTGAGTCGGGTTGCCGTTGCCGGTGACGGTGAGGGTGGCAAGGATTGTGACGATAAGCACGCACATCGGCAGAACCATGTTGATAACTCTGGGCTTTGCGTCGCTGACCTTATCAGCAGCATCGCTGAGCGCACCGCCGTGGCCCGGCTCGTCAAGCTCGCCGGTCTTTTCGGCGCGCTCCTCGGCCTTGCGCATCGAGCCGATGTTTATATTGAACAGGCAGACCGCAAGCGTGCCGAACACGGCAAGGATGCAGTAGAAGTTCAGCGGGATGGACTTGAGCAGCACGGATATCGCCTCTCCCTCGGCAACACCGCCGGAGGTGAGATAGCCGGTCATTGCGGCGAGCCAGCCGCTGAGCGGGAAGAGCACGCACCACGGGGTAGAGGTCGCGTGGATGATGAAGGCGGACTTCTCATGCGGCACCTTGAGCGCGTCATTGAACGGACGGGAGATGGAGCCGGTCACCATGCAGCTGAGAGAACCGGAGGTGAAAATGATGATGCCGAGCAGCCACGTGAACAGGTTCGCGCCGCGCTTGGACTTGATGAGCGCGCGCTTTTTGAGCATGACCTCGGTGAAGCCGTCGATGCCGCCGGACTTCTCAATGAGGTAAATGAGCGCGCCGATCAGCAGGAAGGACGCGAGCACGATGGTGTTGCTGTTGCTCTCAAAGGTGTGGATGAAGCTGTAAAAGGTCTCGTTGAGCCCCGCCAGCAGGGCGCCGCTGCAGAGCACCATCGAGCCGACAAAGATACCTATCAGCAGAGAGATGAACACGTTTTTCGTCACCAGCGCCAGAACTATGGTCAGCAGCGGCGGGACGACAGACCAGAAACCGAATTGCATTTTTCTTTCCTCCTCTTTTCTTTTCCTATTCTTACACTTTCCTTACGCTTCTGCCGAGCTTAGGGTCAATTATACGGCAGTCCTTCGCGGCGACTTCGCCGCCTATCAGTACACAGTCTATTCCGACCGGCGGCAGCACAGGCTCGCTGAAGCCTGCGCAGTCGCTGATCTTTTCCGGATCAAAGACGACGACGTCAGCATCCGCGCCGACATTCAGCCTGCCCTTGTTTTTAAGGCCGAGTCTGTCTGCGGGCATGGCCGTCATCATGTTCACCGCCTCATACATATCGAGCTTTCCCGTTCGCACGAACTGCGCGATAAGGCGAGGGAACGCACCGGCGGCGCGGGGATGACCCTGACCGTGGGACATGATGCCGTCGCTTGCGAGCATCACATTCGGGTGCCGCAGCGCAAGGTCGACATCCCGTTCGCGCATGACATAGCACACGGTCAGGCACTCCGGCATTTCGCAGCGCACCTTTTTGAATATCTCCTCGGTGCAGCGCTGCCCTTTATACTCACCCTCGCACAGCTCGACCGCGTCATAGCCGCAGCCGTAGCGCCGCATCCAGCCGTCGTCATAGGTAGTGGAGCCGAGAGTGGTGGAGAAGGCATAGTAGGGGTAGCAGTCGCAGCTCACGTCAAGGCCGCGGAGCCTGTATTCATCTGCGATGCGCAGAAACTCCTCCATCTGCCCGAAGCCCGCCATGCTGCCGATGTGCGACACCTGCACAGGTATACCGAGCCTGCGGCCGATCTCAAGCAGCTCGCGCTCGGCATCGAACACCTCATCCGCGTCCGAGCGGATATGCGCGGCGATGAGCCGTCCATAGTCCCGGCAGGGTGAGGCTGTCTCAAGCAGCTCCTCCTCGTCAAGACCGGGGACATAGCGTATTCCATATGACACGCCGAAGCAGCCGCGGCGAAGACAGTCCGCTATCTCCTCTTGCATCTGCGCGCGCTGTTCTGCCGTCGTCTTGCCGTAGCGGTCTGCGGCTCCCGCGTGCTCGCGGAACCACGCGTGTCCCGCCAGCATCGCGACGTTCACCGCCGCGCCGTCCCGGTCGACTATGTCGAGATAGTCCGCGGGGTTGCAGCAGCTCAGGCCGCAGTTGCCGCCAACAGCCGTCGTCACGCCCATGCGCAGCATACAGTTGAATATGGCCTTGTCGCTGTCGGAGTATATCCTCCCGTCGGGCTCAACGGGATCCTCATGCATATGTATATCCACAAAGCCGGGGCAGACTATTTTCCCCTCGGCATTGATGAGCCTGTCCGCCTGCGGCATATCCCGCGTGACATCGGCGACTCTGCCGTCTTCTATCAGCAGGTTCAGTCTGCCGTCGACGCGGTTTGCCGGGTCTATGAGCCTGCCGCCGTATATAAGCGTTTTCAAAGCGCTGTCACCTTACTTTCTTGGGCAGTATTATATATAAAATTTATGCAATGTAAATTGTTGGATATGCTTTATACATTGCAAAAAGTGCTGCATCACTCCTCAGTGCGCAGCGTCTCCGCCGCGCGGTGTATGCGCTCCATACGCCGGTCAAGCTCCGCGCTCTGCTCCGCGCATTCAAACAGCTCACGGTGCAGCCCCTCCTCCATCCGGAGATCCTTCTTGTACCTGATCCTGTGCTCAAGGCTTGCCCACCAGTCCATGGATATCGTCCTGAACTGTACCTCGACCTTCATGAGCTTCTTCTGGTCGTGCAGGAAGATCGGCGTCTCGATGATGAGATGCAGGCTGCGGTAGCCGTTATCCTTGGGGGCTGCGATATAGTCCTTCTTTTGTATAAGGAATATATCGTCCTGCTTCAGCAGCGCCTCGGACAGCATATAGATATCCGACGGGAACGCACATATGACGCGCACGCCTGCGACGTCGTTTATATTGTTCTCGATGCTCTGCACGGTCAGCGGCAGATCACGGCGGCTGAGCTTATCCGCGATGCTCTCAAGTGACTTGAGTCTTGTCTTTATCGACTCGATGGGATTTCTGTCATATTGCAGGGACAGTTCCTCATTGAGCACCTGGAACTTTGTCGCAACCTCCATCATCGCGCAGCGGTAATATGCCATCAGCTCCTTATACGGCGCAGCATAGTTTCTTATCCACTCCTGCACCTCCTGCTGACTGAGCTTGCTCAGCACCAGCCGCTCTATGCCGTCTCTTATTCCGTTATCTCTGAAATTACGCTCCGTAGAAAACGCCTCCAGTATTGTTTTCTTTGCGTCAATAATATCAGACATCCGCCGCCAATGCAAATATCTTTG
>CAKTPR010000133.1 GCA_934591725.1 uncultured Oscillospiraceae bacterium
CGCTTCGACGGGATCCTTCTTCGCGGCAAGGCCGGAGGGGATCAGACCCGCGATGAAGGTCAGGCCGACGCTTATCACCCTGCCCGGTATGTTCGCGCCGTTCTCGGTCTTCCTGCTGACAAAGTTCATGCGCCGCATCCCGTATTCTCTTATCGAGGCGGCGAAGGTGGACGGAGCGGGGGAGTGGGAGATATTCACCAAGATCTGCCTGCCCCAGTGCCGCTCGGCGCTCTATTCTATCGCGATCCTTGTCTTTATCGATTATTGGAACATGGTCGAGCAGCCCCTCATCCTGCTTCAGGATTCCGAGGCACAGCCGCTTTCTGTGTTCCTTTCCAGCATTAACTCCGGCGAGATCGGCCTTGCCTTCGCCATGGCGACGGTGTATATGATCCCGTGCCTGCTGCTGTTCCTGCACGGCGAGGAATACCTCGTCGAGGGCATCGCGAACTCCGGCAGCGTCAAGGGCTGACAATTCTAAAGAGGTGCAATATGGAATTCAAGACTGCAAACCGTGAATGGGTCAAAAACGCGGCCATCATCTTTCTGGCCGTGCTGCTCGTGCTGACCTTTTTCTCGAACACTATAATGAACCGCTCGCTGGTGGAGGTCGCCACTGCCAGAGTGACCGACGGCAACATTGTCGCCAAGGTGCGCGGCACAGGTACCGTCACGGCCAGCGGCAAGCACCAGGTCAAAGCGGCCAAGACCCGCACCGTCAGGTCAGTTATGGTCAAAGCGGGTCAGGAGGTTCAGACCGGTGACGTGCTCTTCATCCTCGGCGAGGGCGACGGCGACGAGCTTGAACAGGCCGAGCAGACCCTGCGCGATCTCCGCGTGAGCTATCAGAAGGCGGCGCTCTCCCTGCCGACCTTTGACTATACTGCCCAGAACCGTGCCGTGTCCGATGCGGAAGAAGCTCTCAACGCAGCGGATGAGAAATGCACTGAAGCGCAGAAGCTCTACGATGATATGTTTGCCAAGTACGGCAATAAGGAGCTTGCCGCCCAGCTTGCGGAGGCCCTGACGCAGCTTCAGAACGCTGAGGATACCATGTATCAGGCGCAGGATGCGTATAACGACAGATACCAGAAAGCCTATGACGCAGTAGTCGCAGCGCAGGAAGCATATGATAAGGACCCGAGCGAAGCCAATGCCGCCGCGCTTGAAAAAGCCCAGCAGACCCTCTCCGGGATGTCCGAGGAATCCGACCCGCTGCTTGTCGCGGCAAAGAAGCAGTATGACTCCGCAAAGTCGAAGTACGACACCCTCGCAAGGCAGCAGGAGAATATCGACTATAAGCTCATCCCGTACAGAGACGCGCTCGACGCTGCATACGACGAGTATGACAAGGCATATAACGTGTACTCTGACGCCATAAGCAGCCTTGAATATACTCAGGCACAGAATGAAAAAACTCTTGCCGCCGCGCAGATCGACCTTGCAAACCTTGCCGACCAGATATCCCGCCAGCAGGAGAAGGTAAAGTCCCTCGCCGGCGAGGATGATAACACCATCACCGCAAATGTCAGCGGCAAGATCGATACCATCGACTGCACCGCCGGCGATACCGTCACCAAGGATTCGCTCATGTGTACCATCGAGGTCCCCGACATGGGGCACACCGTGAGCTTTTCCGTCACGAACGATCAGGCACAGCGCCTGCGCACCGGCGATACTGCCACTGTCAGCAACTACTATTGGGGCAACACCATCACCGCGACCCTTACCAATATCCGCACCGACCCCAAGAACCCGCAGACCAACAAACTCCTCACCTTTGACCTTGAGGGCGACGTCACCACCGGCTCCGAGCTTACTCTCTCCGTCGGCCAGAAGAGCGCAAACTACGACACCATCGTGCCGAACTCCGCCATCCGCACCGACAATAACGGCTCGTTCGTCCTTGCCATCAGCCAGAAGAGCTCGCCCCTCGGCAACCGCTATATCGCAAAGCGCGTCAGCATTGAGGTGCTTGCCTCTGATGACAATAACTCCGCCGTCGTTGCCGACCTCGGCAACGGTGACTATGTCATCACCACCGGCTCCGGCCCCATCAAGAACGGCGATCAGGTGAGAATGGCCGACAGCTCCGAGGGCTGAGATGTATATGGATAGAGCAAAACGCATAAGGCTCAGCCGCCGCTGGCGCATAATGATCATCATTGCCGCCGTGCTCACAGTGCTCTGCGCCGTGTGCATCCTTGCCTACGGCAGCGTTGCGCATCGGCTTGAGGCGCAGCGCGAGGCGGAGCGCTGGCAGGGCGAGAGCGAAACGGCCTTTGCGCAGATAAGCTGCTTCCTGTCCGCGGACGGCACTGTCACCTTGGACAGCATATATTCTTTCCGCACCGAGATGATGAAAAAGCTGCACGAGGCTGCGGCGGATATCGATACCGACAGCACCCTCTTTACCGACGCGTGGAGCACCTTCGGCAAGGTCAAGGTCTCGAACGGCAACAAGCGCAGCGCTGACGTCACCGTCACCGCCGTCGGCGGAAACTACTTCGATTTCCACCCGCTGCGTCTCCTGAGCGGCAATTACATCAAGGCCGACGATCTTATGAAGGACCGCGTCCTGCTCGACCCGGACACCGCGTGGCTGCTCTTCGGCGGCACTGAGCTTTCGGGCATGAGCTTCAGCATAAACGGCGTGCCGTATGTTGTTGCCGGTGTTGTTGAGCGCGAGGACGACCGCTTCAGCAAAAAAGCCTACGGCGACACAGGCATGGGCATCTACATGAGCTATGACGGCTACTGCGCCCTGCTCGATCAGTCGTCGTCCGTCACAACGGACAGCACCGCGCCTGCCGCGTCGACGCCGTCGACAAAGCCCGGCATAAGCTGCTATGAGATCGTTCTGGCCGAGCCTGTCAAGAACTTCGCCTATAACGCCGTCAAGGATAAGTTCCCCATCGGCAGCGGCGAGATCGTCGATAACACCCACCGCTTCGATACGGAGAATATCTGGAAGCTTGCCAAGGACGTGACCGCGCGCTCCATGCGCGGCAGCGCCGTTGTCTATCCCTATTGGGAGAACGCCGCGCGCGGCGCGGAGGACACCTGCGCGCTCTATATGCTCTGCGCGATAGTTACGGGCCTGTTCCCGGCGGGGCTTGCGCTCTTCGTTCTGATCCGCGGCATCGTGCGCGGAAAGACAAGGCTTGAGGAGGACGTGTTCCCCAAGTGGAAGGAGAACATTTCCGA
Source organism: uncultured Oscillospiraceae bacterium (assembly GCA_934591725.1). Lineage (GTDB taxonomy): Bacteria > Bacillota > Clostridia > Oscillospirales > Oscillospiraceae > Limivicinus. The sequence continues at coordinate 3,208 of CAKTPR010000133.1, forward strand.
GGCCATCCGCATTCGCGAGCGCAAACGCTGGGAGAAGAAGCACCCCGGCGAGACATGATATGGCGATATAAATCAGAAAATTATGGTTGTAAACTAAAAGTTGGGGTACCTGGGTAAACCCGGGCACTCCAACTTTTAGCACAAATGAAAAAATAATAGTAGAGCATAACAGAAAAATCCTTTAAAATGAAGCTGCTAGACACCACAAGAAAGGACGCTGTATGCTCTATGAAA
>CAKTPR010000134.1 GCA_934591725.1 uncultured Oscillospiraceae bacterium
GCCATAGTGTGCACGAGCGGGACGCCGAGCACGGCGGCCTCAGAGCTGGAAATGCCCCCAGCCTTCGAAAGCAGCACATCGGCGGCGCGCATATAGACCGCTACCTTATCCGTAAACGGCACGGCCATGACGCCGCGCCCCTGATACCCGGATTCTATTGCGGCGCGCAGATCTTCATTGCGCCCCGGCAGGACGCAGAGCAGGGAGTTTTCATCCGGGACGCGCAGGATAGAATCACATAGCGAGACCGCGTCGCCGCAGCCGATGCCGCCGGTCATGATGAGGTATATCTTTTTATCCTCAGGCAGGCCGAGCATGGCGCGGGCGTCTGTCTTGCCGAGCGGCAAAGAGAACTTGCGCGCGACGGGCATACCGGTGGTGAAGAGCCTGCCGGCCGGCAGACCGGCATCGACACAGGCCTTGCGCACCTCGTCATGCGGGAGGAAGTACCCGTCAAGCTCCGTCTCCGGGAGGAACGGGATGCAGGTATAGTCCGAGAGGATGCCGTAGCAGCGGACGGGGAAGCTCTCATGGCGGCGCAGAAAGGTCAGCGTCTCCATCGGGAACAGGTGGGAGCAGACGACGGCGTCATAGCCGTTCTCGGTAACGAAGGCGCTGAGCTGCCGCGCGTGGCGGAGGTTTGCGAGATACACCGGGGAGGTGACGCCGGTCGAGCTGTACATCTCACCGGCATGGTACATCATGCCGAACACCTCGGGCGTGCGGGAGGAGATGCGGTTGAGGAGCTTATCGAAGCTGAGCGGGCCGGGATCGCCGAACATGTGCAGCATATCGAGAAAGGAAGTCTCATGCCCAGCGGCGTCCAGCGCCTCCTTGACGGCAAGCGCGCAGTGGTTGTGCCCCTCGCCGGTCGAGCAGCTGAGAAGAAGTATTTTCATGCCGAAATCCTCCTGTCGGTATTACCTACATTATATATGAATTACGGAACAAAGGCAAGGAGTGTTAAGCATCCGCAAAAAATTTCGGAAACGGTGAAACAAAATGGTGGGGGAGAACGTTATATATAGTAAGAGCAATATATTATCTGCGAAGAAGAACACGGCGCTTTATCCCCTCAGGCGCTTACGCGCCAGCTCCCCTTGAGAAACAAGGGGAGCCTTGGGGTGATTCATATAACGTTACATACAGAAAGGAACACAGCCATGAAGAAAACAATATCCCTGATACTGGCGGCGCTGCTGCTCGTATCACTGCTGGCAGGCTGCGGGAGCACGGAGCCAGCGGCACCTGAGACGACCGCACAGCCGCAGACGATGAGCGTTGACGAGAGCGGCAAATGGACAGGCCGCGGCGGATGCTACAAGCTTGAGATCACGGACGGTGAAGCGTTCTACAGCAGCATGAAGCGCGGCGACGGAAACACCGTGTACAGTAGCGGCAGCAGCCTCATGAGCAGGGACGGCGCGGCGATCGGTGACGTGTGGGTCTATGCCTACGCCCCGGCGGCGGACGGAGTATGGTACGGCGAGTGGCAGGGCTACGACGAGAACGGTCAGTACCGCTCCGACAGCCGCATCGTGAAGCTCGGCATGGACGGCGCGGAGCTTGCCGCCTACGATGTCCCCGACCGCGTGGACGATATATACCTCGGCGCGGACGGGCTCCTGTACGTCTGCGACACGATAGGCGATATGGCCGCGGTCTACACGCAGGAGGGTGAGCGCCTCGGCGGCATAGATATTTCCGCCGCGCGCTTTGACCAGTACTCTCTGCGTCTTGGGCAGAGCGGAGACGGCAGTATCTGGCTGCGGACAGAGCAGGGCGGGAGCGGGTATGTGTACCCCATAGACGGCGCGGCGCTGACGATTGGGACAGAGTACGCCCTGCCGCAGAACACGCAGACGCTCTACACCGGAGATGCGGAGCACCCGTTTTTGTGCGCGACGGATGAGGAGCTTTCATGGTGGTCGCCCGATGGCGGCGCGGAGCTGATACTCGTCTGGGAGGAGTGCGGCATAAGCGGTGGAGACGACATGCGGAGCATCATCCCGGACGGCGACGGCTTTATATGTCTCTACGCCGGCTGCCTTGCGCGCATCAGCCCCGCAAGCCCGGACGAGGTAAAGCCCAAGGTCGTGCTGACGATGGCGGCACCGTGGGAGGAGAGCGCCGCGGACTTCAATATGCAGAGCGATGAATATTATATAAAGGTAAAGGATTACAGCGAGGGCGGCGAGTTTGACACGGCCACGGCCTACACCCGGATGCTGACCGACATCGCCGCCGGGAACAGCGCCGACCTCTATCTCGGCCTTGACGTCATCGACATGGGCACGGACAAGCTCGGCGCAAACGGGCTGCTGATGGATATCTATGAGCTCATCGACGCGGATCCTGAGCTGAGCCGGGATGACTTCTGGCTGCTCAAGGCGCTTGAACGGGACGGGAGGCTCTACCGGGTCATGGGTGAATTTGCGATAGACACCTATTACGGCTTTACCGACACCGTGGGCGACAGGTACGGCTGGACATGGGACGAGTACTTCGCCATGCAGGACGCGCTGCCCGACGGCGCGCAGATGCTCGGCTACCGCCCGGCGGATATGTTCATACGCAACTCACTATCGGGTTATCTCCGCAGTAATATAGACTGGGCGAACAAGACCTGCAGCTTTGACACGCCGGAGTTTGTGCGCATACTCTCCGCCGCACGCGACGGCAGCGATCCCAACGAATCCGCCGAGAACATGAACACCGTCGGCGACGTGTATCAGGCCATGGCGGACGGGCGGCTCATCCTGTCGGGGACGTGGATGATCATGCCGGAGACGTTTGCCGAGGCGGAGAAAACCTTTGGACGGCGCATAAGCTATATCGGCTGGCCGACGCCCGACGGCGGCTGCGGCAGTTTCGTTGTCGCCCCGACGCGCACCTATGCTATAAGCGCGCAGACGAAGTGTCCGGAGGGCTGCTGGGCGTTTGCAAAATATATCCTGACGCAGAGCGACGGCTGGGGGATGTCCATGTATAAGCCCGCACTCGAGGCGCAGGTGCGGGAGCTTCAGGGAGAACATAAGAACATGTGGGGCGAGACGGTTGGCGCAACGATGAACGCGAAGCAGGCGGCGGACTTCCTTGAGCTTGTCCGCAGGATTGACACCGTGAGCATTCCCGACGGCAGCAGCATATATAAAATAGTAACGGAGAGCATGCAGCCGATGCT
>CAKTPR010000135.1 GCA_934591725.1 uncultured Oscillospiraceae bacterium
GCCGCATTCGGCAGTGCGTTCATGGGCAGCGTGTTCGGCCTTGTCGATATGGTCATGGTCGGGCAGTACCACGGGCCGGAGGGCTCGGCGGCGATGGGCGTTATCGCGCCGGTCTGGAACATTGTTTACAGCTTCGGTCTGCTTGCCGGTATCGGCGGCTCTGTACTCTTCAGCGTCGCCAAGGGCAGCGACGGCCACGGCGAGCGTCCGGCGAACGTCTGTTTTACCGGCTCCGTTATCTTCGGCGGAATTATCGCGCTGCTGCTCTGGATCGGGCTATGGCTCTTCGAGGTGCCGCTGCTGCGTCTCTTCGGCGCGAATGATGCGCTTTTGCCGCTCTGCCGGCGCTATCTTATCCCCGTCAAGTTCACCGTCCCGTTCTATCCGTTCTCAACGCTGCTGTCCTCCTTTCTGCGTAATGACGGCAACCCCGCTCTTGCGACGAAATCTGTGCTGTTCGGCGGGATATTCAACGTTTTCGGCGATTACTTCTTTGTTTTCACACTTGATATGGGCATCCTCGGCGCGGGACTTGCAACGGCGATGGGCGTTTGTATGTCCGTATTCATGATGCTAACGCACTTCCGCTCCCCTATAAACACGATGTGCTTTGTGCCGGTCGCACGTCTGCCGGAGATATTCGGCAAGATCGCCGCAAACGGCTTTTCAAGCTTCATTATCGATATCGCGATGGGCGTGCTCACCATGCTCTTTAACCGCCAGATCATGCGCTGTCTCGGTTCGGACGCACTTGCGGTCTATGCCGTCATTGTCAACATCAGCACCTTTGTGCAGTGCTGCGCCTACGGCGTCGGTCAGGCGGCGCAGCCGATAATTTCGCAGAACTACGGCGCGGGGCGCTCCGACCGTGTGTCCCAGCTGCTGCGCTATTGCCTGATAAGCTGCGCTGTGATCGGTGCGGCATGGACGGCGGCGGTGATCGCTCTGCCGAACGGCTTTATAAAGCTCTTCATGTCGCCGACAGCGGAAGTCCTCGCCATCGCTCCGGAGATCATGCGCATATACGCCGTCTCCTTCCTGCTGCTGCCGTATAACGTGTTCTCCACGTATTATTTTCAGGCGATGCTGAGACCCGGTACCTCGGTTATTATTTCCGTCTCGCGCGGCATAGTCATAAGCGGCGCGCTGATAATGCTCCTGCCGCTCATCCTAGGCAGCAATTCCGTGTGGTTTGCGATGCCGATAGCCGAAGCGGCTACAGCTATATATGTTACGCTGTCGATTGCAAAGGTGCAGAAAGCTTTCCAAAAGCCCGAATGTTAGTTCGTTGCAAATTGACTTTTCCCTTATAAAGTGTTAGAATGTTCACAAGCGAGTACATCTTATTAAGAATAAGGAAGTGGTATTTTGAAGCTTACACCTGAACAGCAGGCCATGCTCAACGGCGAAAAGGGCGAAACCATGGCCAAGGTCGTCAAGACACTTGTCATGTATGGCGACGCTTTCGGCGCGGAGCGCATGGTTCCCGTCACCGGCAAGTATGGCCACACGGTCATATCCTTCGGTCTTAAGGCAATCAAGCCGGTCTATGAGCTGTATGATCAGCTTATAGACGCGGGACTCACCAGCGCGCAGAAGTTCACCGCCGACCCCAGACCCATTGACGACAATATCCCCACATCCCTGCTTGAGGACATCGTCTTCAAGAAGATCATGTACACCCATCAGGCAAGCTATGAGGAGCAGCTCAAGAAGCTCGGCATCAAGGGTGAGGATGATTATACCTGCACCTGCTATATGGATGAAGTCGGCAACAAGCCCGCAAAGGGCGAGGTGCTCTCCTGGGCTGAATCCTCCGCAGTCGTGTACGCAAACTCCGTCCTCGGCGCGCGCTGCAACCGCAACTCCGGTATCATCGAGCTCATGGGCTCCGTTGCGGGCTTTGTCCCTGAGTTCGGCCTGCTGACCGACGAGGGGCGCAAGGCGACATGGATCATCGAGGTCAAGTGTGAGAAGAAGCCTGAGGCGCAGCTGCTCGGCTCAGCTATCGGCATGAAGGTCATGGAAGAGGTTCCCTACATAAAGGGGCTTGACAATTGGCTCGGCACCGAGCTTACCGACGGCGTGTGCGCGTATCTTAAGGACTTTGGCGCAGCGACTGCATCCAACGGCTCCGTCGGCCTGTACCATATTGAGAACCTCACTCCCGAAGCCAAGGAGCAGGGCGAAGCGCTCATCGAGGAGGGCGCGCAGGTCTACGTCATTGACGATGCGGAGCTTGAGCGCGTCAAGGCAAGCTATCCCATTATCTGGAAGAACAAGGATGCAAAGCCTGAGCTGTGCTTCATCGGCTGCCCGCACATGAGTGTGCAGCAGCTCAAGGACTGGACTGATGCGATAGAAGAAAAGCTGCGCGCAAACGGCCTGAGCAAGGTCACGGTCCCCACCGTGTTCACTGCGGCTCCCGCTGTCATCAAGGCTCTCGAAGGCACGGTGTATCTCGACAAGCTCGCCACCTACGGCGTTGTCGTCAGCTATATCTGCCCGCTGATGTATATGAACAACCCGCTCTGCAAGAAGAAGGCCGTCATAACCTGCTCCAACAAGCTGCGCACCTACACCAGCGCGAGGTATTACACCGAGGCCGAAATTCTTGACATCATCACCGGCAAGGAGGGCAAATAATGAAGCAGTTCAAAGGACGCGTTATAGTCCCCGGCACCTGCACCGCGGAAGCGCTCGTCAGCCACGGCGGCTTCAACACTCTTGCAAGCTACCAGATGGCGCTGATGTTCGGCGATAAGAAGGTCAAGTGCGGCGACCAGAATAACCCCGATATCTATAAGCAGCCCATGATCGGCAAGGCGCTGTGCCTGCCGCAGACCATCGGCTCCACCACCGGCGGCATGGTGCTCTACACTGCCTGCTCCGTCGGCAAGCAGCCGGCCTGCATGCTCTTCAGCATGCCGATAGATTCTCTTGCCGCGTCCGGCGCTATCCTCGGCGATGTCTGGACAGACGCCAAGATGCCCGTTGTCGATATGCTCGGCGAAGAATTTCTTGACTATGTCAAGACCGGCATGACCGTCACCGTCGGCGACGACGGAGTCGTCACTGTCGAATAAACGTTGATCTCATAATAAAACCGTCGATCCGCAAAACGCGGAT
>CAKTPR010000136.1 GCA_934591725.1 uncultured Oscillospiraceae bacterium
TTATCGCTCTGCGCAGCGGCTTATAGAGCAGCACGGTCAGGGCTATCTTTATCGCGTCGCCCGGCAGATAGACCAGCATCCCGGCCTTTATCGCCGTCCACACGGTGATGGACTTGTGCAGATACAGCTTCATTATCAGGTACATATACGGCAGGCCGATCAGGTACAGCACCGCAAGCCCCGCGAGGCAGGCAAGCGCGATGCGCCAGCGTCCGTTTTCCTTTTCGGTCAGGCGGCCTATCACCCACGCCGTGGGGATGAGCCCCAGCAGGAAGCCGAAGCTCGGCTGCATGACATAGCCTATGCCGCCGCCCATCGTGAACACCGGCAAGCCGACAAGTCCGAGCACGACATATACCGCCTGCGACACCGCGCCCCATTTTGCGCCGAGCAGCACACCGGCCATGGCGGTGAACATAAACTGAAGCGTCACCGACATCGTTCCGAGCGGAAAGCGGATGAACGCGCCCACTGCTGTAAGCGCCGCGAACAGCGCCGCGAGGATCATCATACGGGTCTTATTCTTCATTGCAGCCACTCCTTTCAGACGCGGAAGATTTTATCATGCCGCGCTGTGAAATGAAATTGTAATTGTCTACAAAAAAATTCTACAGAAAATTGAAACATATTCTGTTTTTCTGCGTCAATATATTAAAATTACAAAACGGGTGCAAAATCGTGACTTCCCGGCTTGCAGGGGAAATACCACTGTGCTATAATATTTTCAAGACAAAAAAGGCAAAAAGAAAACGGAGAATGAAAAAGATGAAAAGAAAAACCTTGAAGCTTCTGCTTTCGCTCACGCTTGTGCTCTGCGTGGCGCTTGCCCTGCCGGGGCTGAGTGCGGGCGCGGACTATGTCAACAGCTTTGAAGCCGGTACGGACATCGGCAGCATACAGGTGTTCAGCAGCAACCTTGTCATAAAATCCTATGAGAAGTACGCAGGCTCTCTCCCTGCGGGGCTGAGCCTGTCATGGGACGATTACGGCATTTACATGGCCGGAACACCCACCACTGCCGGCAACTATTCCAGCAGCTATAACGTCGTCACCGAAAACGGCACCTACTCCTTTATAATCAACATCTCCATCATCGGCGGCACGACTCCGACCGAGGCTCCTGTGACCGGTGAGCCGCCCCACATCACAAAGCACCCCACGGGTGAGACGGTCGAGCCCGGCGGCAGCGCACAGTTCGTCGCCCGCGCGGACGATGCGACCAAGATAACCTGGCGTCTCGTCAGCAAGGACACGACCGTTACATATAACGCCGCCGACGGCCCGGATTATTTCCCCGGACTCAGCGTTGACGGTCTCGGTACCGAGCGCCTGACGCTCGAAAACATCCCGTCCTCGCTCAATGAATGGTGCGTGGAAGCGAAGTTTGAAAACGGAAACGGCGCTTCCTACTCAAACGGCGCGCGCATAACCGTAAAGGCTGCGAATACCAACACGAACAATAATAACAGTACAAATAATAACAACACCAATAATAACAGCAATAACAGCACGAACAACAACACAAATAATTCCAACAATAACGGCAGCGACAACCAGAACACCGGGACTGACCTCGGCAACGACGGTCTCACCACAAAGACACCGAACATCAACATGGCTCCTCAGAGCACACGTCTCAAGAAGGGCGAGACCTGCACGCTGACCGTTCAGGCGACCTCCCCCAACAACGGCGAACTGAGCTACCAGTGGTACAGCACGAACGTCAACAACCGCGGCATGGCCACTCCCATAGAGGGCGCGACCGAAGCAAGCTATACCCCGACCATTACCGAGGGCACGATGTATTACTGCGTCGCCGTGATGAACACACGTGAGGGCGTCACGAGCGAGCCTGTCTATACCGATCTTGCCGAGGTCAGCTTTGAACCGGAGGCGACGCCTACCCCGTCCCCGACGGCGACTCCCACCCGCACCAGCTCCGACAACGGCAGCTATGACCGCGGCAATAATACCCAGCTCATATTCTTCGGCATCGTCGGCTTCCTCGCTCTGGCCGCACTGGTCGGCGTGGTCGTGTACCTGCGCATAGACTCCAAGCGCAGCAGAGACGAATGAGCGGAACAACAGGAATTTGCAACATTAAAGTGTTAAATCCGGCGTGACTTACAGGTTCACGCCGGATTTTCTGCCCGTTTCATGCCATAAAGTTGTATACTCTGTGAAGCGGTTTCGAGCCGGTTTTGGCTATTTCGATGATTTTTGAGCTGCCCGATTGCTTTTTCAATATCCTGCACTTATACTTGCTCTCAACGCAGACTTATCAGAGCGGAGGGAATGCCTTGGAAAACTTCATCGTATGTCTGAACGCTGTTGCTCCGATATTCATAATCATCGCTCTCGGCTATCTTGCCCGGCGATTGGGCGATATAAAACGCGAGGATGTCTTCCGCTTCAACAAACTGGCCTTCCGGTATTTTATACCGGTCATGGTCTTTCATAATATATACGTGTCCGACCTTGCAGCTTCGTTCAATGTGAAGCTGCTGTGCTTTGCGCTGCTTGGTGTGCTTGCCGTGTGGTTTGTCAGCTTGCAGATAGTCAAGCGGACGGAGCGGCGACCTGCGCGGCAGGGCGTTATGATTCAGGCACTCTACCGCAGCAACTTTGTTATTATCGGTCTGCCGCTGGCGCAGCAGCTCATGCCCGCAGGGGCGGATTTCGGCTGTGTCGTCATACTGCTGGCAACCGTTATCCCGCTATATAATGTCCTTGCCGTCATAACGCTTGAGCACTTCAACGGCGTGAAGAAAAACAGGCTCGGCCTTGTCGTGGATATTTTCAAAAACCCGATGATAGTCGGAACTATCATCGGCATTGTCTTCCAGCTGCTGAAGCTGCGGCTGCCCTCCGGGCTTGAGCATACCGTTGCGCAGATCGCAAACGCGACCTCTCCCCTGATGCTGTTCCTGCTCGGCGGTTTCTTTGAGTTCAGTGACCTGCGGGACGATCTCAAAACCGTGTCCGCAATAGTGATAGGCCGGCTTATCGTCATTCCGGGAGTCATGCTGGGACTCGCGTGCCTGCTCGGCTTCCGCGGCGTGGAGTTTGCTTCGCTTCTCGGAGTCTTTGCCTCATCTACGGCGATCGCTTC
>CAKTPR010000137.1 GCA_934591725.1 uncultured Oscillospiraceae bacterium
CGTTACCGGGCTTTGCCCCATGGGCGCTTATGCCGAACAGAGCGTGCCGAACGTAAGCGCAGCTTCGTGTGTGCTGATGTATGCCGACGGCAGCTGTGTATATGAAAAGAACGCTGATGACCGCCGCCTTATCGCGAGTACGACAAAGCTCATGACGGCGCTTATATGTATCGAGAACTGTGAGCTTGATGAGACGGTCGACGTCAAGGCGCGGCACTGTCTTGTTGAAGGCTCGTCGATGTATCTCAAGGCAGGGTATGACTATACCGTGCGTGAGCTGCTGCTTGGGCTGCTCCTCGCTTCGGGGAACGACGCGGCGCTTGCCCTTGCCGAGCATGCGGCGGGGAGCGAGCGCGCCTTTGTGCGCCTGATGAACCGCAGGGCAGCGGAGCTCGGCATGGGTGGCACGAGCTTTGCAAACCCTCACGGGCTTGACGATAAGCAGCATTACTCTACCGCGCGCGACATGGCCATGCTCATGCTGCACTGCATGGAGAACCCCGTGTTCCGCGAGCTTTGCGGCACACGCAGTGCGACGATAAACGGAGAAACATACGTAAATCACAATAAGCTCCTCGACCGCTGCGCCGACTGCATTGGCGGAAAGACCGGCTATACGATGGCGGCGGGGCGCTGCTTAGTTACCTGCTGCGAGAGAAACGGAATGCGTTTTGTCTGCGTGACGCTCTCCGACCCCGATGATTGGAACGACCATATCCGCCTTTACGATTGGGTTTATTCCGCGTATACTATCCGTGAGCTTGATAAGCTCACGTTTCAAGTCCCGGTCGTCTCCGGTAATATAAGCTCCGTTTCCGTCATACCGCAAGGCGGGCTTCGGCTGCTTGTCCCGGTGGGACGAGAATTGGAGCTGCGCGCGGAGCTTCCGCGATTTGCGTTCGCGCCGGTAAATTCGGGGGAGACAGCGGGCACATTAAGCGTTATAATAAACGGAGCGGAAGCGGCATCTTGCCCTCTGGTCTATGCCGGGGACGCGGTGCTGTCATTCCCGTGTTTTCATACTGTCAGTTTTTCGGAGGAAAAACTATAAATGCAAGAGAGGATCCAAAAGCTTATATCTGCGGCGGGGCTCATGTCCCGCCGCGCTGCCGAGACGCTTATCGCCGATGGGCGTGTCATGATAAACGGGCACACGGCCGCGACAGGCGAGAAGGCCGACCCAGCGACTGACACCATACTTGTGGACGGCAAGCCGCTGCCGGAGTCCGGAAATAAGGTTTACATAATGCTGAACAAGCCGCGCGGATATGTCACGACCATGAGCGACGAAAAAGGACGCCGGGATGTGACCGAGCTTGTCAGGGACGTACCCTGCCGCGTCTACCCCGTCGGGAGACTCGATATGTATTCCGAGGGGCTGCTGCTCATGACAAACGACGGGGACTTTGCAAACTATATGATGCACCCGTCGCACAATGTGAACAAGACCTACCTGACGCGCGTCGAGGGCGAGGATATCGGAGTTGCGATGGAGTACCTGCGCGAGCCGATGGAGCTTGACGGCTATGTCGTTGACGGCGCAGAGGTCGGCCTGCGCGGCCTGTTTCCGGGCGGCGCGGAGCTTGAGATCACGATCCACGAGGGGCGCAACCGGCAGGTCAGAAAGATGTGCGAGGCGGTCGGCCTCAAGGTGCTGCGCCTTAAAAGAATAAGCGAGGGCGCACTGGAGCTCGGCGAGCTCAAGCCCGGCGCGTGGAGATATCTTACGCCTGATGAGCTTGAGCGAGTCAGACCGAAAGGGGAGCGGTGACAGATATGCATCTTGAATATACCGATCTTGTCGTCATCGGCGGCGGCCCCGCCGGGATGATGTGCGCGTATACTGCGGCGGAGCGCGGCCTTTCTGTCACGCTTCTTGACCCGAACCGGCAGCTTGGGCGCAAGCTCAGGATCACCGGCAAAGGGCGCTGCAACGTCACAAATAACTGCGATATTAAGACCTTCATGTCAAATATTCCAGGTGATGGGCGCTTTCTTTACAGCGCACTCAACCGCCTTTCACCGGAGGACACGATAGCCTTTTTTGAATCGCACGGCCTGCCGCTCAAGACCGAGCGCGGGAACCGTGTGTTCCCGCAGTCGGATAACGCAAACGACGTCGCCGCGCTCATGACGAAGCTCTGCCGCAATGCGGGCGTGAAGCTCATGCAGGCGCACGCGACCGGCATCGCGGCGGAGGACGGCTGTGTGTCCGGCGTCTCGACGGATCAGGGCTTCATCCCGTGCCGCGCGGCGGCGGTGTGTACCGGCGGCCTGTCGTATCCGCTGACCGGCTCGACCGGTGACGGCTTCGGCTTTGCCCGCCGCTTCGGCCATACCGTGACGCCGGCGAGGGCGTCGCTCGTCCCGCTTGAAAGCGGCGACGACTACTGTGCCGAGATGCAGGGCTTCTCGCTCAAAAATGTGACGCTCTCGGCTTATGAAAACGATAAGCTCATATACCGTGAGCTTGGCGAAATGCTCTTCACGCACTTCGGCGTTTCTGGGCCTCTGGTGCTTTCGGCAAGCGCGCATATGCGTGATATGGGCAAGGCCGCGTACAGGTTGGAGATTGACCTCAAGCCGGGGCTTGACGAGAAGAAGCTCGACGCACGCATCCTGCGTGATTTTGAAAAGTATTCCAATAAGGAGTTCAAGAACGCCCTAACCGATCTTGCCGGGCGCACGATGATCCCTGTGCTCGTCCGCCTGTCGGGCATCCCGGAGGACACCAAGGTGAACGCCATAACGCATGAGCAGCGCATGAAGCTCCTGCACCTGTTCAAGGCTTTCCCCGTGTCCGTGACCGGGACAAGGCCGATAGACGAGGCGATAGTCACGGCGGGCGGCGTGAGCACCAAGGAGATAAATCCCCGCACGATGGAGTCAAAGCTTATGCCGGGGCTGTATTTTGCCGGTGAGGTGCTTGACCTTGACGGCTACACCGGCGGCTTCAATCTTCAGATAGCATGGTCGACCGGCTATGTTGCCGG
>CAKTPR010000138.1 GCA_934591725.1 uncultured Oscillospiraceae bacterium
CCCAATTACCCCTTGCCTTAAAAACGGCTTTATGGTATGCTGACAGGTAGTGAACGGCGCATGAAAACAGTACAGACCGCGTCCCGGATGCCGGGATCTGCGTAAGGATAAAATATATTTGAGGAGATAAAAGCATGGCGAAATACAACAAGATCACCGCTGACATTGCCGAAAAGCTCAAGGCGATCGTCGGTGAGGACAGATTCTATTTTGACGGCAGCATTCCCGAAGACTACTGCCACGATGAAATGCCCATCTACGGCAAGCGCTTCCCTGAAGCGGTGTGCGAGGTGGAGAGCACCGAAGAGGTCGCGGCCATCATGAAGCTCTGCAACGAGAACCTCATCCCTGTCACCCCGCGCGGCGCGGGCACCGGCCTTGTCGGCGGCGCGGTCGCACTCAATGGCGGCGTCATTATCTGCACGGCGCGTATGGATAAGATCCTCGGCTATGATATGAAGAACCTCTGCGTGCATACTCAGGTCGGCGTAAGGCTCTGCGACCTCGCCGCCGACGCTCAGGCTCACGGCCTGTTCTATCCTCCCGATCCCGGCGAGAAGACCGCGACGGTCGGCGGCAACGTCAGCACCAACGCCGGCGGTATGCGCGCTGTCAAGTACGGCGTCACGCGTGACTATGTCATGGCGATGACCGTCGTCCTTCCGAGCGGCGAGATAATGAAGCTCGGCAAGACCGTCTGCAAGACCAGCTCCGGCTACAGCCTGCTGCACCTGATCTGCGGCTCCGAGGGTACCCTCGGCATCATCACCGAGCTTACGCTCAAGCTCATCCCCGCGCCTGCCCGCGATGTTTCCCTGATCCTGCCCTTTACCGAGCTTGCCGACGCCATTGCGTCCGTGCCCTCGATAAAGCTTGCAAACCTCGATCCCCAGTCCATCGAGTTCATGGACGCGGACATTGTCAAAAGCTCCGCCGCATTCACCGGCAACGCCATCTTCCCCACCGAGGTGGGCGGCAAGGCCGTCGGCGCGTGCATCCTCGTCACGCTCGTCGGCAACAGCGATGATGAGCTTTACCTCAAGATGGAAAAGCTCGGCGAGGTCGCCGAGAAGGTCGGCGCGATGGACGTTCTCGTCGTCGATACCCCGTCGCTGAAGAAGGAAGTATGGGCGGCGCGCAGCTCGTTCCTGACCGCGATCGAGGCTGACACCAAGCTCCTTGACGAGATGGACGTCGTTGTCCCGGTCGACAGGATCGCGGAGTTCCTCGTCTATGTCCGCGAGGTCGGCGCAGAGCAGGGGATAAAGATCCGCAACTTCGGCCACGCGGGCGACGGCAACCTGCATATCTACTGCTGCTCCAACACCATGACGCGGGAGGAGTTCATTCCAAAGGTCAAGGTCATCATGGACAAGTGCTATGCCAAGTGTACCGAGTTTGAAGGTCAGGTCTCCGGCGAGCACGCCATCGGCCATGCGAAGAAAGAGTACCTCAAGGAATCCGTCGGCGAGGTCGCCTTCGGTCTCATGGCTCAGATCAAGAAGGTATTTGACCCGAACATGATCCTCAATGTCGGCAAGGTCTGCACCTATACCGACGACGGTGAATAAACAGACGCTCAGAGATGTAAAAAGATATCCCGCATCGGTGATGCGGGATACTTTTATTGACATGGAATGTGCCGAAAACCCTTGACAAATAAAGAAAAACAGCTATAATAATATAGCCTGTCCATGGAGACGGGCGATCCTTGCTCCCGTTCAAACGGGGGCCAACAGACCAGAAGGAGGTGCAACCATGGCAAAAGCAAGCGAAAAGTACGAAGTGATGTACATCATCAACCCCAACCTCAGCGAGGAGGAGACTGCCGCTGTTGTTGAGAAGTTCAAGGCACTTGTGGAAGCGAATGGTACTCTTGAAGAGATGGAGGAGATGGGTAAGCGCAAGCTCGCTTACGAGATCAACTACATTTCCGAGGGCTACTATGTGCTGATGAAGTTCACCAGCGCTCCCGAGTTCCCCGCCGAGCTGGATCGTATACTCGGTATTACCGACGGCATTCTGCGTCGCCTGATTACCCTGCGTGCAGAGTAAGGAGCGACAATTATGCTGAACCATATCACCATTATGGGTCGTCTGACCAGAGATCCTGAGCTCAGATATACCCAGTCCCAGACGCCGGTAGCGTCCTTCACCCTCGCGGTCGACCGTGATTTCGGCAGCCGTGACGGCGGAGAAAAGCAGACCGATTTTATCGACTGCGTCGCATGGCGTCAGACCGCGGAGTTTGTCAGCAAGTATTTCACGAAGGGCAGCATGGCCGTTGTTTCCGGCCGTCTCCAGATCCGTGACTGGACCGATCGCGAGGGCGGCAAGCGCCGCAGCGCGGAGGTCGTTGTTGACAATATGTACTTCGGGGAAAGCCGCCGCCGCGACGGCGACAGCGGTGACAGCCGCAGCAGTTCATACAGCAGCTATGGCAATTCCGGTTCTGCCGGAAAGAGCAGCGCTCCCGCTGCTTCCGCCTTTGCGGAGCTGGATGACGGCGACGGCGAGCTGCCGTTCTAAAATTTTGATAGGAGGATACAGCTTTGGCTTTCGATAAGAACAATCCCAAGAACCGCAAGCGCAGAAAAGTGTGCCAGTTCTGTGTTGATAAGGCCACCTTTATCGATTACAAGGACACCGCAAAGCTCCGCCGTTTCGTGTCCGAGCGCAGCAAGATCCTGCCGCGCCGCACTACCGGTGTTTGCGCAATGCACCAGCGTGAGCTCACCGAGGCAATAAAGAGAGCACGTCAGATCGCTCTCCTGCCTTACGTGACCGACTGATAATAAAC
>CAKTPR010000139.1 GCA_934591725.1 uncultured Oscillospiraceae bacterium
TGCTCGGCATTGGTGAAGGTGCCGCCGTAGAGGTTGTTGACGAGGGCGCGGGTGCCCTGATCGCCGCCCTGACCGGAGCAGTAAACGTCACCGACGGGCTCCTTGTAGTAGGCATACAGTGCATCGACCGCGGCGATGAAGTCCTCAGTCGTCCAGGTGTGGGTGTCTATATCAACATACTGGTCAGCACCGGCTGCGACAAATGCGTCATAGTTGATGGCCATGCAGTGCGCGGTCATGACGAGGGGATACTCATAGCAGGCGCCGTCAGCGGTGAAGCAGGCAGCGACGCAGGCAGCGTTGACTTCGGCCTTATCGGTGGCGTCCCACATATCGGAGAGGTCGACCATGTAGCCCTTTGCGCCCCAGTTTGCGACAAGACGCTCAGGCCCTTCCATGATGAGGTCGGGAGCGGAGCCGCCTTCGAGCGCGGTGTTGACCTGATCGTCGCCGTTAGTGTAGTCGAGATACTCAACGGTGACAGTGATGCCGGGGTTTGCAGCCTCGAACGCGGCGATGAGCGCGTCGACGGTGTCGGCATTGCCCCAGCCGCCTATCGGGTAGGTCCAGAGCGTGATGTTCACAGGCTCCGCCGCGGGTGCGGCGTCAGTCTGAGCGGGTGCGGGATCGGCAGTGGGAGCGGGTGCGGCGGTCTGGCCGCAGGCGCACAGTGCGAACACCATGCACAGCGCAAGCAGCATTGCAAGCAGTTTCTTCATGTTGTGCCTCCTTAAAAATTTTTGTTCCGGTTTTAATATTTCAACGGTTCTCACCGATGACTTCACTCTTTTCACCATCATATTAACCAAAGTCGCCGCAGATGTCAAGAGATTTTTGAAAAAAATTTTCTTCAAAATAATATTAAGAAGATTTTTTGCAGAGCTTTATAAAACGTATCCCCCGGCAGCGGCGCGCACTCCGGGGGATAACAGAGAAAAGAGAAATAAGAAAATAATTTTCACATGTGCTTTTCGGCGAGGGCGTCGGCGATGCGGGCGCGGCTCTGGCGGCACTGGTCAAGATTGCGCCGGCAAAGCTCCGAAAAGAGCACGTCCATGAGGTACATCTGCGCGATCCTCGCGCCGATGGAGCCGAGCTGCAGCGGGCTTTCATCCGCGCCGCAAAGCAGCGTCACATCCGCAAGCTCCGCTCCGGGGGAGTTGGCAAAGTGCGTGACAAGTATAGTGCGCAGCCCGCGCTCCCGCGCGTATGTCAGCGTCTCGACAAGATCCTTCGTCGCGCCGGAATAGGAGAAGAAGAGGATAACGTCGTTTTCGCCCGCGGTGGTGACAGCGATCATCTGCATGTGCGAATCGGTCACGGCAAAATATTTCCCGCTCGCGGTGGAAAACAGGTGCGCCGCCTCCATCGCGATTATCATCGAGCCGCCCTGACCCATGCACAGCACCTTATCCGCCTGCTCCAGAAGATCCGCCGCGCGGATATAATCCTCCGGACGGACAAGCTCAAGCGTCTGCGTCATGGCGCTGATGTTTGCGGTGTAGAGCTTTTTGCACACGTCGGAAAAGCTGTCGTCATCGAGCACCTCGCCTGAGAGCGGGTTTGACTGCTCCGGGCGCTGTGCGATGGAATTGGCGATGGCGAGGCGGAAGGCGTTATAGCCCTTGCAGCCGAGCCTGCGGCAGAAGCGCGACACGGTTGCCTCCGCCACGCCGCTTGCCGCGGCGAGCTCGGTTATGCTCATGTCCTGCGTTTTTCTCTGATGCGAAAGCACATAGTCCGCCGCCTTTTTCTCCGCGGGGGTGAGGTTATAATACTCCGCGCTTATCCGCTCAAATACATTTGTGCTGCTCTGCCCCATACACTTCTCCTGTAAAACTTTTATTCCGCGAGCAATTCCCCTGCCATGAGGTCAGTCATGATGAGCATGCGCGGTAGGTGAAACGGCCCTTTAAAGGTCGAACCCTTGCACGGCGGCTCGGTGGGCTTTCCGTCGCGGCGGAGGTAGCCGTACCACTCGCCGTACTCGCTGTCGGCAAAATGCGCCTTGCAGTAATCCAGCGTGGTGTAGAACCAGTCGAGGTACTCCTCCTTGCCGGTGTCCTTATACAGCATGAGCGAGGATATGAGTATCTCGTCATGCGGCCACCAGAGCTTCATGTCGTGCTCATAGGCCTCGGGCGGTCTGCCGAGGGCGTCTACGAAGTACAATAGTCCCCCGTATTCCTTGTCCCAGCCGGCGTTTATCGCCCAATTGAATATCTCCTCCGCGCGGCTTACAAGCCCCCTGTCGCCTGTACGGCGCGCGTGCTCCAGCAGGAACCACACGCCCTCTATATCGTGTCCGGGATTTACGACGCGCCCTTCAGTGTAATACAATCTCGCGCTTCCGTCAACCGCGACGTTTTCCAGCACACACTTGAGCTCCGGGTGGACATGGTAGCGGAATATCTCGTCAACGCAGACCCCGGCGCGCTCAGCGTAAAGCGCCGCGTTCTCCGGGTCTGCGCGCTGCATCACGGCCGTGACGTTGAGGTATATCATCGGGATGCCGAAGGCACGCCCCGTGCGCGTCTCTGGCTCCGTCTTCGGGCCGAGCCCCGTGGGATCGGGCATGCCGTGGTTGAGATTCCAATAGAGATCGTATGCGCGGCGGGCGCGTTCAAGGTGCTCCCGCTCTCCGGTCACGCCGTAATACTCGGCGTTCGCCATGGCATAGAATGCCTCGGAAAAGCAGTACCGGCGCTGGCGCAGCGGCGCGCCCTCGGCGGTGACGGTGAAGTACATTCTGTCCCCCGC
>CAKTPR010000140.1 GCA_934591725.1 uncultured Oscillospiraceae bacterium
ACCAGGGCGCGGAGGTCGAGCTTGAGGAGGTCGTGTCCGTGGCCGCCGAGGGCGAGGAAAAGACAGTGGTCTGCGCATCCGGTGCGGAATATGCTTGCCGCGCGATAGTGATCGCGACCGGCGCGAAGCCGCGCACCCTCGGTCTTGAAAATGAGGAGCGGCTCACCGGCAGCGGCGTGTGCTATTGCAGCGTATGCGACGGCGCATTCTTCGCCGGGCAGGACGTCGCCGTCTCGGGCGGCGGCAACAGCGCGCTCTCCGACGCGATGCTGCTGAGCGAAATTTGCCGCAAGGTGTATCTCATCCACCGTCGCGACAGCTTCCGCGGCGAGGCGATGCTCGTCGAGGCGCTGCGCGGCAAGGCCAATGTCGAGTTCGTGCTCAACGCGAAGATAAGCGCGCTGATTGGCGGGGACGAGCTCTCCGGCGTCGAGGTCGAGCAGGGCGGCGAGCACCGCGTGCTGCCGGTGTCCGGGCTCTTTGTCTCCATCGGCCGCGCGCCCGACACCGAAATTTTCAGCGGGCTCATCTCCCTCGATAAGGGCGGCTACGCCGCTTCGGGCGAGGACTGCCTGACCGTCTGCCCCGGCGTGTTCGTCGCTGGCGACTGCCGCGCAAAGTCCGTCCGCCAGCTCACGACCGCCATGTCCGACGGCTCCGTCGCGGCGCTCGCGGCCTGCGCATGGCTGGATAAGTAAGGTGAATATCAAAAATCACAGGCTGTGAGCCTGTGATTTTTTGACCGCGCTTTCTGCCGGGATATCGCAGCTGCGCAGCCAAACGCGGCATTTTTATCCCCTCAGGCGCTTACGCGCCAGCTCCCCTTGAGAAACAAGGGGAGCCTTTTGTGCTTATTTACATGATCAAAGCCGCTCATTCCTGCGGTGCAAAATAGTGCGTCTGGGCGTAGGCGAAGCTTTCGTTGAAGCGGCGCGCGGCTTCGATACTGAGTGCGTCCTTTGGGCGCATCATGTCAAAGGCGTGCATGTCCGTCTCGTAAACGTCCACGCTTGCGGGTATGCCGCAAGCCTTGAGCCGCCGGATATATTCCAGTGTTTCGGCATAGAACGGCTCGCCGGTGCTGACAAAGGTGTACGCCGGGGGCAGCCCCGCCATGTTCTCAACGCGGGCAGGCGCAGCGTAGGGCGGCAGCGTCTCCCGGTCGGCGCCGTGCAGATAGCAGCGCCAGCCTAAGTGGTTCTTCCATGTGTTCCACACGCGCCCGTGGTTATCGCGCGAGGTCTCGGTGTCCCGGTCGTCAAGCATCGGGTAGAGCGGCATCTGAAAGGCGACGTTCACCTCTCCGCTGTCCCGCGCCCTGATGCAGACAGCCGCGCACAGCCCGCCGCCGGCGCTCTCGCCGCCGACCATGAGCTTATCTTCGCGCGCTCCGAGCTCCGCTGCGTGCTCCTTCATATAAAGCAGCGCCGCATAGCAGTCGTCTATCGCTGCGGGGTACGGAGAAAATGGTGCGAGCCGGTAGCCGGGGGAGACAACGACGGCACCGAAGCTCTTCACCAGCTCGACGGCGCGGGAGATATATACCATCTCCTTCATGCCGGAAATGTATCCGCCGCCGTGGATCCACAGCACACCTGTCGCCGGGGCGGAAAGCTCCTCCGGAGACAGCACCAGCGCCGGGACGCGCCGGGCTCCTGAGGGAATGTATATTTTCTGCACCCGTATTCCGTGGCTGGGCTTCATTATAAGCATAGGCCGCTCCTGATGTGATTCTTCTTATAAAGAATATACATCAAAAGTACGCACGGTGCAAGGCAGTCTTCATTTTTGCACTATTCAAACCGTCCCGGTCATGGTAGAATAGGCCAAACCCCAAAAACGAGAGGTCACACATGAAATACAAATGCCTTGTTTTCGACCACGACGACACCGTCGTGAACAGCACCGCGACGATACACCACCCCTGCTTTCAGGAATACCTCAACTCGCGCTATCCCGGACGCACGTGTTCGCTTGAGGATTACTTCAAGAAGAACTTCGCCCCCGGCTTTGTCGAGATGTGCCGCGAGGAATACGGCATGGACGACGCCGCGCTTCAGGACGAGCTTGAATACTGGCGCGCCTACGTGGAAAACCACATCCCGCTCGCCTACCCCGGCATACGCGGGATAATGGAGCGCCAGAAGGCAGAGGGCGGGCTTATATGCGTCGTGTCCCATTCGCTTGAGCACAACATACGGCGCGACTATAAGGCAAACTCTATGCCCGAGCCCGACGCCGTCTACGGCTGGGACTATCCGCCCGAACAGCGCAAGCCCGCGCCGTTCCCGCTCGAGGATATAATGAAGCGCTTCGGCCTTTCCGCGGGCGACCTGCTCATGATAGACGACCTCAAGCCCGGCTACGACATGGCTTCGCGCTGCGGAGTCGATTTTGCCGCCGTCGGCTGGGCAAACAATATCAAGTCCATTGAGGACTTCATGCGCGCCAACTGCCGCTGGTACTTCAAGTCCGTCCCGGAGCTTGCGGAGTTCCTTAGTGCGCGATACGTATACCATATTTAATATGCTCAATTTGTCAGATGCGCTTGACTTTTTAATCCCGCATGGTATAGT
>CAKTPR010000141.1 GCA_934591725.1 uncultured Oscillospiraceae bacterium
AAAAAGGAGGAACAATATATGTACAACTTTGCACTGGCGTTCGTTCTGTGCGCCGTAGCCTACCTGATAGGCGATGCAGTGTCCATCCTGACCAAGGCATGGGTCCCCTCCGTGTTCGTCACGGCGATCGTTCTGCTGATTGGTTATTGGACAGTTCTGCCTGCGGAGCTTATTTCCGACTCCAAGCTGATCCCATTCGGCAGCACCATCGGCATCTATCTGCTCATCACCCACATGGGCACCATCATCAGCCTCAAGCAGCTGGGTGAACAGTGGAAGACCATCGTCGTCTGCCTTGCCGGTCTGGCGGGTATGTGCCTCGCCTGCTGGCTCGTCTGCATTCCCATCATTGGTAGGGAATTCGTCGTTGCCGGTCTGCCTCCTCTCACCGGCGGCATCGTCGCAGCTGTCACCATGCAGACTGCCGCAGCCGAGAAGGGTCTCGAGGCCGCAGCTCTCTTTGCAATAGCCATGTACTGCGTGCAGGGCTTTGCAGGCTACCCCCTCACCGCTCTCTGCCTCCAGCTCGAAGGCAAGAAGCTCCTCAAGGGCTTCCGCTCCGGCGAGGTCAAGACCAGCGATGCAGCTGAAGTCGACGCAGTTAAGAAGGCAAACGAGCTCGAAGCCGGCACCGCAAACAAGGCCACCAAGAAGAAGCTCATTCCCGAGCTGCCTGAGAAGTGGAACGGCCCCGTTATGATCTTCCTCAAGCTCGGTATCGTTGCATGGTTCGCGACAATGCTCGGCACCATCGCATTCCCCGGCATCGGCAAGATCTCCGGCGCTGTCTGGGCTCTGGTTCTCGGCGTTATCGGCACCACCATCGGCTTCCTGGATGTCAACTCCCTCAATAAGGCCAACTCCTACGGCATCGTTATGTTCGCTCTGATGATGTACGTTTTCGACGGCCTGAAGACCGCTACCCCCGAGATGCTCGGTTCCGTTATCGGCCCGATGCTTCTCCTCATTGTTGTCGGCGTTATCGGCATGGCTATCTTTGAGTTCATCGCTGCAAAGCTCCTCAAGATCGACTTCTGCCTCGCTCTGGCAAACGGTCTGACCGCTCTCTACGGCTTCCCCCCCAATGCCATCATCACCGAGAACACCTGCAAGGCTCTGGGCGAGACCAAGGAAGAGTTCGATTACCTCATGGGCGAGATGTACCCCAGCATGATCGTCGGCGGCTTCACCACCGTCACCATCACCTCCGTTATCATCGCAGGCCTGTTCACCAACCTGTTCTGATTCGGTATTCTACTTAGTTTAACGGCTGCGCCGCATATGCAGATCATGCGGCGCAGCTTAAGCAGTATTTATTCATCTGCAATGACGCCGCGCACGCGGCGGAAAAGGAAGGGCATATTATGAACATCAAGGAAACTGCTCAGAAGTACAGCGATTACATCATCGAGACCCGCAGATACCTCCACATGCACCCCGAACTCAGCACCAAGGAATATGAAACCAGCAAGTTCGTCCAGTCCGAACTTGATAAGATAGGCGTGCCTTACGTACAGTGCGGTCTTGAGACCGGCGTATTGGCCACCATAAAGGGCGGCAAGCCCGGCAAGACCATCCTCATCCGCGGCGACATGGACGCTCTTCCCGTCCCCGAGGAGAATGACCTGCCCTATAAGTCCACTGTCGACGGCGTTATGCACGCCTGCGGCCACGATACCCATACAGCTATGATGCTCACCGCCGCTCACATCCTCAACGATGTCAAGGACGAGCTGTGCGGCACCGTCAAGCTCGCGTTCCAGCCCTCTGAGGAGACCGCTCAGGGCGCTCCCTCCATGATTGAAAACGGCGCAATGGAAGGTGTTGACGCTGTTTACGGCCAGCACATCTGGACTCAGGTCCCCACCGGCAAGGTCGCTTTTGCGGCTGGCCCGAGAATGGCCTCCGCAGGCCAGTTCGAGATTTGGGTGCAGGGCAAGGGCGGCCACGGTGCAGAGCCCCACAACTGCCATGATGCAGTCACCTGCTGCGCCGCTATCGTGAACTCCCTCCAGACCATCGTCTCCCGCGAGTACAGGCCAATTGACGCCGCCGTCTGCACGGTCGGCCGCATGGACGTCGGCACCCGCTGGAACGTCATTGCCGACAGCGGCTACCTCGCCGGTACCACCCGCTGCTTCGACAGGCAGGTCTTTGCCGAGTTCCCCGAGCGCATCGAGCGTATCGTAAAGGGCATCTGCGAAGCATACAGATGCACCTACAAGACCAAGTACACCACCCTCACTACGCCCACTGTCAACCATCCTTACATGGCTGATATCATTGACGGTGCCTGCAAGAAGATCTACGGCGACGATGACAGCTATAAGATCGCCTTCGACCCGACCACCGGCGGCGAGGACTTCTGCTTCTTCATCGATGCTGCTCCCGACCAGATGGGGGCTATTGCGCTCGTCGGCTGCGGCTGCGAAGCAAAGGA
>CAKTPR010000142.1 GCA_934591725.1 uncultured Oscillospiraceae bacterium
CAACGGTGTTCTTAAGGTGCTTCTTCAAAAAGTTCCTGCGGAAAGAAGCCTCGCTGTCATAAAGCGTGATCCCGTCGACCTGCACCTTGCGTGAGGTGTATTTAGTCTCCGGCTTGAGCTGCTCCACATATCCGGGATGGTTATACTTCTCATAATTCTTTTCTTCCATATCCATTGCCTCCCTGTTTTATTAGTCTCTCCAAACAAATAATAACAGACCGGCGCAGAGAAAGATAATATTTTGTCAATTAAAGTTTATAACTCACCCGAAATATCAAGTTCATAACCGATAGGTTATTGACATAGGCGCCTTTCGACAGATATAATACAGGCAGAGGTGAGGGACATGGAACTGAAAGACCTGCGCTATTTCTGCCTTGCGGCAGAGCTTGGCAGCATAACCAGAGCCGCCGAAACTCTCGGCGTCTCGCAGCCGTTCGTGACCAAGGTCATCAACCGGCTGGAGGAAGAACTCGGCACTCAGCTTTTTGACATAAACAAGCGCCGCATAGTCCTGAACACGAACGGGGAGTTTTTCTATAAGGGCGCAAAGGATATCGTAACCCGTGCCGATACGCTCGTCGGAGACATGCTCGCCATGCAGGATCAGGCGGAGTTCACAACTACCCTGCTCTATAACAACGCGGGCTATCTCAGTGCGCTCAACAGCGCGTTCATGGCGCGTTTCCCGAAAAGCGTGCTCTCTGAGACCTACACGATGCGGAGCGACATTATAAGCAAGCTGAGTACAGGCATGGCGGAGTTTGCGATAGAGCTCCCGCCCATAACTCATGACGAATCGAAGATGATAGAATCCGTAACCGTCCTGCGCGACACCGGCAGCGTCATGGTTCCGCCGGATCACCCGCTTTTCAAAAAGGACTATGTGACCATGGAAGATCTTGTGCCGTACCCTGTCGTTATTGCCCCTAAGGGCAGCGGCATGAGGGACACGATAGACGCGGTGTATGCAAAGCACGGCTTCACACCCAATGTAGTCTATGAGACGAACGACATGGATTTGCAGCAGCGCGCAGTGCTTGTGGACAAGCGCGGCATTGCCTTTATGTCGGCGATCCATGTGAAGGATCCGCTCATAAGCCAGTATTGCAGAAGGACGAAGGTAGATCATGCAATCGGTGTCGTCGGACTGAGCTACAACAAGTTCCGCCCGTTCACAGCCAGCATGAAAGAATTCAAGAACTTCGCCGTCGGCTTTTTTGCGGAGTTGCAGAAGCTCATCGACTCTGTCTGAGCCCAACTCACCAAGTAACCGTTCGGGAGAACACTCATGGTCATAATAATCCTTACCATTGCCGCACTCGTTATCGCCGCGGCGTACATATGCTACAGGCTCGGCTTCACTGTTCCGCAGCAGACCGAAGCCGACCTTTTCAAATTCCCAGACACGGAGCAGTATGCGCCGTTCCGTGAGGAAATGACGGCAATGGTAAAAGCCGTGCTTGCAATACCGTATGAAGATGTCTGGATCACATCGGGCGACGGGCTGAAGCTGCACGGCAAGTGCTACACCTCAACACCTGACGCTCCGGTGCAGATCATGTTCCACGGCTACAAAAGCGGTGCTGAACGGGATTTCTGCGGCGGGCTTCAAGTCGCGGTACAGGGCGGCTTCAATGTGCTGCTGGTCGACCAGCGTGCGCACGGCAAAAGCGAGGGCAAATGCCTGACCTTCGGCGTAAAGGAGCGCTATGACTGCCTTGCGTGGATCAACTATGCTGTTGAACGCTTCGGCAGTGATACGAAAATCTTTCTCTACGGTATGTCTATGGGAGCGGCGACCGTGCTTATGGCAAGCGGGCTCGGTCTTCCGACTAATGTGGTCGGCATCGTCGCGGACTGCGGGTACACGTCCCCGGCCGCTATTATAAAGAAAGTCCTGCGTGAGCAGCACTATCCGATTTTCCCGGTATATTATCTTTCGCGTCTCGGCGGTATGCTCTTCGGCGGATTTGACCTTGAGGCTGCGTCGGCAATAGATGCTCTGACGCACTGCAAGGCCCCAGTGCTCTTCATCCACGGCGGAGACGACCGCTTTGTTCCCTGCGAGATGGTACGAGAGAACTATGAGCACTGCGCCGCCGAGAACAAGAGGCTGCTCATAGTCCCCGGCGCAGGGCACGGGCTCAGCTACATGATTGACCGCAAGGCGTATCTGGATACTCTCAATGCCTTCATAAAGTCCACCCTCGAATGAACCTGCTGCACCGGCAAAGATGAGTACGATCCATCAACACCGGAGACATTCTGGAAGGGAAAAAGTTGGGTGTACCCGGACTTATTCAGGTACACCCAACTTTTAGTTTAGAACCTATAATCTCACACCCCGCCGGTCGGGTCGTAGGTGCGGTACTGTATCGCTTCGGCGATGTGCTCCGGCGCGATATTCTCCTCCCCCGCAA
>CAKTPR010000143.1 GCA_934591725.1 uncultured Oscillospiraceae bacterium
GCCATCCAGTCCGAGCTCGGCGAGGATGACGATATCGAGCAGTACCGCGCGAAAATTCAGGCGCTCCCGGTGAGCGATGAGATACGTGAAAAGCTCCTCAAGGAGCTTGGACGGCTCCAGAAGCAGCCCTTCGGCTCCTCCGAAGCCGCAGTTCTGAGAAACTATCTTGACGTTTGCCTTGAGATACCTTGGGGCAAGACCACGAAGGAGACCGTTAATATCGCCAAGGCGCGCAAAAAGCTCGATGACGATCACTTTGGCCTTGATAAGGTCAAGGAACGTGTGCTCGAATACCTCGCCGTAAAGCAGCTCAGCCCGGATATCAAGGGCGGGCTTATCTGCCTTGTCGGCCCTCCGGGCACGGGCAAGACCAGCATCGCCCAGAGCATCGCCGCGGCGACGAACCGCAAGCTCGTGCGCATCTCCCTCGGCGGTGTACATGACGAGGCCGAGATACGCGGCCACCGCCGCACCTACATAGGCTCCATGCCGGGGCGCATCATCAGCGGCATTATACAGGCCGGCTCCTGCAACCCACTTATGGTTCTCGACGAGATAGACAAGCTCGCCTCCGATTACCGGGGCGACCCGTCGTCCGCACTGCTCGAAGCCTTTGACGGTGAGCAGAACAGCAGCTTCCGCGATAACTTCCTTGAACTGCCCTTTGACCTGTCCGGCGTATTTTTCATCACCACTGCCAATACGACCGATACAATACCCAGAGCGCTGCTTGACCGCATGGAGGTCATCGAGCTTCCCAGCTATACAGATGAAGAAAAGCTCCAGATCGCAAAGCAGCACCTTATCCCGAAGCAGCGCCGCAAGCATGGCCTGAAGGCCAGCCAGCTCAAGCTTGACGACGGCGCGGTGAGGGAGATAATCGCCTCCTACACCAGAGAATCCGGCGTCAGGAACCTTGAGCGCGAGATCGCAAACATCTGCCGCAAGACGGCGGGCGGTATTGCCGAGGAAAAGTTCAAGTCCGTTTCCCTGCGCGCGGGCGGTGTGGCGGAGCTGCTTGGCCCTGCCAAGTTCAAGCCCGAGGCCATGCGCCGCCGTGACGAGGTCGGCCTTGTCCGCGGCCTTGCCTACACCTCCGTCGGCGGTGAGGTTCTGGACGTTGAGGCCGCCGTCGTTGACGGTACCGGACGCCTTGAGCTTACCGGCAATCTCGGCGATGTGATGAAGGAATCGGCCAAGGCCGCCGTGACCTATATCCGCAGCCGTGCGAGAGCGCTCGGCATCGATCCGGATTTCTATAAGAATAAGGATATCCACATCCACTTCCCGGAGGGCGCTGTACCGAAGGATGGGCCGTCCGCCGGTATTACCGTGACCGTCGCGCTCATCTCCGCGCTGTCGGGGCTGCCCGTGCGCCGCGATGTCGCCATGACCGGCGAGATCACCCTGCGCGGCCGCGTCCTGCCGATAGGCGGGCTGCGTGAAAAGACCATGGGCGCGTTGCGCGCCGGGGTCAAGACCGTCATTATCCCGGCAGACAATGAGAGCGACCTTGAGAATATCGACCAGACCGTCCGCGGTAAGCTCAGCTTCGTGACAGCCGAGAACGTCGATTCGATACTCGACCTCGTCCTTGTTCGCCCGGCCAAGAAGGAAACGCCGATCCAGCCGTCCATTCCGCTCCAGTCTCAGGAGCTGTGCGGCGCGGTACGTCAGTGAGGTCAGAATGCCTGCATTAAACGTCAATAAGGCGGAGTTCATTAAATCCGCCGCGCAGCCGAAGCAGTTCATTAACAGCAGCATCCCGGCTGTCGCGTTTGCCGGCAAGTCCAATGTCGGCAAGTCGTCGGTCATAAACCGTCTCCTCAACCGCAAGAACTTTGCCCGCGTCGGCTCTGCCCCCGGCAAGACCATACACGTCAATTACTTTCTCATAGACGGCAGGCTCTATCTCATAGACCTGCCGGGCTATGGCTTTGCCAAGGTCTCGCAGTCTGAGCGCGAGCGCTGGGGCAAGCTGATGGAGGACTTCTTCGCTGCGGGGCTCTTTAAGCTCGGCGTCATGATCGTCGACGCGCGTCATAAGCCGACGGCGGACGACGTGACTATGGCCGACTGGTTCAAGAGCACGGGACATCCGCTCATCGTCGTTGCCAATAAGCTCGATAAGCTCAAGAAAAGCGAGATCGAGCCGAACCTTGCGCTCATCCGCGAGACGCTTGACCTGCCCGAGGATGTGAAGCTCATCCCGTTTTCAGCCGAAAAGGGACAGGGCAGGGAAGTACTTTTAGCGGAGATCACCGCGCTTCTGTAAAAAATTTCACATATTTTCTCGCATGCTCTTGTATTTTGTAGAGCATTTTGTTAAAATGACAATATCTTGGGGGTGACTCAAATAAGCGGATTAAGCTCTGTATGGGACGGCTGGGACTTCAGCTATCT
>CAKTPR010000144.1 GCA_934591725.1 uncultured Oscillospiraceae bacterium
AACTGTAGGAATATAGCTCATGTTTGTACCTCCCACTGTATTTGTCTCTTTGTACGGTAAAACATGATAATCCCTCAGCAATTTATAATCAAGCATAAAATATGAAGAGACCGCAAAAAATTTGCAGTCTCTTCATATTTGAGCAATTATGCGTCTGCGCTGCTGCTCGGCATGGCTGATTCAGCGGTCGAGCCTGAGCCGTTCCCAGTGGATCCGCTCACGCTGGGCGAGCTGGTCTGACTGCCGGTACCGGCGTCTGCCGACGCCATCGGGCTTGTGGTCGGCATCACTGTCGCCGTCGCCGTGGGAAGAGTCTGCGACGGGGAAGAGGACACCATTCCGCTGTCCGTATTGCTCGCGCCGCAGCCGCAGAGCATCGCCGCCATAAGCAGCACGCATATCAGATATACAAAAGACTTCTTCATATCTATCCTCCTTAGTTTG
The DNA here is from genome assembly GCA_934591725.1 of uncultured Oscillospiraceae bacterium. GTDB lineage: Bacteria > Bacillota > Clostridia > Oscillospirales > Oscillospiraceae > Limivicinus. Next base: position 445 of record CAKTPR010000144.1, read on the forward strand.
TAACGCTGATATTATTTGCCGCTGTTTAATTATTATGTACGCAATTTACCGAATTTTTGTTTGCCATAAGTCTGCCGCTGTGCTATGATTCACTCATGGAAGATTTGAAGAAAAACGATATATACACCGTAACGATCGAAGATTACAGCTCTGACGCCAGCGGCATCTGCCGCATTAACGGGCGCGTCGTGTTTGTCCCCAAGGCGATACCCGGCGAAGAGTGGGAGATCAGGATCGTCAAGGTCAGGCATGACTGCGCATATGCCCGCGGCGAAAGGCTCCTCAAGGCATCGCCTGCGCGCATCGTATCCGCCTGCCCTTATTTTGGCCTATGCGGCGGCTGCGACACGCAGCACCTCAGCTATGAGGAAGAACTGCGCTTCAAGCTTGGCCTTGTCAACGGCGCTCTGCGGCGCATAGGCAAGCAGAGCATGCAGGCCACGGAGATCATCGGCAGTGAAAGTGTTTCGCATTACCGCAATAAAGGCATCTTTGCTATCGGCGCAGTTGACGGTAAGGCGCGCTGCGGCTTTTTCCGTGAGCGCACCCATCAGCTCATCGCCGTTGACAATTGCCTTATACAGGATGAAATAAGCTGCCGCGCCACCATTGCGGTAACAGACTTTATGAACGCGAACGGTATCACGCCGTATGACGAAGCTGCCGGGACCGGCGCTGTCCGGCATGTGTTCTGCCGCCGCGCTGTTCATGGCGGTGACGTGCTGCTGTGCGTCGTTTCCAGAGAGGGCTTCGGCAATAAGACGCAAGCTTTTGCAGACTACCTCAGGAAAGTCTGCCCCGAGCTTACCGGGATCGTCTTGAACATCAACCGCAGCACCGGCAATACTATTCTCTCCGGGGATTTCTATACTCTGTGGGGGCGCGGCAGCATCAATGACACTCTCTGTGGTTTCAAGTTTGATATCGCCCCACAGGCCTTCTTTCAGGTAAACCCTCCTCAGGCGGAGCGGCTTTATGCCCGTGCCCTTGAGTATGCCGCGCTGACACCGGACATGCTTGCGCTTGATCTCTATTGTGGAGCGGGGACAATAAGCCTCTGTCTTTCCGCAAACGCGAAAAAGGTTATCGGCGCGGAGATCGTCCCGGAGGCTGTGGATAATGCAAACAAAAACGCGCAGGCCAACAATGTGGCCAATGCGGAGTTTATTCTGGCCGATGCGGGTCAGGCGGCCAAGGCTCTGTATGAGCGCGGAGAGCGCCCCGACGTTATAGTTGTCGACCCGCCGCGAAAGGGGCTGCTTGAGAACGCGGTGGAAGCCGTCGCCGCGATGCAGCCGCGGCGCATCGTCTATGTCTCGTGTGACCCCGCGACGCTGGCAAGAGATATTCTGCGATTCAACGCATACGGCTATACGCTCGCAAAGGTCACCGCTGTCGACATGTTCCCAAGGACGCGGCACGTCGAGACGGTATGTTTATTGTCCAAACTCAAAACTAAGGAACATATCGAGATCGAAGTGGATATGGACGAGCTGGATTTGACTTCGGCTGAGAGTAAGGCGACTTATGAGGAAATCCGGGAATACATTTTCGAGCATACCGGACTGAAAGTCAGCCACCTCTATATCGCACAGGTGAAGCAGAAATACGGCATCATTGAGCGTGAGAACTACAATAAGCCAAAATCCGAAAACGCTAAACAGTCCCAATGCCCACCAGAGAAGGAAAGAGCCATTACGGAGGCATTGAAGCATTTTGGAATGATTTAGCTGATGATACAGAAGGACAAGCATCTAAAATGGATGCTTGTCCTTTTATATCCGACGCATTATGTTAAAATATGCAGTAGATGCTCCATTTTGCTGTCCCACTCTCTGCTGGAATCGGCGCACTCTTTCAGTTCAGTTTCGACTTCAGCATTTATCGGCAAGTTTTTCTTATAGCGGATGGTATGCTCAAGGCTTGCCCAGAAGTCCAT
>CAKTPR010000145.1 GCA_934591725.1 uncultured Oscillospiraceae bacterium
AAGTTTTCGGCAATGCCGCTTTCGAGATTCGCGGTGATTATCCCGTCGCACTCGCGGAGATTCACGATATGCGCAACGGCAGTTTTGCCGATCTTCGAGGAGTCGCAGAGAATGTATTTGCGCTTCGCGTTGAGGAGCACGGTCTTTTCCACGAGCGCGACGGCCATGTTCTCGCTGTACACATCGCCGCTGCTGTCGATGGCGTCGCAGCCGATAAAGGCATAGTCGACCTGCGGGAGCTGCTTGAAGTAGGATGCGGCCTCGTTGCCGATTATCGTGCCGGTATGGCTGCGGATAACGCCGCTGCATATATGCACCTCAAGCCCCGCGCAGCGCGCGAGATAGTCCGCCGCGTGCATGGAGTTGGTGTATATGATGCCGTGCGGGATATCGGCAAGAAGATTGCTCAGCTCAAAGACGGTCGTGCCGCTGCCGAGCGAGATGGATTCGACGCTGCTTATCATGGTGCGCGCCTTTACGGCGATGCGGCGCTTCTCGGACATATTCTTATGGAGCTTGCTTTCAAAGGTCTCGTCCGGGACGCGGTTGACGGGCATGACGCCGCCGTAGGTACGGATGACGAGCCCCTTGGACTGCATGACCGCAAGCTGCTTGCGAAGTGTTGAAAGCGAGACGTCAAGAACACGGCTGAGATCGTTGACCGACATCTCTCCGCGGCTCTCGAGCAGGCTTATTATTCTGTGCTCTCTCCTATCTGTTTTCATAGTTATCGATCCTTTGGAAAAGATGAGATTATTTTATATCAAACTTAGCCATTTGTACAGAGTTTTGTTGAAATTTTTATGTTAAATTCGGGACATTTTACATAAGCAGTGTATGATATGTAAAATTCAGGACACGGAATTTGTTGAAAGGGACAAAAGATTTTGCCCAAAACGCGCAATTTCAAATGCGTTTTGCGCGGTGCCGGAATTTAGGGAAAAATGCTACGCATTCGATGAAATCGGGCGGATAATGCCAATTGACTTCGGGTCTGGTTTCCAATATCATTTATATGAGCAGCGCACCCAAAACTGCTGAATTACAGGACATTTCAAAACAAATTGTTACTGATTCAGGAGGAAAACCAATGAGACCCGAAATCATTATAATGCTTACCCACCATGATGTTACCGTCAAGAATGCGCACGAAGTTTTTGAACAGTGCAAGGATATCGAAGAAGTCAAGTATTGGGGCTTCAAAAACGTCGGCCTGCCCAAGGACGAGATGAAGGCGCTCACCGCCGCAATGAAGGCAGCGGGCAAGACCACCTTCCTCGAAGTCGTCACCTATGACGAGGCTTCATGTCTCGACGGCGCACAGACCGCCATCGACTGCGGCTTTGATTACCTCATGGGCACAATCTATTACGACTCCGTAGCAAAGCTCCTGCGCGACAACGGCATGGATTACCTCCCGTTCGTCGGCAAGGTCTCCGGCAGCCCCAGCATCCTTGAGGGCACCAATGAGGAGATCATCCAGAACGCGAAGGATCTTATGGCAAAGGGCATCAAGGGCTTTGACATTCTTGCCTACCGCCATGTCGTCGACGGCGAGAAGCTCGCTTACGACTTCTGCAAGGCAGTCGACGCAAAGATCTGCATTGCCGGCTCCATCAACAGCTTCGCCCGTATCGACACCATGTTCGATATCGGCCCCTGGACCTTCACGATGGGCTCCGCGCTCTTCGAGAAGAAGTTCGTTGCCGACGGCAGCTTCAGAGAGAACCTCCAGGCTGTCGCGGACTACATGGCAAAAAAGTAAAGGAAGAAAACAGTGGAAAAAATTACTGCCGCACAGGCGCAGCGGCTTACGGCTCCGTCGCCGTTTGCGCTGCTGTCCAGCCTTAAAGAGGACGGAAGCACAAATCTCATGGCCGTGTCATGGTGGACTTTCCTGTCCAACAGGCCGCCGATGATAGGCGTCTGCCTCGGTAAGAAGGGCGCAAGCGGAAAGCTTATACAGTCTACCGGCGAGTTCGCGCTGAACATCGTCGGCGAGGAGCTTAAGGAAGCCGCGCTGCGCTGCGGCAGCTGCTCCGGCCGTGACGTGAACAAGGCGGAAATGTTCTCGATACCGCTCGAAGCGGCAAGCGAGATCGCGCCCAGAATCGTATCCGGGAGCCGCGTCGTATTTGAATGCAGACTGACCGACATGAAGGAAGTCACAGATCATGTGTTCTACATCGCGGAAATAATCGCGTGCAGCGGCGACGACAGCGTCAGGCAGCTCTTTGCCTGGGACGGATATGCCCGGCTGGATACTGCGGATGCGCAGAATACGAGCGGAGGGACAAAAGTATGATAATGGATTGCGAAAAATACGTAGGCAAATGTGTCTGCGGCCGGGAGCACACGCTTGA
>CAKTPR010000146.1 GCA_934591725.1 uncultured Oscillospiraceae bacterium
CCTATTTGCTTTATATCCAGACGGAGCTTATTTCTGCTGACGACCGCGTGTTCCAGATCGAGCACATAGTCAAGCTCCAGAGTGCCGCCGTTTTCATCGAAGTCCTTCTTTATGCTCCTTGCGCGCACCGACATTGTCGCCGAACCGGCGGGGGTGTCATACAGGAACGAGGTCTTTTCACCCTCCATGAAGAACATCCTGCTCGTGATGAAGCCGTCGCGCTCGACAGCGACCTTGTCAGGCATGACGATGACGCTCGTGCGCGTGCCTGTAAGCCCGGTCACTTCGCTTTCAAGATAGGTGATGCAGGCGTTTTCACCGTCGTAGGTATACATCCCGTCGGTGGAAAACTCGATGGTATCTTCCTCGTCCGTGCCGGCGTTCTGCGTGCCGAGCAGGGATATCACAACGTCTTTCATCATATGTATTCGACCTCCATTGGGTGGATGTGTTCGGCATGGATATCGTCAATGCCTAAGATGACCGAGGCGACTCTGGAGAAATCCTCCGCGCTTCCGCTGGTCAGGTACCGTGTCCGGCCCTCGCCGCCGGTCATGCCGGAGGAAATGAGTCGGCCGCGCATCTCGATCGCCGCGCACTCCGAGGCGCTGACGAGCCTGACATCACTGCCGAGGTATGCGCTTATTGCATCGCCGATTATCCCATAATGCGTGCAGCCGAGCAGCAGCGTGCCGGGGCGGCGCGCCTTGAGCGGAGCGAGAGCGCGCTCCACCGCGGCGGTGAGAAGAGGATCGTTCGGCGAGATGCGGCCGCTTTCAATGAGCGGGACGAACTCCGGACAGGCGAGGTCGACGATCTCGCGCGCCGGGAAGGCAGAGCGCAGCGCGGCCTTGAATGCGCCGCTTCTTATGCTCGCCTCGGTCGCGATCACTCCGAGAGGGGAACTGCCGCCGAGCTGCCGCAGGACGTTGACGCTCGCATTCAGCACACCGGAGAGCGGCAGTAGACATTCATCGAGCACGTCCGCCGCGGCGCTTGAAAGCGTCCCGCAGGCGACGATGATGGCCTTGACTCCGAGGCCTGAGACAAACTCAATGTCCTGCCGCGCCATGGCTTTCAGCTGCTCCGCGCCGCGTCCGCCGTAGGGCGCGCGGCCGTTATCGCCGAAGTATATTATGTTTTCATCGGGCATCATCTCTCTCAGCGCTTTCAGCGCGGTAAGCCCACCGAAGCCGGAGTCAAAAATGCCGACAGGTCTGTTATCCATCAAATACTCCAATCAGTTGTTTCAGCCTTCTTAATATAACCCAAAGGAACCTGTATTACAAGAAAAATTTGTATTGTTTACCTGTGGAATTAAGCCATGTCCTCTGCTATAATAAGCATGGGTGAGAATCTGGTATTAGGCTTCTCACCAATACTATCTGCCGGGAGGCGATACTTTGAACATAGAGCTAAGCGAAAAGGAATTCAGGCGTCTGCTTGACATGGTGTATATCGGCAACTGGATACTCAACTCCACCAGAGGGGACGACCGCTTTGAGGACTACGACCAGCTTCAGGAAAAGCTCTTCTCGCTCTGCCCGGATCACGGTATGCGCGCTCTTATCCAGCGCTGGCACGGGCACATTTTCCCGTCGCAGGCGTATGAGGACGGCGGCATACACGAGGCCATCGCCGACTATGAGGACGGCGTGTTTTTCAACATCCTTGCCGAGGAGCTTGCGCGGCGCGACCTTGACCTGGTCGACACCGACCCGGAGGATTTCTCGGAGCTGACGGCGCGCATGGACGAATACATGGCGGAGTTCGAGAAAAACGGCCTTAACACCATTAATATTGATCTGTGAGGCGGAAAATGAACGACGAGCTTACAAAAGAAGATATCCGAAAAATGAAGGAAGAGCTTGACTATCGCCGGCTTGAGCTTATGCCGGGGCTTATTGAGGAGGTCAAGCGTACCCGCGCTTTCGGCGACCTGAGCGAGAACTTCGAGTACAAGGCCGCAAAGCAGGCGCAGAACAAGAACCGCAGCCGCATCAGGTACCTTGAGGGGATGATAAAGTCCGCGAAGGTGATAGACGACCGCTCTGCTTCCGATGAGGTCGGTCTGTTCGACAAGGTGGAGATATATATCCCGGAGGATGACGACACACAGGTGATCCAGGTCGTCACGACCGTGCGCTGCGACCCGCGCCACGGGCTTATCAGCAAGGAGTCCCCGTTCGGCAAAGAGGTGCTGGGTAAGAAGGTCGGCGATAAATTCACCGTCCACGTCAGCGACACCTACAGCTACGAGGCGGAGATACGCAGGATCACCAAGGGTGAGGACGACGGCTCGGCTCCGCTGATGCAATATTGAGCGAAATAAAGGACGTTTATCCCCTCAGGCGCTGCGCGCC
>CAKTPR010000147.1 GCA_934591725.1 uncultured Oscillospiraceae bacterium
GAGCCTACCGCCGTCCTCACCCCGCAGGAGATAGACGAGCTTATGGCCACCATGCGTGAGTTCGCCAAGGAGGGCAAGAGCATCCTCTTCATCTCCCACAAGCTCAATGAGATCATGGAGGTCTCCGACCGCGTCACCGTCCTGCGCAAGGGCAAGTACGTCGGCACCGTCAACACCAGCGAGACCAACAAGCAGGAGCTGTCGAACATGATGGTCGGCCGCCCCGTTCAGCTTGAGGTCGTGAAGGATGAGGCCAAGCCCACGGACGAAGTTCTCCGCGTCGAGCATTTCAGCGTCCCCTCCCGCGTACACAAGCGCAACGCCGTGGACGACGTCAGCTTCTCCGTGCGCAAGGGCGAGATCGTCTGCGTCGCCGGTATCGACGGCAACGGCCAGTCCGAGCTTATATACGGTCTGACCGGGCTTGACAAGTCCTCCGGCGGAAAGGTCACGCTCTGCGGCGAGGACATCACCCATGCCTCCATCGCCCACCGCGGCAGGAATATGTCGCACATCCCTGAGGATCGCCATAAATACGGCCTTGTGCTCGACTTCACGCTGGAGCAGAACATGGTTCTCCAGCGCTTCCAGGAGCCGCAGTTTGAAAAGGCCGGCTTCATAAACAACGCCGCCGTGCGCGAGTACGCCGACGAGCTTATCGATAAGTTCGACGTCCGCTCCGGTCAGGGCGCGGTCACCGTCGCGCGCAGTATGTCCGGCGGCAACCAGCAGAAGGCCATCATCGCCCGCGAGATCGACCGCGACAAGCCCCTTATCGTCGCCGTCCAGCCGACCCGCGGCCTTGACGTCGGCGCGATAGAGTACATACACAGTCAGCTCGTCTCCGAGCGTGACAAGGGCAAGGCCATCCTGCTCGTCAGCCTTGAGCTTGACGAGGTCATGAGCCTGTCCGACCGCATCCTTGTTATGTACGAGGGCAAGATCGTCGGGGAATTCGACCCGAAGAAAATCACCGTGCAGGAGCTCGGCCTTTACATGGCCGGCGCCAAGCGTGCGGACAAGGAGGGTGAAGCGGTATGAAAGAAAAGCTGTCCGCGTTCTACGCGAAGGACTCCACGCAGAAGGTCGTCGCGTCGCTGCTGTCCATTCTTATCGGTCTGGTCGTCGGCAGCCTTGTCATCCTCATCGTCGGCCTTACCAGCAAGAGCATTTCCACCAAGGGCGCTTGGGAAGGCATCCGCCTTATCTTCGCCGGTATATTCAGCACCGGCCGTGACGCCTCCGGCGCGCTGAGCTGGGGCTTCAACCCCACGAGCGTCGGCAATATGCTCTTCCGCGCGACCCCGCTCATCATGACCGGCCTTTCCATTGCCGTCGCGTACAAAACGGGTCTGTTCAACATCGGCGCTCCCGGTCAGTACCTCATGGGCACGATGGTCTCCCTGATGCTCGCTCTCAGTCTCCCGACCGAGACTATGGGCGCGTTCCTCGTCTGGCTTATCGCCTTCCTCGGCGGTATGCTCGCCGGTGCGCTCTGGGGCGCGATACCCGGCCTGCTCAAGGCATTCCTTAATATAAACGAAGTCCTCGCCTGCATCATGACAAACTGGGTCGCGGCAAACCTCGTCACATGGCTCTTTGATATCAGCAGCTTCAAGAACATGGTCGAGGGCACGAAGTCCGGCTATATCTATAAGACGACCTATAACGGTGTCGCCACGGCAAAGCTCGGTCTCGATAAGCTCTTCCCCGGCTCTCAGGTCAACGCCGGCATCCTCGTCGCGATCCTCTTCGCGATAGTCATGTACATCCTCATCAACAAGACCACCCTCGGCTACCAGCTCAAGGCCTGCGGCTCCAACCGCCACGCCGCGCGCTACGCCGGCATCAAGGACAAGCGCAATATCGTCCTCTCCATGGCCATCGCCGGCAGTATGGCCGGCGGCGGCGCTGCGCTCTACTATCTCTCCGGCAACACGGAGTTCTTCTGGAGCACCTATCAGTCCCTGCCCGCGACGGGCTTCAACGGCATCCCCGTTGCGCTGCTCGCGGTCAACAACCCCATCGCCGTCATCTTCACCGCGATCTTCATGTCGATGCTCGATATCATCGGCCTTCAGCTCACAAACCTCACCGCGTATAACGAGTACATAACCGACGTTATCATCGCCGCGATAGTTTACCTCAGTGCTTTCGCTCTCGTTATCCGCATGATGATTGCCCCGAAGAAGAAGCGTTCTGCCGAGGCAGAAACGGAAGGAGCAGTCACCGCCGAAAAAGCGGACAACGCAGACACTGAGAAAGGAGGCGACGAAGCATGACATTCCTTATCCAGCAGACCATGCTTTTCGCGGTTCCCCTGATGATCGTCGCGCTCGC
>CAKTPR010000148.1 GCA_934591725.1 uncultured Oscillospiraceae bacterium
GAGATTGCTTAGTGCAGCTTTTGCCGCAAGGCAGAAGCGGAACGGTGCAAGCTTCTTCTGACGTTGTCAGGCGTGTGCGCTCTTGTCAGCTGATGGTAGTTTCTCTTAAGATAGCACATCTTTGAAAAAAACTCAATATACACCGGCGGACTGGTGACCGTCTGAGATAAAGATTTACGATAAATTCATTAATGTTAAATCCCTGTTTGGTGTTGTGCTCACGGGCAAGCTATGGTATTATAAACACAGAAGTGTGCCAATAACCGCAATATGTTGAAAAGAGAGGTATATAAAATGTACGAGGATAAAAAGATCCGCCTTGCTCAGGCAGATGAGCCTATATATCTGCTGCCGTCCATGGCTAACCGCCACGGCCTTATCGCCGGCGCGACCGGTACCGGCAAGACCATCACCATGAAGGTCATGGCGGAGTCCTTTTCCGACATGGGCGTGCCGGTGTTCCTTGCGGATATCAAGGGCGACCTGAGCGGCATGTGCGAAAAGGGCAAGGACAGCGAGGATATGCGTGCGCGTATCGCCCGCTTCGGACTTGACGGCTTTGAGTATAAGTCCTACCCGACCCGCTTCTGGGACATTTTCGGCGATGAGGGTCACCCCGTCAGAGTGACCGTCAGCTCCATGGGGCCGACGCTGCTTGCAAGGCTCCTCGGCCTGACTGAGATACAGGCGGGCGTACTCAACATCGTTTTCAGAGTGGCGGACGATAACGGTCTGCTCCTGCTCGACCTCAAGGATCTGCGCTCCATGCTCCAGTATGTCGGCGATAACCGCGCCGAGTTCACCACGGCCTACGGCAATGTCTCCGCTGCCAGCATCGGCGCGATCCAGCGCGCCCTGCTCACCTTCGAGGGCGAGGGCGGCGAGCTGTTCTTCGGCGAGCCGGAGCTTGATATCCGTGACTGGATGCGCACCGACATTGACGGCCGCGGCTATATCAACATCCTCTCCAGCAAGCGCCTTATCCAGAGCCCGACCGTGTACGGCACCTTCCTCCTCTGGATGCTGACCGAGCTCTTCGAGCGTCTGCCTGAGGTCGGCGACCTTGAAAAGCCGCGCATGATCTTTTTCTTTGATGAAGCGCATCTGCTCTTCAGCGACGCGCCCAAGGCGCTCGTCCAGAAGATCGTCCAGGTCGTCAAGCTCATCCGCTCCAAGGGCGTCGGCGTATACTTCATCAGCCAGAGCCCGTCGGATATCCCGAACGACGTCCTTGCCCAGCTCTCCAACCGCGTCCAGCATGCGCTGCGCGCATACACGCCTGCCGAGCAGAAGGCAGTCCGCGCCGCAGCCAGCGCCTTCCGTGTGAACCCCGCCTTCGATACCGAGACGGCAATCATGGAGCTTGGCGTCGGTGAAGCGCTCGTGAGCTTCCTTGACGAAAAGGGCGTCCCTGGCATAGTCCAGCGCGCTAACATCCTCCCGCCGCAGAGCCTTATGGGGCCTGCCGAGGAGCGCAGGGTGCAGAGCCTTATCGTCAGCGACGAGTTTGATATCAAGTACCGCGAGAGCATCGACAGAGAGTCCGCCTTTGAAATTCTCAACCGCGCAAATGAGGAGCTTGAGCGCCAGCGCGCCGAAGCCGCCGCAGCAGCCGAGGAGGAGAAACTCCGTCTCAAGGAGGAGAAGGAGGCCGAGCGCCAGCGCCTCAAGGAAGAAAAGGCTGCCGAGAAGCAGCGCGAGCGTGAGGAGCTTGCCGCCGAAAAGCAGCGCCAGAAGGAAGAGATTGCCGCGCAGAAGCAGAAGGAGAAGGAAGCTGCCGCAAGGAGCAAGGTCGCGCAGCGCGCAGTCTCAAACGCCGCGTCCTCTGTCATGATCTCTCTCAGCTCCAATATAATAAACTCCGTGACCGGCGGCAAGACTGTCAGCTCCAAGACCATTGCCACCCGCGCCGCGCGGAACGCTCTCAGCTCCGTCATGCGCTCCGGCTCAAACTCCATCGTCCGCGGCCTTTTCGGAAATAAGAAATAAAACAGAATATATAGTAATAATAGGCTCCCCTTGTTTCTCAAGGGGAGCTGCCGCAAAGCGGCTGAGGGGATAAAAACCTTGGCTTATCTGCGCGGCAAAGCACGGCGCTATCCTAATTGCTTAGCCATGTTGGATTTTGCACACACCCGTCCTTATTTTGAAATTGGTATTTGTGAAGGGAGACGAGAAATGAAACG
>CAKTPR010000149.1 GCA_934591725.1 uncultured Oscillospiraceae bacterium
GCCTTCTGGAGTATCTCCATGGCCTCTTCATAGGTGATGTCGCGGCCGTGGTTGGTCTCGCGGCAGTAGTCGGCAAAGTCGCCGACGCCGATGCACCATTCGCCTTCAACGTCGCCGGAGCCTTCGCCGCGGATACGCTGCTGCTTGCGGCAGGAGCAGACGGACACGCCGATGTGCCCCTCGTACTTCTTGAGCCAGTGGCTCAGGTGCTCGATGGGCAGGGACTTGCTCTCTGCGGGGATGGCCTTCTCAACGGGGATGACGTGCATGCCGATGCCTGCGCCTCCGGGAGGCACCATCTCGGTGATGCCGGCCAGCGGCAGATATGCCATGCGCTCGAAGAAGTCAGCCGTCTCCGGGTACATGTCGGACTGTTCGGGGTTTATCATCATGATCTCGGCGCTGCCGGGGACGAACATGTCCAGCACCCAGCGCTTCTCATGGTTGGGGTTCTTGCCGTCGAGGTTTTCCCAGTGGAACTCGACAAGGCCGCTCTCACTGACGGCCTGCATGGCCTTCTCAAGATACGCTCTGTCGAACTGCGGGTTCTTCTTTGCCAGCTGCTCGATGGTCAGCGGCACGCGCTTCTTCATCGTAAGGCAGATGTCAAGAATGTCGTCGGCCATCTTCTGGTCGTACTTGTAGGCGGTGTACTTCAGCGCGGAGTTGATGCCCAGATATTCCGGGGACTCAGGGGTGATCTTGTCCTTGCCGAGCAGCACGGTCGCCCGGTCGGTTATCTCTTTACCGAGCTTTGCGATTTTTTCGTCCTTCGTCATAGCTTTTCCAGCCTCCTGATAGAATAAAAAACGGGGTTCGCTTGTTATTTTTATAGCTGGGTTTAAGCGTACCTAACTTGTCGAAAATAATCAATAAGTTAACAGCTGTTTTGGAACAACTCACAAAAGAACTGCAAAATATTTGAGAACAATCCCGGCGGCACGTTGACTTCCACGGACAAATATCGTAAAATGTCCTCAAAATCAGGACGTTTGGAAAGGAGCGTTTTTCGTGCAGGATTCGTCGCACCGGCTCAAGGAAAGCATTGCAAAATGCGCGATAGGGCTGTTCAAATCCGAGGGCTACAACAATGTCAGCGTCAACGAAATATGCGAGGCGGCGCACGTTTCGCGCTCGGTTTTCTATACCATGTTCAAGGGCAAGCGCAGCATTCTGGATTACGTCGTCGCAAAGCCGCAGCAGAACGATGAGGAGAGCTTCCGGAAGTTTGCCGACGCGGAGAACGACTTTGAGCGCATCTGGCAGCTGTTTGACCGGTTCATCACGATAGCGCTCGACTTCGGCCCGAAGCTTACGAGTACGCTCTTCATTATGCAGTTCGAGTCCCCACAGGGCATACGCGAGGCTGTCCACGCGCTGGACGATCTGTTTGCGACTCTTGCGAAAAACTGCGCGAAGTCCGGCATTATTGAGACCGAGGAGCCGCCGGAGCTGCTGTCGCATATCGCGACGGATCTGATAATCCATGAGCTGTATGTCTGGTGCAGCCAGAACGGCAACTTCTGCCTGCGCGAGCGCGCACGGCAGTACGCCGAGGTGGCGTACCATGTGAAGCCGCAGTACCGCATGTCCCCCAAGCAGCGCGCTGCGCTGTGATATCGCAGTATAATAAGAGCGCCCCTGCCGGACGGCAGGGGCGCTCTTCAGTCTGTCAAAGAACACAGCGTTAAGTTAAGCAGGAACGGCATAATTTACGCGACTGTTGAAAAAACGAGCAAAAAAGCAGAAAAAGTCGGAGCTATTCCAGCTCCATGTTGCTAACTTTTTCAGATTCATGCATGCAAATTTAAGCGTGACCCAGTTTGTGACCCGAGCCAAGCCTCTGTGATGTGTATAACGCATAGCGTGTTTTTCTTTAGCGTCCCCGAATACGCGCTCTATGCTCTCCTTGCGCTTTGCGTACAGGGCTTTGCCGCGCTCGGTCTTACGGAGTAGCTCAACTAAGTCCAGATACTCCGACCATATATGGCGCTGCACCATCTTCTGCCCTTTTTCATTCGCTCCGCATTCCTCGCG
>CAKTPR010000150.1 GCA_934591725.1 uncultured Oscillospiraceae bacterium
GGAGAAAACGCTCTGCGCTGCGGCAAAGGCAGCGTCGCTCCAGGGATATGCGCAGTCGGTGCTGCCGGACTCATCGAGCAGCTCCTGCGCGTTATCCTGCGAGAGGGACTCGCAGCTGGATGCGACAAGATCCATGCACTCGCCGAATATGGCAAGCGCATCCTCGGCCGCCGAGGACTTCCATGTCTCGACTGCGGCGGCTATACCTTCGGCGTCAAGCGGGGTCTCCTCCGCCCAATCGAGCAGCATTGCCGCGCACTTTATGCCTCTGAGCGAGCAGCCGGAGGAACCGGGCTGAACATCGTTCACCGCGTAGTCGAGCACAACGCCGAGAGCGTCAGCGGACTCCGTGGACACGGCCGTATCAGCTGTGCTCACCGGTGTCTCGACCGCCGGGGCGGCAGTCCCGGCCGCGGAAGTCGGGTCAATGTACACGACCTCGCCCGTGCCCTCTCCGCCGCAGGCGCACAGCGCGAGCGCCATCGAAAGAACCAGAATAAAAGCAAATGTCTTTTTCATTTTATTTCCTCCTTGGGGGATATGTGGCCGCGTTTCGCCGCGGCTGGTTCAGTGATACCACCGGGGCAGGGAAAAATCAATATAATTTTATTAAGAAAGCTTTTGCCGTCTGTAAACAAAGCTCTTGTCGGATATCACAAAATTCCCGCGCTGCCATTGGACAGGTTCTACATTTTGGGAGATTCTGAAAATATGCTTGCATTTTTCCCGCGCAGCCCTTATAATGACCGTCGAAAAGATTTTTAAGTTCGGTACAGAGAGACCGGCAAAATCGCTTATAGCTTACGGGCGCAGTGCGCCTGTGCTTTTGTGTGTCTTGCCGGATACCGGCAGGGCATTTATTTTTTCTTTAAGTAAGCACTGAACAAATGGCTGTCGGCGTCTGAGCGGTAAATTTATCCGCCTGACTTCATGAGCTTTTTTTTGAAATACACAAGGTATTCCTGCAAAAAGCTCATTTTGCCAGACAGAAAATTTCCTCACTCAGCCATCCGACGCATTCATTCAGCACTTACTTTGTGGATAGCTTATACAAGGGGTGAGCGTTTGTGAGACAGAAGGCTCAGATAATGGACGAGGCCGCGCTCGGCAGAGCGCTGATGCGCATATCCCATGAGATCACCGAGAAAAACCGCGGGGTAGACAACGTCGTCCTTGTCGGGATACGCCGCCGGGGCGAACCGATCGCCTGCCGCATACGCGACAATATCAAAAAGATTGAAGGCGTTGAGCCGCCATGCGGGAGCATCGACATCGGCTTCTACCGGGACGATCTTTCGACCCTTGCCGAAAGCCCCGTCATCCGCAAGGCGGAGCTGCCCTTCGATGTGAACGACAGAGACGTCGTGCTCTGCGACGATGTGCTCTACACCGGGCGCACGGCCAGAGCCGCCATCGAGGCGGTGTTCAGCTGCGGCCGTCCGCGCACGATACAGTTCGCGGTGTTGGTCGACAGAGGTCACCGGGAGCTGCCCATCCGCGCCGACTACGTCGGAAAGAACATCCCCACCTCGCACAGCGAGCTTATCGAGGTGCGCCTGCCGGAGTTCGACGGCGAGACGGGCGTGTACCTCATGGCGATCGACGATAACTAATTCAATACGGTAACACGCGGCTATGCCGCTGGTTATAAATAGGCCGCGCCGCATTTGCGGCAAAGCTACAGTTCAATTAAGAAATCTACTGAGAGAGGTAAATTGAATGAAAGACAAGAAAACCATTGACGGCCCCATTTTTGACGCGCGCGAGCTTGGCACTCCGCGCATGCTCATCCTCGGTCTCCAGCACATGTTCGCCATGTTCGGCGCGACCGTGCTCGTCCCCGC
>CAKTPR010000151.1 GCA_934591725.1 uncultured Oscillospiraceae bacterium
GCGGATGAGATGCTGGAAATATCGGCGGCTATCCGCAACCGCCTGACGCTTATCCGCATGCTCCGCGTGCTCGATTTCGAGTGATGCCAGCGCCGCATGATGCGGCAGAAAAAGCATTGTACGGTGCTGACCCATAAAACTACTGAAAACAGCGCAGCTTACCCTCGGCTGACAGCAGCACATACGCTTGCAAGTCGGGGGTATACCCTCGGTTGCCGCTTACGGGGATCGGGCTTCCGGCTGCGCTGACTTATCAAGCGGCAGAATGGGGAACTGCAATGATCGACAACCGTCTGGCGCGAGCCGACGCAACAAAGCTTGACGAGCTGCATGAGATAATGCTGGCGCAGGAGAACTCCGAGAGACTCTGCGACATCGGCATGAAGAAGATAAACATCGGCCATGGCGCTGCCGCAGACATCTGCGGCGCTGTAAAGGCGCTCACCGATGGGAAAAAAGTGCTCATGGTCACCGGCCCTACCGAGATACTCGACACGACCGGGGCAAACGTCAAGGAAAAAATACTTGCTCTGCTCAAGGCAGAGTACGAGGTCGAATGGCTCGTCATCTCCGAGCCTGACAGCATAGTCCACGCGACTCCTGAGAACGCCGAAAAGATCCAGGCGCACTTCGAGGGCGTCGACTGCGTCGTCGGTATCGGCGGCGGAACTATCTGCGACCTGTGCAAATACTCCACCTATTACTACAATAAGGAAAACCCGCTGCCGCTCGTCATCGTGCAGACGGCGCTTTCCGTAAACGCGTTCTCCGACAACTCCTCCGTTATGCTCTTTAACGGCGTCAAGAGAACCGTTCACTCCCGCTATCCGCTGATACTCATAATCGACATGGACATCATTGCCGCGGCTCCCGCGGAGATGAACGTCAGCGGCTACGGCGACCTTATCGCGACATGGACGGCTCCTGTCGACTGGTACCTCGGAAACGTCCTCGGCGTCGGCAAGAACTTCCACACCGCACCCTCCGATATGATCCGCACCCAGTGCGAGGAGTTGCTTGAAAACTCCGCAAAGCTCGCCGCCGGTGACAGCAAAGTCCTCGGCAATCTGGCAAATGTGCTCACGCTCAGCGGCCTTTCGATGGGGCTTGCGGACGAGAGCTCCCCGGCCTCCGGCTCGGAGCACGTCATGAGCCACCTGATAGACATGGCCTCCAAGGTGCGCCACACTGGCATCTGCTACCACGGCACGCAGGTCGCGGCCTCAGGCATAATCTCCTGCATCATCTGGGATTACCTGCTCAACGAGTTCGACCCGAAGGCTGTTGACCTCGACCGCTGCTACCCGACGGCTGAGGAGATGGAGCCGAAGGTCAAGGGCGCGTTCGCGTGGCTCGATGAGACCGGCTCTGCCTCAAACGAGTGCTGGGCGGACTATCAGAAGAAGCTTGCTGCGTGGACGGCGAACCGCGCAAAGTTCGAGGCTTTCCTCGCGGACTTTGACGAGTTCAAGGAAAGAGTCGCGCCGTGGGTCAAGAAGCCAGAATACATCGCAGACTGCATGCACAAGGCGAACGCACCGTGCCGTTACAGCGTGCTGAACTTCCCGGTCGACGAGAAGACCGTCAGATGGGCGATCACGAACTGCCACCTGATGCGCAACCGCTTCTCTGTCATCGACCTGCTGCACTTCACCGGAGTGTGGAACGATGAGTTCGTGCAGATGCTGCTCGACCGAGCGGAAGCAATGGACGCGGGCCTGTAAACAAAA
>CAKTPR010000152.1 GCA_934591725.1 uncultured Oscillospiraceae bacterium
AGCTTGTCGGGCATCTGCCCGCTCTCAAGCCCTGTCTTGCGGCGGACGGACTCCTTGGCCTTTCTTGCGGCCTCGCGCGCGCGGTTTGCCATCATCGCCTTTTCGAGTATGGCCTTGGCAGCGGCGGGGTGCTCTTCAAAATATACCGTCAGCTGATCGTTTACGACAGAGTCTACAAGCGTTCTTATATAGGCGTTGCCGAGCTTCTGCTTGGTCTGTCCCTCAAACTGCGCCTCAGGCAGCTTCACGGATATGACCGCCGCAATGCCCTCGCGCACATCGTCGCCGGAGACCTTGTCGTCGCCCTTGATGATGTTGTTCTTCTGCCCGTATGCGTTTATGACTCTCGTGAGCGCGGTCTTGAAGCCCGTCTCGTGCATGCCGCCTTCGGGGGTGTGTATGTTGTTTGCGAAGGAGACGAGATTTTCGCTGTAGCCGTCGTTATACTGCAGGGCTATCTCGGCTATCGCGTCGCCCTTCTTGCCGGTGAGGTAGATAACGTCCTGATGTATCGGCGTTTTGTGCTGGTTGAGCCATGCGACAAATTCCTTTATGCCGCCGTCGTAGCACATTATCTCCGCCTGCTCCCTGCCCTCGCGCTTATCCTCCATCGCGATGGTGAGGCCGCCGTTTAGGAATGCCTGCTCGCGCAGCCATGTGTGCAGCGTCTCATAGTCGTATACCGTGTCGTCGAACATCTCAGGGTCGGGCTTAAAGCGCACGGTGGTACCCGTTCTGTCCGTCGTGCCGACAACATTTATGCTTTCGGTGATGCCGCCGCGGGAGAACTTCATCTGATATATCTTGCCGTCCCTGTGTACCTGTACCTCAAGCCACTCGGACAGAGCGTTGACGACAGACGCGCCGACGCCGTGCAGACCGCCGGAGACCTTGTAGCCCCCGCCGCCAAACTTGCCGCCCGCGTGCAGCACGGTGAACACGACCTCAAGCGCACTCTTGCCGGTCTGCTCCTGAATATCGACAGGGATGCCGCGGCCGTTATCGCACACGCAGATGATGTCGCCCTCTTCTATCGTCACGGTGATGCCGGTGCAGAAGCCCGCCAGAGCCTCGTCGATGGAGTTGTCGACGATCTCATACACAAGGTGATGCAGACCCGACAGTGAGGTCGAGCCTATATACATACCGGGGCGCTTTCTTACGGCCTCAAGCCCTTCAAGGACTTGGATCTGCGAAGCATCATATTCCGACGCTTGATTTTTGATGTTATCAGACATATGTTTCTCCATTCCGTGCGGGGCGATCCCCGCCGTTTACTATTACAGCAAGCCTGACTCCGCGCGCTTTAGCAGCGTCGCCGAAGCCATCTGGCTCAGATAAAGTATTTTCTTGTTTCCCGACCGGCACACGACAAAGGACTTCGGTATATCCTCGCTGGCGTTCACGACCTCTCCGGCCTTCTCCGCCATTGTCAGATACTTTCTCGTCAGGTGCGACTGGCTCGTAATGTCCAGGTCGAATATCCCGACGATATCCTCCGTGCTCACGATCTTACCTTTTCCGAGGTGCAGGTACATCAGCTTATCCTACC